>DASRII010000394.1:0-2705 GCA_035650075.1 Micromonosporaceae bacterium | reverse complement strand
TCCGTGACGTCGTCGAGCAGCCGCTGGCGCGGGAACACGGGCGGCTCACCCTGGTTCGGGAGTGAATCGATGTCGGACCCGCCAGGCATGACGGACGTGCCGGAGCCGGGCAGCTCGACCGGGTCGACCGCCATGAGTCCGACGACCGCGACCACCACCGCGGCCACGCTGCCAAGCGCCCGCCGCCCCCAGCTGCGGCGCCGCGCTCGTCGGGCCGCGGCAAGCGTCCGCTCGGCGTCGGGACCAGCATCTGGGTAGCCCGGGGCGCCGGCCCGCAGCCGGGCGATGACGTCGTCATCGTGTAGCTGGACGCTCATCGCAGCTCCCCTTCCGCGAAGATCGCGCGCAGCCGGGCGATCCCCCGCGCGTGGTGGGACTTGACCGTGCCGACCGAGATCCCCAGTTCGCGAGCGACCTCGGTCTCGGTGAGGTCGAGCAGGTGTCGCAACACCACGACCCGCCGCTGCGCGAGCGGCAGCCGGGCCAAGGCCTGGACCACGGCGTTACGGGCGACGACGGCGCCCGTGTTGTCGGGCCCGGCCTGATCGGGGAGGGCGACCGGGTCGACGACGACCTCGCGACGCGTGCGCCGCCACCCATCGACCCGCAGGTTGACCAGCACGCGACGCGCGTACGCCCGCGGGTCGCCGTCGCGCGCCACGCGCCAGGAGCGATACGTGCGCTCGTAGGTGGCCTGGACCAGCTCCTCCGCCCGGACCGGGTCACCACACAGCAGCACAGCAGTGCGTAACAGATATCGACCGGACGCGCCCACGAAGTCGAGGAACTCCTCGTCACGCGTGCCCGCTGGCCTGCCGCGGAACCGGGCAGACTCCGGCTCGTCAACCACCGTCGGCACCACGGGTGCGGGGCCTCCGGCAGATGCCTCGCTGTACATGCTCACACTGATCACCACGCAGCATTGCTACCGAACGTTGTCACTTGGCAGAGAAAGGTCTACCGGTGGTAGGTCAATATGGCACGCTCGTCCACGCCGACGACGGCTGGTTGGTTCGACGCGACGGCCGGTACCTCGCCCTCGGCGCCAGCCTGTCCGATCTGCTCGAGATGCCGTTGGACCGGGCGCGTGCGGTGTACGAGTCCGCTCACGAACCGGCTACCGCTCCGGAACGAGTGCGCCCGCCGGTCGATCTGCAGGAGGTATGGGCCGCCGGTGTGACGTACCAGCGCAGCCGCGAGGGCCGGCGCGAGGAGTCCGGGCATGCCGCGCTGTACGACGCGGTCTACTCCAGCGACCGGCCCGAGCTGTTCTTCAAAGCAACCCCCGCCCGCGTGGTCGGAGACGGCGCCGCGGTCGGCATCCGGGCCGACTCGGGTTGGGACGTTCCCGAGGCCGAGGTAGCGCTGGTCGTCAACAGCACAGGCGAGATCTTCGGGTACACGGTCGGCAACGACATGAGCAGCCGAAGCATCGAAGGCGAGAATCCCCTATACCTGCCGCAAGCGAAGGTCTACACAGGAGCGTGCGCCCTCGGCCCGGCCATCGTTCCCGCATGGGAGATCGACGGGCCCTTCGACGTCTCGGTACTCGTCGAACGCGGCGATACCGCCGTGTACCGAGCGAGCACCTCGACCGCCGCCATGGCGCGCGGCTTCGAGGACCTGGTGGACTGGCTGTTCCGCGCACTCGACTTCCCGGCCGGTGTGGTGTTGCTGACCGGGACCGGCATCGTCCCCGACCGCGGCTTCACGTTGCGCGGCGGCGACACGGTTACCATCGAGATCGACCGGATCGGTACGTTACGAAACTCAGTTGTCGTCGTGGGTCGCGGTATCAACAATGTGTTGACAACAAGCCGTTGATGGTTGAGACTCGCTGGCGTGAATCCCTCCGACTCCGACCAGGAGCGCGCGGCGCGCGAGCACTCCGCCCGCCGGCACCTGCTCGATGCGGGAGCCTCGTCGCTGCCCAGAGCACCGTGGCTGAAGCGCTCGCAACCTCCGTCGTCGGTCGATCTTGTCCGGTTCGCCGTCTGGCGTGGCGCAGCCGGCAGGACCACCGACGACGACGTGGAGGCCGCCCTCGCGCTGATGCCCGCGGCTCGCGCCGAAGTCGCGCAACTCGAGACGGCGCTGCTGTTCACGGCACGCGCGCATGGTCTCTCCTGGGGGCGGATCTCGCGCGCCATGGGACTGGGATCGGCCCAGGCGGCGCAGCAGCGGTACGACCGGCTCACGAGTCGGACCGAGTCCTGAGATGCCACCGTACGCGTCCGCTCCGGAGGACCTCGTCCTGCACGGTCCCCGGGTGCTGGGTTATGCGTCGAGCTCCCGGATCGCGGCGCGGTTCGGGCTCGGTACCGCCATGGTCGAGGATCTGCTACTGGACTTCGAGGCGAACGGGTGGGTCCACCGCTACAGCTTCGCCGGTGGCTCGGGTTGGTCCGTGACCGATGCCGGCAAAGTCGAGAACGAGCGACGACTCGCCAGCGAACTCGATCGCGCCGACGCCCGCGAGGCCGTGACGAAGGTCCACGCGGAGTTCGTCCCCCTCAACCGGCGATTCGGCGACGCCTGCACCAACTGGCAGATCCGACCGACCAGATCCGACTCCATGGCACTCAACGACCACACCGACTGGCGGTGGGACGAACGCGTCCTGCAAGCACTGGCCACAGTAGACAGAGCCTTCCGTCGGTTGTGCGACCGGCTGGCGGAACACCTGGAGCGCTTCGAGGGCTACG
>DASRII010000393.1:0-21019 GCA_035650075.1 Micromonosporaceae bacterium | reverse complement strand
GAGGACATGCGGGAAGTGCTGTCCGCGGGTGTCTCACCCCAGCAGGTCGAGGACGCGCTGGCGGTCTGCGCCGCGTTCAACACGACCGACCGGCTCGCCGACGCCTTCGGCTTCGAACTGCTCAGCCCCAAGGCCTTCGAGGCAGGAGCCAAGTACCTGCTCAAGCGCGGCTACCGATAGGACTACAGGCCCCGTCGCTTCCCCCTGCCTGATGCTGTTGCCTGGCCCGATCGTCGCCGGGTGGCCTCGTTTCCTGGGAGGGTTGGACCATCCCCAGCCCGATGACATCCCAACCGCCTGTACCTGGCTTGGCTCCCGATCGGGGGCCGGGAAGTGCCGCAGCGCTGTGACCTGGGGTTTGCTGACTGGGCCGGGCTGAACTCGTGCACTACGCGGGGCCTGGGCTGCTCGTCCGTGGCGTAGGTGCGCACGGCGAAGACCACGCGCCAGGCCGACACGCCAGTGCGCGCCGTCATCACCTGTCGGTTCGGATCAGCTTCGGGAGTACCGGGCCCAGTAGTCGGCGAAATCGCACGGGCCGCCGTCCGGCGAGGACGGCACCGGTCGACATGATCTCGTCAAACACGATCTGGCTGTGGTCATCACTCGGCCGCCAGTCAGCGGGCGTGGGCCTCCGTCGCCGAGCCACTGCATCAACCGCATCCCGCCGACGATCACATCGACAGTCGCGCGGTGGTTGACCCGTCGTTGGGGTGTAAGAGGTGTCGTGCACTGAATGCTCTACGGGACCTTTCCGGCGGGTGCGCGACACCCTTGATGGGTTCGGAGAGGTCTTCTCCTCAGCATGTTGTGGCGGTCTCTGCTCGGGCGGGCATCGCTGCGTCGCCGGAGGTGGGGCGCCGGATCACGGCGCCGGCGAGGATCCCGGCGGCGCACAAGATTCCGAGCGCGATGAATGCGGGGCGGTAGCCGTCGACGAACTCGCTCGGTGTCCCGTAGCTGCCCTGTGAGGCAAAGATCGCGGCCGCGGTCGCGACCCCGAACACGGCGCCGACCTGGCGGAAGGTGTTGCTGATGCCCGAGGCGACGCCGGCCTCGGCCGGGCTGACCGAGCGCATCACGGCGGTCGTCACGGTCGGGAACGCGATGGCGATGCCCGCGCCGGTGACGAACAGCGGACCGATGACCGTCGGGTAGCCGCTGGTGGCCGTGACGAGGGTGCCGATCAGGACCAGGCCGAGCGCCTGCAGCCCGAGGCCGAGCATCACCAGCGGCCGCTCGCCGATCCGATCGGTGAGCCGGCCCGCGATCGGCGACAGCACCAGCGCGAGGCCGGTCGCGGGCAGCAGCCGAAGGCCGACATCGAGCGGCCGGTTGTGCAGGGCGAGCTGGAGGTACTGCGCGGTGAGGAAGCCCAGCCCGAACACGCCGGCCATCAGCACGAAGCTGGCCACGCACCCGCCGGTGAAGCCCCGGCTGGCGAACAGCGTGGTCGGCATCATCGGATGGGGTGTGCGGCGCTCCCATGCCACGAACAGCGCGAGTGCGGCGGCGCCGCCGATCAGACCGCCGACGATCGATGCCGAGGCCCAGCCGGCGCCGTTGGCCCGGATCAGGGCTTGGGCGATGCCGAACACACCGGCCGTGGCCAGGCCCAGGCCGACCGGGTCGATCCTGCCGAAGGCCCGGTAGCCGTCGCCGATCCTGCGGCTTGCGAGCACGGCGACCGCGATCCCGACCGGGACATTGAGCCAGAAGATCCACTGCCAGGCCAGCCCGTCGACGATCGCCCCGCCGACCAGCGGCCCAATGGCGACTGCAACACCGGTGATTGCGCCCCACACACCCAGCGCCTGGCCGCGCCGCTGCGGTGGTGTCGCGTCGGTGATCAGGGCCAACGCCAAGGGCACGGCGATCCCGCCGCCGATGCCTTGAAGGGCCCGGGCCGCGATGAGGCTCTCCACGTTCGGGCTGATCGCGCACAACGCCGACGCGATGGTGAACACCACCAGGCCGATAACGTAGAGCCGTCGCCGGCCGAACCTGTCACCAAGCGTCGAACCGGTCAGGATGGACGCGGCAAAGGCCAGCTCGTAGGCGTTGACCGTCCAGCTCAACCCCTCGACACCCGCGCCGAACTCCTGATGCAGCGTCGGCAGCGCGGTGGTCACGACCAGTGCATCCAGCCCCACCAGGAACGACGTGAACGAGCCAAGAATGAGCGTCCAGCGCCGCACCGACGGCATACTGCCGCCCGTCGCGTCCGTGCGGTTCATGACCAGCTTCCTCTCGTCTGGGTTCGGCACAGTGCACAGATCCCCGGCGACCAGTGCCCGCTCTCACCACTAGGACGATCGGCACATGTTCGGATACGACACATCACCAAACTGCGTTGCCCCGGACCAGCGCCGCAGAAGACCCGCTCCCAGCCGAGCTACGCGCCGCGCTCGCACTCATCAACTGACCGGTCGGTGCACGCTAATTCGGGCCAGTCAGGTGTACGTGCCGCCGCATTACGCATCCGAGTTGGCAGGCGGCCGACACCCCCTGTGTCATCTCACTGTGGTTCGGGGTCGCCGTGCTGGTGCAGGTCCTGCCTGCCCGGTGCCGTGCCGTCCAAGGCTCAGGCTGAAGGGCGGCCGCAGGGCCGTCGCGCAGCGATCGAAGACCCTTGACCCTGAGGTCGGCACGGCAGGCAGGCCACATGCCCCCACCGGCCTAGTGGTGAACTAAGGGGTTATACAAGCCTGCGTCGGGCCTCGCCCCCTTACCGCCCGACTCCAGCAATTATGCGATTGATCGCACGTGACCGGCCAGGCCCGTGGTCGGCGGTGACCTGAAGTTCCGTGGGCCTCGGCGAGCTCGGCCGGAGCGGGGGCACAATCTGGCATATGGGTGGTCGGTGCGCCGAGCGGGATCCCCTAGCTGCGGGTTGGGCTGCGTTGCGCGCGGGTGACTGGCAGGGCGCCCGGATGTGCTTCGAGCGCGCCGTCGAGTCCGATGAGAGTCCCGAGGCGTTCGAGGGGCTGGGGTGGGCGGCGTACTGCCTGGACGACGACGCCTTGACGATTGAGGCGCGCGAGCGGGCTTATCACCTCTACCGCGAGCGGGGCGACGACCAGGCGGCGGCGCGCCTTGCGGCATGGCTGGCGGCGGACTGGGCGGAGTTTCGGGGCGCGGGCGCTGTCTGCAACGGTTGGCTCCAGCGTGCCCATCGGCTGCTCGACGATCGCGAGCCCTGTGCCGATCATGGCTGGCTGGCCGTGCACGAGGCGTCGATGATCATCGGCGACGACCCGGCCATCGCTCGGCGCCTCGCCACCAGGCAGCCGAGCTGGGGCGACGCTTCGGCGTAGTCGAGCTGGAGATGTTGGGACTGGCTCTGGAGGGCAGAGCCCTCGTCAGTGACGGCGATCTCGACGAGGGCATGCGGCGTCTGGACGAGGCAACCGTGCTTGCGCTGAGCGGGGAGGCCGAGCTGCTGAGCTGCGTCGCCTGGGCGTGCTGCTATCTCATCTCGGCGTGCGAGCAGGTGCGCGACTACGACCGCGCAGGCCAGTGGTGCCGCCAGGTGGGCGAGTTCTGCGCGCGACACGGGATCGGGCTGCTGCTGGGCGTATGCCGCGCGAAGTACGCCGGCGTGCTCACCTGGCAGGGTCGCTGGGAGGAGGCCGAGAACGAGGTCGCACTGGCCACCGAGGGGCTCGCCGCCTCGCGGCCGCCGATGGTCGGCGAGGCCCTGGTGCGGCTGGCCGAGCTGCGCCGACTCCAGGGCCGCTTCGACGAGGCGGAGGACCTGTTCACGCGGTGCGAAGGAGACCCGCGCGCCCTGATCGGTCGAGCAGCGCTCGCCCTTGACCGTCGTTGCGCTGGTGAGGCGGCGGAGCTTGCCGAGCGATTCCTGCGACGCTATGTCGGACCGCAGCGCATCGAGCGCGCGCCAGGCCTTGAGGTCGCGGTCCGCGCCTACACCGAGCTCGGCGAGCATGATCGAGCACGGGAGGCGCTCGGTGATCTTCGAGAACTCGCGACACGGGTGGGGACCCGGCCGCTGCGGGCGGCCCTACTGATCGCCGAGGCGACGTTGGCTTCGGCCGGCGGTGATCGAACGGCGGCCCGGCGGTGGCTGGAGGACGCGGTCGACGTGCTCGCAGGCAGCAACGCGCGTTACGAGATCGGACGTGCTCGCGTGGATCTCGCCGCCGTGCTCGCAGTCGACGGGCGAACCAAGGACGCACGATCCCAAATCGAGACAGCGCTCGCTGACTTCCGGCAACTGGGTGCCGCTGCCGAGGTGGCGCGTGCAGAGGCGATGCTCGGAGGTCTAGTTCCGGTTGAGCAGCCCAACCGTCGCGAAGGGCCGCTCGGTGGATTGAGCCCGCGTGAACGAGAGGTCCTCACGCTGGTTGCCGAGGGCCTTACGAACCACCAGATCGCCGCGCGACTCGTCGTCAGCGAGCACACCGTCCATCGACACGTCACGAGCATCCTGCGCAAGCTCGGATTGCCCTCCCGGACGGCAGCCGCGGCCGCGGCCGCTCGGCACGGCCTCGCATAGCCAGATCTGGCCACTCATCGCTCGAACGAGGCTTTGGCCGGTTCGGGCGAGTCGGCGAAGCGCCAGTAGCCGTACCGTCGCCTGATGACGACCACGCCGACAGATCGGGCATTCGACCAGTAGGTCCACCTCGCCGACCTGTCGGCAGAAAGCCGAGGGAGACCACGATGACCGATCTCGCCGCAGCGCCCGCGACCAACGCAACCGATGCCCTCGTGGAGCGGCTGTTCGCCGCCGTGATCGACACCCTGGAGGTGGCCACGGTCCATCTCGGCGGTCGGCTCGGCTTCTATCGCGCCCTCGCCGACGGGGGCGACGCCACCTCGATCGAGCTGGCCGCCCGCACCGGTTGCGCCGAGCGTTATGTGCGCGAGTGGCTCGAACAACAAGCCGTCGCCGGCCTTCTCACCGTCGACGCCGCCGACGCCGAGCCCTCCGCCCGCTACTACCACCTGCCCGCCGCCCACGGCCCAGTACTTGCTGATGAGAACGACCTCAACTACCTCACTCCGTTGGCCGGCATCGCCGTCGACGTGCTGCTCCCGTTCGAGCAGCTGCTGGACGCCTACCGCACCGGCGCCGGCGTTCCCTTCGAGGCGTACGGACCGGCCCTCGTCGACGCAATCGGCGCGGCCAACCGGCCCCAGTTCGCGAACATGATCGGTGACTGGCTGGGTTCGATCCCTGACGTCCTCGCCCGACTCCGGGCCACACCGCCGGCCCGCGTCGGCGACGTCGCCTGCGGTACAGCCCAGTCCAGCATCGCCATCGCTCGCGCCTTCCCCGAGGTGACCGTCTACGCCCTCGACGTCGACGCCACCTCGATCGAGCGTGCCCGCGCCAACATCGGCGCGGCGCGCCTCGACGGGCGTGTCCGGGCGGTCCTGCACGATGCTAGTGACCCCGACATGGGCGGCCCCTTCGACCTGATCACGATCTTCGAGGCGCTGCACGACATGAACCACCCCGTCGCGGCGCTACGGGCCGTGCGGGCCAACCTCGCCCCGGGCGGCAGCGTTGTGATCGCCGACGAACGGGTAGCCGAACGCTTCTCCCCGCCCGGCGACGAGATCGAGCGCGCCAACTACGGGTTCAGCGTCCTGCACTGCCTCGCCGTCGGACTGCTGGACGAAGACTCGGTCGGCACCGGCACGGTGCTCAGGGCCGACACGGTGCGCGCCTACGCAACCTCAGCCGGCTTCGCGCGGGTCGACATCCTGCCCATTGAGCACGATTTCTGGCGCTTCTATCGGCTGCTACCGTAACGAGCCCCACTCACTGGCCGCCAGCTCCTCACACCCGCAGCCTGAGACGCCTCGATCGACGGCCGAGGTCGGATTACAGGCTTGGCCGGTTGACCCTCAGCTGCGTTCCCTCAGCGTCGTGCAGACACGAGCCAGCAGGCTCCGTCCATCACAACGACGCGAGCGACGGCCGGAAGCCGGAGACGGCGTCATGTGAGGTCAGGGCCGGACCAGCCCGACGTCCCGGCGATTCGTGATTCACGGTGCAGGCGTGCTGCCGATCGTCGTGACTGCCGCACCGATCAGCCCAGTGATGGTGTCGGCCGCTGCGGCGGGGTCTGGCTGGCCGGCGTCGAGCCAGGCGATCACCGCCTCGACCGCGACGGTGGGGATCAGGTCAGCGGCCCAGCGCAGGCGCGCGGGGTCATGGATGACCTCTCGCAGATAGGGCTCGGCGGTGTCCTTCATCGCCTGGCGTAGTTCGTCGGCATGTCGGCGGAACTCGGGTTCTTGGCCCGACTGACGGAAGAACAGCCGGAAGCCGTCGGGGTTCGCGCTCGCCGCTGCGACAAGCCCGGCGAGGCTGCCGGGTACCTGGTGGTTTGGGTGGCCGGTGGCTGCGCGCAGTTGGTCGCTGACCTCGGCGAGCACGGCTTGGTAGAGCTCGGTCTTGGACTCGAAGTGCCGGTAGATCAGCACGCGACTGACGCCAGCCTCTGCGGCGACGTCCTCGAGGCTGGTCGCTGCGTACCCGCCGCGTGCGAACGCGCGCGCGGCCGCGTCCAGGAGGGCCCGGCGCCGCTGCGGTCGCTTCAGCAGCTTGCCCTCGCCCGGATCTGGCACCGACCTCACTCCTCAACTGTTTACAGCAGTGTTGACACCTTGATGTTAACAGTTCATGGTAGGCGGCATGGGAACGATGGTGTCGCATCCGGGCATCGAGGTTCGCGGCTTGTCGAAGGACTTCGGTTCGGTGCGGGCGGTTGATGACCTCACGTTCAGCGTCAGCCCTGGCACGGTCACCGGGTTTCTCGGCCGGAACGGTGCGGGCAAGACCACCACGCTGCGGATGCTGCTGGGTCTGGTCCGTCCGGATCGGGGCACCGCCACGATCGGCGGCCGTGCCTACCGGGACCTGCCCGCTCCCCCGACCCAGGTCGGTGCGGCCCTGGATTCCTCGGGGTTCCATCCCGCCCGTTCGGGGCGTGCGCATCTGCGCGTGTACTGCAGGGTGATCGGTCTACCGACCCACCGAGCCGATGAGGTGCTGGACCTGGTCGGGCTGTCCCTCGCCGGGAGCCGTCGTGTCGGAGGCTACTCACTGGGGATGCGGCAGCGGCTCGCGCTGGCGGTCGCACTGCTCGGTGATCCGCAGGTCCTCGTGCTCGACGAGCCCGCCAACGGGTTGGACCCTGACGGCATCGTCTGGATTCGGCGGCTGCTGCGCGATCTGGCCGCAAAGGGACGGACCGTGCTGGTATCCAGTCATGTGCTGACTGAGATGCAGCAGCTCGTCGACCGTGTCGTGATCATCGAGGGTGGTCGTCTGCGCTACGACGGCGCGCTCAGCGACCTGGCCGGCCGGCAGGGCGCTGTCGTCGAGGTGCGGACCCGGCAGGCGATCGAGCTGCGGGCCGCCCTGTCCGGACGCCCCGGAGTCACCCTCGACCAGGACGACACCGGACGGCTGCTCGTCGGCGGACTCGATCCGGCCGCGGTGGGGCGTGTGGCGTTCGCGGCCGGTGTCGAGCTGGAGTGGCTGGCGCAACGCGACGGCGACCTGGAGCGGCTGTTCTTCTACTTGACCGCCGGCACCGCGAGCGGGCGCCGGCTGAGCGACGCGGCGGAGGCGGGCACTCGATGATCCGGCTGGTTCACGGTGAGTTCACCAAGCTGCGGTCGACCAGGCTGTGGCTGTGGTTGCTGGCGGCGACCATGGGCCTGACGGCGCTGTTCGCGAGCCTGAACATCGCGTTCAACAACGATCCCGACACGCTCGCGCCGCCGCTGGCGACCGCGGCAGGTCAGCGGCTGTTGTTCGGCACCGCCGCGGGCGGTAGCCAGACCCTCGTCGCCGTCTTGGCGGCGATCGGCATGGCCGGTGAGTATCGGCACCGCACCGCGACCACGACCTTCCTCGTCACTCCACGCCGGGCCGGCGTGGTCGTGGCCAAGCTCATCACCTACGCATTGGTCGGAGCGACCTACGCGGCAGCATCCATCGCGGTGGTGATCGCCATCGGGGAGCCGTGGCTGTCCGCCCGCGGAATCGACCTCACCCTCAACCGCAGTGGGATCCCGGCCACCATGGCCGGAGTAGTCGCCGCCGTTGCTGCGTTCGCGCTGCTCGGCGTCGGGCTCGGTGCGCTACTGCGCGACCAGGTAGCGGCGGTAGTCGGCCTGCTGGTGTACCTGTTCGTCGCCGAGCCGATCGTCACCCGCATCCCCGCTCTGCAGGACTGGACCGTGTTCCTGCCCGGCCCGTCGGCCAGTGCACTGACCCAGATCACCTTGACCGACCAGGACTTCCTCCAACCCTGGCAAGGCGGCGTAGTGCTCGCGGGCTACGCGTTGGTTGTCGCGTCGGCCGGAGCGTGGCGTACGAACCGCCTCGATCTGACCTGAGCTCCCGACCGATCCGGTTGGCTCATGACCCTTCGGGGATGCCCTCGCCGGGTCGTCGCGGTCGGGTCGGAACCCGCGGGTGACGCACCGGTAAGCCTGATGCACGCCAGGCATGGAAGCCGCCGATCACGTCGGTGCTCCGCGGCAGGCCGAGCCGGCGCAACGAGTCGGCCGCGAGACTCGAGGAGTAGCCGCCGTCGCAGATGACGATCCAGCGAATGCCGGTGCTCAGCGCTTCCGGGATCCGGCTGGCGCTATGGGGGTCGAGCCGCCACTCCAGGTCGTTGCGTTCGACAACGATCGCTCCGGGCACCTCGCCTGCTGCTCGTCGCTGCCAACTCGGTCGAGTATCGACGATGAAGGTATCCGGTTCAGCTGCCGCGGCGTGTGCATCCGCCGGGCTGAGTCGCAGCAGCTCTACCCGTGCCCGCTCCAAGGTCTCGTCGATGCTCATGCCCCCTCCAAGCTGGCTCGACGTGTCTCCGCGGGTTGGTCAGACCGCGACAGGCTGGTCGGCGAGGCGCCACTCGAGCATGCCGTCGCCGAGCCGCACTGCGCGAAGTCCTTCGGCGAGCAGCCTGCGGACCGCCTCATGGGCCATCGCGCAGTACGCGCCGCGGCAGTACGCCACGATCGTCGAGTCCCGCGGAAGGTCGGCGAGCCGGTCCGCGAGCTCGTCGAGCGGCAACGACGCCGCCCCCGGGATGTGCCCGGCTGCGTACTCCTCGCCGGGGCGGACGTCGATGACGGTGACGTCACCGATCTCCAGGCGGCGCAGCAACTCGTCGCGGGTCACCTCCATCACATCGTCGTCGCCGACGTAAGCAGCTCGGGCGCGGTCCACCTCGGCGAGGTGGGCCGCCGCGACGCTGCGCAGCTGTGTCCACAGGCCGGCCACGTCGGCGCCGGACAGCCGGTAGTACACCTTCGTGCCGTCCTTGCGGGTCGCCACCAGCCCGGACTGCCGCAGCACCTGCAGATGGCTCGATGCCGTGGTCAACCCCAACCCGGCCCGCGTGGCCAGCAACTCCACCGACCGTTCGCCCTGCGCCAGCAGGTCGAGCAGCTCCAGCCTCTTCGGGCTCGCGAGCGCCTTGCCGACCTGCGCGAACCCGTCGAACAGCTCGGCCTTGCGGACCGGGTCACCCATTGACATTCCTCCAAAGATTCATGGAATAGTGTAGGAGTGGATGCTGGGGCAGGCAAGATGGTCGTGCCGGTGGTGGACGAGGGCCTGGGGAACTCGTCGTACCTGGTGGATCTCGGCGACGGCCGGGCGCTGGCGGTGGACGCGTCGCTGGACCTTCGCGCGTTGCGCGCCGTGGCCGACAGCCGGGGGCTGACGGTGGCGTTCGCGGCCGATACGCACCTGCACGCCGACTTCCTGTCCGGCGCGGTGCAGCTCGCTGCCCTCGACGGCGCCCGGCTGTTGGCGTCGGTGGCCGGGCAGCGCGAGTTCGCGCACATTGGGCTGGTCGACGGAGATGAGGTCGATCTCGGCGGGCTGAGGCTGCGCGCGCTCGCATCCCCCGGGCACACCGGGGAACACCTGTCGTTCGAGCTGCTGGACGGCCGCTCGCTGCTTGGCGTGTTCACCGGCGGCTCGCTGATCGTCGGTGGTGCCGCCCGCACCGACCTGGCCGGCGTCGACCAGATCGAGGAGCTGACCCGCGCGCAGTACCGGTCGCTGCGGCGCTTGAGGGAGCTGCCGGACGCGACGGTGCTGTGGCCGACCCACGGGGCCGGGTCGTTCTGCTCCGCCCCGAACGGCGGCAACCGGACGTCGACGATCGGCCGGGAGAAGGCAACCAACCCGCTACTGGCGCTGGAGGACGAAGACAGGTTCGTCGACCAGCTGCTGGCGGCGCTGGGCAGCTTCCCGCCGTACTTCCTGCGTCTGGCCGAGGTGAACCGGCGCGGCCGCGCCGTCCGGCATGACCCGGTCGTTCCGGGTCTGCCCGCCGAGCGAGTCTCGCTCTTGATGGCGGCCGGGGCGGTACCGGTCGACGTACGGCCGATCCGGGACTTCGCCGCCGCCCACATTCCCGGCGCGTTGTCGATCCCGCTCCGCGCGCAGTTCGCGTCCTGGCTGGGATGGCTGCTGGAACCAGCCACGTCGTACGTCGTCATCCGCAACCCCGACCAGGACCTGACCGACCTGGTGTGGCAGGCCTTGAAGATCGGTTTCGAGCCGCCCATCGGCGAACTGGACGGCGGCATCGCGGCCTGGGACGGGCCGACTCCGCCCACGCCGCTGCTGGCACCGGACCGGCTCGGTGCCGCCGCGGTCCTGGATGTGCGCCAAGACAGCGAGTTCCACACCGGCCACGTGCCCGGCGCCGCCCACATCGAGCTCGGCGACCTCCCCGGCCGCGTCGGCGACCTCACCGGCCCGGTCGTAGTGATGTGCAGCCACGGCGAACGCGCCATGACCGCCGCCAGCATCCTCGAGCGCACTGGGCACGCGCCAGCCGGGGTTCTCGAAGGAAGCCCGCAGGACTGGGCCGACGCAACCGGCAAGGCCCTGGCGTGACAACCACCTCACGGGCGCCGCGGCTGGGACTGCGAGCCAACCTCACCCAGTTCGTGCTGCTGGTCGCGGTGAACGCCCTGGTCGGCGGCATGCTCGGCCAGGAACGCATCGTGCTGCCGCTGCTGGCCGAACAGACCTTCCACCTCGGCGCCTACACCAGCGCCCTCACCTTCATCCTTGCCTTCGGCGCGGTCAAGGCCGCCACCAACTTCTTCGCCGGCACCTGGTCGGACCGCTTCGGCCGCAAACCAGTCCTGGTGGCCGGCTGGCTGATCGGCCTTCCCGTTCCACTGCTGCTGATCTGGGCACCGAGCTGGGGCTGGGTCATCGCCGCCAACGTCTTGCTCGGCATCAACCAGGGCCTGACCTGGTCGACCACCGTGATCATGAAGATCGACCTCGTCGGACCCGCCCGGCGCGGGTTCGCGATGGGCCTGAACGAGGCCGCGGGATACCTCGCGGTCGCCGCCACCGCCATGACCACCGGCTACCTCGCCGAGGCCCACGGGCTGCGTCCCGCACCGTTCCTGCTCGGCCTCGCCTACGCCGCGCTCGGTCTCGGACTGTCCACCCTCGCGGTCAAGGAAACCCGCGGCCACGCCCAGCACGAATCCCGGCACGAATCCCGGTACGGAGTCGACACGCCGGAGCGCGACCTCACCACCGCGCAGGTGTTCACCCGCACCAGCTTCAAGGAACCCGCGCTGTCATCCGCGTCGCAGGCCGGTCTGGTGAACAACCTCAACGACGGGCTCGCCTGGGGCCTATTCCCCATCCTGTTCACCGGCCACGGCCTGAGCCTGGCCAAGATCGGTCTCCTCGGCGCGCTCTATCCGGCGGTGTGGGGCTTCGCCCAACTCGGCACCGGCGCCTGGTCCGACAGGGTCGGGCGCAAATGGCTGATCGTCGGCGGGATGCTGACCCAAGCCGTTGCGCTCGCACTCGTTGCCGCAGGCACCAGCTTCACGGTCTGGGCCGCCGCGGTCGCGCTACTCGGCCTCGGCACCGCGATGGTGTACCCGACGCTGCTCGCCGCCATCGGGGACGTCGCGCACCCCGCCTGGCGCGCCCGGTCCGTCGGCGTCTACCGGCTGTGGCGCGACGGCGGATTCGCCGCCGGCGCCCTCCTGGCCGGTGTGATCGCCGACCTGTGGGGCCTCACGGCGGCGGTCTGGACAGTCGCCGCCATCACCGCCGCCTCCGGCCTGGTCGTGGCCGCCCGCATGTACGAGACACACCCCAGGAGGACCCGATGACCCACCCAGGACTTGCCGACGGCCCGATCTACCTCGACTACAACGCGACCACCCCGGTCGACCCCCGCGTCGTGGACGCCGCGCTGCCGTACCTGACCCACCACTTCGGCAACCCCTCCAGCAGCCACACATATGCCGCGAAGCCACGCGCCGCGATCACCCAAGCCCGCCGCCAAGTCGCCGACCTGATCGGCGCCCGGCCGACCGAGATCATCTTCACCGGCGGCGGCTCCGAGGCCGACACCCTCGCCATCCGCGGCGCCGCCCTCGCCGCCCGCGACCGCGGCACCCACGTCATCACCCAGGCCACCGAACACCCCGCCGTCCTCGAGGCCTGCCGCAGCCTCACCGCCGACGGCTTCGCCGTCACCCAGCTACCCGTCGACCACACCGGACGCGTCGACCCTGCCGACCTCGAGGCAGCCATCACCGACCGCACCGTGCTCGTCTCGATCATGACGGCCAACAGCGAGACCGGCACGCTGCAACCCATCCGCGAGCTCGCCACGGTCGCTCACCGCCACGGCGCACTCCTACACACCGACGCAGCCCAGGCCGCGGGCAAGATCCCCCTCGACGTCACAGACCTCGGCACCGACCTGCTCACCATCGTCGGCCACAAGATGTACGCCCCCAAGGGCATCGGCGCCCTCTACGTCCGCGACGCCACCTCGATCCGCCCGATCATCCACGGCGGCAGCCAGGAACAGGGCCTGCGCGCCGGCACCGAGAACGTCGCCCTGATCGTCGCCCTAGGTACCGCCGCGGCCATCGCCACCGCAGAGCTAGCCGGCAGTGCGAGCGAACTTTCAGCGGTCCGCGACCTTCTGCACCAAGAACTCGACAGGCTCCTGCCCGGCGCCAGCCAGCTCAACGGCCATCCCACCGGCCGGCTCCCCAACACCCTGAACCTCAGCCTCGCCGGAATCGACGGCAAGGCCCTCCTGGCCGCGACACCACAGATCGCCGCATCGACCGGTTCGGCCTGCCACGAAGGCATCGACACGCCCTCCGCCGTACTCACCGCGATGGGCCTGGACACAGCGCGCACACTCGGCGCCATCCGGCTCAGCGTCGGTCGCTGGACCACACCCGACCAGGCCCGGCACGCGGCCGACGTACTGGCCACCAGCTACAAGGCGATGACCCCGACCCAACCGGCAACACACGAACAGCTGCCCTGAACCCACGCGCCACGTGTCGAATCCGACTACCCAATCAGCACGTTCGGCGCTAGCATCGCCATATGGCGATGAAAGCATCAGTGGCCGACCCCGCGCTCGGGCATGTCGACGAGGCCGCGGCGCTGTCGTCGGCGGCTTGCCTGTTCCACGGGTTCGGTGACGCCTCCAGGCTCGCGATCGTGCGGCACCTTGCGCTCGGTGAGCACCGTGTGGTCGACCTGACCGAGCACCTCGGTCTGGCCCAGTCCACCGTGTCGAAGCACCTGGCCTGCCTGCGTGACTGCGGCCTGGTCGAGTCCCGCCCCCAGGGCCGGGCGTCACTCTTCAGCCTGACCCACCCCGAGGCGACCCTGCACCTGCTGTCGGCGGCCGAGCAACTGCTCGGCCTGACCGGCGACGCAGTCGCGCTCTGTCCCGTCTACGGCGTGAAGGCGCAGGCATGAGCGAACAGCAGGCCTTGCAGATCCAGCCGCTGCAGATCTCCCCGACCCCGCCGAGCACCTGGACCACCGACCCCGAGCAGCGCCGCAAGCTGAGCCACCGCGCCCAGCTGCTCGCCGCGGCCTCGGTGACCTACAACGCGATCGAGGCGATCATCGCCATCACCGCCGGCGTCATCGCCGGATCGGTCGCCCTGGTCGGGTTCGGCCTCGACTCCATCGTCGAGGTGTCCAGCGGGCTGATCATCTTGTGGCAGTTCCGCCACCGGCTCCCCGAAAGCCGCGAACGCCGAGCCCTGCGGATGCTCGCCATCTCGTTCTTCGCGCTCGCCGCCTACGTCACGTTCGAGTCCCTGCGCGCCCTGATCGGCGGCAACAACCCCGACACCTCACCGGTCGGCATCGGGCTGGCGATCGCCTCACTCATCGTCATGCCATTCCTTTCCTGGGCACAGCGCCGCACCGGGAAGGCCCTCGGCTCCAACGCCGTCGTTGCCGACGGCACCCAAACCCTGCTCTGCACCTATCTGTCCGCAGTGCTGCTCGTCGGGCTGGTGCTGAACGCCACCCTCGGCTGGGGCTGGGCAGACCCGATCGCAGGGCTGATCATCGCCGCCGTCGCGGTCCGCGAGGGACACGCAGCATGGAAGGGCGAAGGCTGCTGCGCGCCAATCGCAGGCAGCACGATCGCAGGAGGCTGCGGGTGCTCGGAGGGCACCCGCACTGACGGCTGCTGCAACGACTGACAATTCAGACCCACGCGGCCTCCACCAAGCGCGTCCCTCCACGGCTCGCCACCCAACGCGGCCGACGTCCGCACCGGGCCTGCGCTGACAAGCTCAGCTCAACACCTGGATGGCATACATGGCCCCCGAGAACCATCGCGAGAGGCCAGAGGAGAAGAAGCTCGACTGGAAGTAAGTGGCCGCCAGGGAGCGCCAGTCGTGGTTGTTCGACGGCCGTGACCCTCGGCATGTTCGACTGCCCTTCATTTTGACACGGCCATGGACTGGACCGTTGCCGCTGGCAACCTCCTGCTAGCGGCCGGATCCCTTAGAATGTGGCCGATACGCGAATCGGCTTGCGCGAATCGGACCGTGCTGGCCGATTCCGCGAACGCTCGTACGCCTCGAATGCGTCTCGCTGTGCGCGGGCGGTGACGGGCGGCGCAGTCGATGACGTCAATCGATGCGAAGCACGGCTGGGTTGTCTACCTCGGCGGCGAGGACGTCGGCGGCGTCAGCCGCTGCCCGGTCACCGAGACGACTGCGGTGCAGGTAGGCGCGGGCCACGAGTTCACGCATGCCGGTTCGCGTCGCCAGAGCCTCGAGATCGGCGGCCACCTGCGTCGCGGCTGGTCGGCGGTGTTCGATGGCGAGCGCGCACAGGGCGTCGAGGCAGTAGCCTTCAACCCACAGCCAGGCGTCGGGCAGCCGGACGCACCGCAGGCGCGCCTCGGTGACCCAGCGCAGGGCCGACTCGGCGTCTCCGCGGCGGTTGGCGACCAGGCCGATCCCGCGGGCGGCGAGCCCCTCCCAGCATGGGTCACCGAGCTCAAGTGACAGGGCGTAGGCGTGCTCGTACGCCGACGCGGCGGCGTCGGTGTTTCCCTCGGCCAGGTCGACGTCGGCGAGCAGAGATTCGGGGAACGGGATGAAGGCCGTCCAGCGCAGATCGCGCGCGAGGGCCAGGGCGGCGACGAGTGCCTGCCGTGCGGGTGCGAGATCGCGGCGCAGGAGATGGCTGCGGCCGATGAAGGCTAGCGCCCAGGTCTCGACTGGGCCGACGTTGGCCACCCGGGCCAGGCGCAACGCCTCGCCCAGTTCGTGCAGGGCGTCGGTGTGACGGCCGATGTCGGTCAACGCCACCCCGTAGACGGCGTGGGCCCAGGCTCGTTCGGCCGGGTCGTCGCCGGCGAGCGAGACCGCTGCGTGAAGCCAGCGCTGGGCTCGGTCATAGCGGCCGCGGAGGAGTTCGACATACCCGAGTTCACGATGCGCCTGGGCGACCGGCTTGTCGCCTTCGAGGCGGCCGGTGACCTCGATGGCCTCCAGGAGAATGCCGGCACCTTCGCCGTCGCGACCTCGGACGCCGTGCACGAGTGCCGAGCCAAGGGCGAGGAGCGCCTTGGATTGAAGGGCTGGGTCGTCGATCTGGTGCGCTTGGGCGACCGCCCGGCGTAGCGCGACTACGGCGGCGTCGACCGCACCGGCGTCCATCGCGGCGAGTCCGGTCTCCAGTCCTACGGTCACGCTCGCCGTGGTCGGCGGGAGCTCGCGCGGTTCGGGCAGAGGGACCGGGTCGGCGGCGTCGAGGACCGCCAGCCCCGGATCCGTACCGAGCTCGCGGCGGAACAGTTCCACGCACGAGTCTCGTTGACGTTGCGCCGCAGCCCGGTCGCCGCCGGCCGCGTACGCGCGGATGAGCAACTCCTGGGCATCCTCGTCGAGGGGGCTGGCGGCGACGACTCGGATGGCAAGCTCCACGGCCCGGTCTGCGTCGCCGGCCACGAGCTTGGCCCGCGCGGCCTCCCGAAGCGCGTTCTCCCCGGCCGCCGCGAGTCGCCGGCGCTCGGCAAGGAGCCACGCCTCGAACGCCGGGCTTGACGGAAACGCCATGCCTTCGAGGAGGTCGCGGCCGAGCCCTGGGACGCCGAGTGCTTGCACCCACGTCCCGGTCGTAAGGGCGCGGATGTCGATGAAGGTGCCGGGCGGAAGCCTCAGCTCGACGGGGCCGCCGCTGATCTTGGCCTCGGGCCCCAACATTCGGCGCAGCTGGCTAAGGTTCCAGCTCAGCGCGTTTAGCGGGTCGTTCGCGTCCGAGAAGAGCAATTCGGCGAGCCACTCGCGGCTGGGCGCCGACGCAGTGGTTAGGAGGTACACCAGAAGCGCCCACGCCTTGCGACCCCGGGGCGCGGGATGCCGATGCCCGCCGCTGGTCACGTGCGGCTCGCCGAGCAGGTGGATCGCGAGTGGTCCCGGCACGGTCACAGTATCGCCCCGATAGCCGGAGCTGCCGTCGTCGCTGGCCCGTCACAGGCCCCGTCACACCCGCGCGGTGGACGCTACCCAGAGTTCTACCACCGACCCACCCGCGGCGACCAGCGGCGTGAGTATCCGTTCCTACCCAGCAGACCTGGAGTCGCATTCAATGCCTTCCGACCGCCAGCGCCACGAGGTCGTGGTAGTGGGCGCCCGCGCCGCGGGCGCCGCCACCGCGCTGCTCGTGGCCCGGCTCGGGCATGACGTGGTCCTGCTCGACCGCGCGATCTTCCCGACCGACACTGTCTCGACGCACCAGATCGCCCGCACCGGCGTGGTCCAGCTACACCGGTGGGGACTGCTTCAGGCGGTGCTGGCCAGCGGAGCGCCGGCGATCCGGCGGGTCACCTTCACCCACCTGGGTGAGTCCATGACGCGGGCGGTCAAACAAAAGGCCGGGGTGGATCTGCTCGTCGCCCCGCGCCGATACATCCTCGACACCATCGTGGCGGAGGCAGCGGCCGCTGCAGGCGCCGACATCCGATTCGGCGTGACGGTCACCGGAGTACGCCTGGACGATGCCGGCCGGGCTACCGGTGTCTATGGCCACGACGCAACCGGAGCTCCGCTGGAGGTCGATGCTCGGTTTGTCGTCGGCGCTGACGGACTGCGATCCCGAGTGGCTCGCTCAGTACGGGCCGAGGTGGTGGAGAGCCGCGGCGATGACGGCGCTGTGCAATACGCGTACTACGACGGCCTTCCCTGGGACGGCATCGAGCTGGTTGCCGCCGAGCACGCCCTCACCGGCGTATTCCCTACCCACGACGGACAGGCCTGCATCTGGATCTGCAGTCCCTCCGCAGACGCGCACGAGGCCCGACGCGCAGCGGTAACCCGCGAGGAGGCATTCATCGCCTACCTGCGGCGCAGTGCACCGGACCTGGCAGGACGGCTACACGCGGGACGGCGCACGTCCCCGGTCACCGGCATGCTGCGTATGCCCAACCAGATCCGCAGGGCACACGGCCCAGGCTGGGCACTGGTTGGAGACGCCGGCTACCACCGCGACGCGGTCACCGGATACGGTCTCAGCGACGCCTACCGGGACGCCGAACTTCTCGCCGTCGCCCTGCACCGCGCGTTGCGCGGTGACACCGACGAGACCACGGCGCTGGCCGGTTATCAGTCCCATCGCGACCGCGCCCTGCGCGACATCTTCGAACTTACTTGCACGCTAGCCAGCTACCCGCAGGTACCGGACTTCGTCGAACTCCAAAAGCAGCTCGGCGTGGCCATCGACACCGAGGCGGCCGAGCTGGCCGCGCGCCCCGTTCCAGGTCACCAAGAGCTCGCCCACGTCTGACTCCCCAGCCGTCACTGCGCAGCGCGCAGCACACACCAAAGGAGAACCCACATGACTACCACGACAACCAACGAGTCGACCAACAACGGCGTGGACACCGCCGCCCTGTTCGCCACCCTCGACGCGGTCAAGGCCGCCCCCGAGGCGGCCGCGTTCCAGTTCCGTACCCACAACCAGTGGATCGGCGGCACCCACAGCCGCGGCACCATCGAAGGCTTCTACGGGGTCGGAGAGGAACGGACCCACGAACGCAGCTTCCACTTCGACGCCGATCACCCAGCCGTGCTCGTCGGCCGCGACAACGGCCCCACGCCTGTGGAGTTCGTGCTGCACGCCCTAGCAGCCTGCCTGACCGCCGGCCTGGCCAACATCGCCGCCGCCCGCGGTGTCCGGCTCACCGAGGTCCACTCCACCGTGGCTGGCGACATCGACCTCAACGGCATCCTCGGCCTCGACCCTGACGTCCGCAACGGCTACCAGAAGATCACCGTCCGGTTCACCGTCAAGGGCGACGCCCCGGCCGAGAAGCTGCGCGAGATCGTCGAGCAGTCGCGGGCCCGTTCCGCCGTCTACGACATTCTCACTAACCACGTGCCAGTCACCATCGAGATCGCCACAAGCTGAGCGCACCCGACAGGCCGGCCTCGAGCCACACTCTCTCGCGGTTCGGCACGGCGCGCGGACGGAGAGTCCTGATGTCCTCAACCAAGACAACCGAGGGACGGGCCCGGGACGCCATGGTCCCGGGCCGCGAGGCCTACAAGATCGGTTTCCTCGGCGTTCCGGAAACCACCTCCGAGAGTCAACTCGCCTTCGATGAGGACATTACTGAGGTCGGCTACGTCATGAACGCCTCACGACTGTGGGCCTATCAACCGGTCACGATGACCGGCCTTTTCAACCTGCTAAGGCAGGCAAACTCCGCCGACAGCCTCAGCCTCCGTCAGCGCATCATTCTCGTCGCCGCCTGCACGTCTGCGTTCGGCGACTCGTACTGCTCACTGGTGTGGGCGAGCAAGCTGGCAACGGCGGGTGACGCACAGTCGGCGGCGGGGATTCTGCGCGGCAGCGACGACGGCCTAAACAGCAGCGAGCGGGTCATGGCTGGTTGGGCCCGCAAGGTGGCGCGCGACCCAAACGCCAGAAGCGCCGCGGACGTGCAGGCGCTACGCGACGCCGGATTCAGCGACGCACAGATCTTCGCGATCACGGTGTTCGTTGCGTTGCGCTTAGCGTTCTCGACCGTCAACGACGCACTCGGCCTCCCGCCCGATGCCGCCCTCCGCTCCACAGCACCCGCAGTCGTACTCGCCGCCGTAACCTTCGGTTGTCGCATCGAAGATGAGGCAAGTTGATCGAGCAGCAGCGATACCTGCACCCGGTGCGGCGCGACGGTCTGGAGGTGACCGTGATCGCGGACTCGCCAGGAACCTAATCCGCAACAGGATTGGGCGCTGGCCGCCTTCCACGCCCGGCTCGAGGCCGCCAGCCACACGCCCCGCAGCGACGAACCCAGGCCGAGGGCCGCGAAGGCGAGCTCGAGCAGGAACGGTGCGGGTCGCAGCCCGTACGCCTCGGCAAGATAGCCGGTGGCCAGGGCGGTCGCGGCCACCGTGCCGTCCCCGGCGGCCTCGTTGAGTCCCATCGCGAACCCGCGCCGGGCCGGGCCGACCAGATCGATCTTCATGACCACCGTCACCGACCAGGTCAATCCCTGGCTGATGCCGAGGAGGACGTTGGCGGACACCACCCAGGCCCAGGTGGGGGCGAGGATGAGGATGATCGGCACCGGGACCCGCGGTCAGCCAGTGACCGGGTAAACCGTTGCTCCGTTGCACACCCATCGCTCCGAAGTAGACTTTAGGATGTACTTGTCTGAAGGTACATCTAAGAGGCAACAGGAGGCGGCGTGGCCCCGGAGCACCAGCCGAGGCGGCGGCTGACGCGCGAGCAGCGCCGGGAGCAGATCCTTGGCGCGGCCACCGAGGCCTTCGCCCAGTGGGGGTTCGTGCCGACCAGCCTGGACGACATCGCGGCCGCGGCTGGGGTCACCCGGGTGATCCTGTACCGGCACTTCGACTCCAAGAGCGAGCTCTACCAGTCGGTGCTGGACCGGATGTGCGCCCGGCTCGAGGCCCACGTCGCGGAGCCGGTCGGCGGGTTCACCGACGACAGCATCGACGGCCTGCTCGCCGCGGCCACCGAGTCACCGGCCGGGTTCCGGCTGCTGTTCCTACACGCGCTGCGCGAGCCGGAGTTCCAGGACCGCATCGCGAAGTTCCGCTCCGACATCGTCGAGGCCGCCCACCTCCAGATCTCCGAGGTCGTGCCCGACCCGGCGCTTGCCCGCTGGGCATCTCAGCTCGCCCCGACCGTCGCGATCGAGGCCATCATCGCCTGGCTCGACGCCGGGCAGCCCGACCCGGAACGGGCCGCGGTCCGGGTCCGGCGAGCCGTCATGGGCGTCGTCGAAGCCGCCGCCGACACCGGCGTGGACTGCCACCTGCCCCCAACCTCACCGGAAGGACCCCAGACATGACCGACACCACGCAAAAGGCCTGCGAGACCCCGACAGCGAAGCAGCAGCGAGTCTGGGACAACGCCGCACCCGGCTACGACAAGCAGATCGCGTGTGGTCAGCGTGGCGGCGCCGTCTTCGGCGGCGAGCGCGACCCGCTGGGGTCGAGACAACCGGGCGGCCTGCTCGTTGCTGTCCGGCGTTTCCGCTGGTCGGAGGTGGAGCCGCCTGTCGGAATCGAACCGACGACCTTCTCATTACGAGTGAGACGCTCTGCCGACTGAGCTAAGGCGGCGGGACCAGACTGCCGCCTGGACCGAGGCACGAGTGTAGCGGGCGCTCCAGCGGATCTCGAA
>DASRII010000392.1:0-2570 GCA_035650075.1 Micromonosporaceae bacterium | reverse complement strand
ACGGAGGTCCAGCCGCCGCCGCTGATCTCGATGGTGTCGTGGATGGCTTGGCCGGCGACGAGCCGGTCGAGGTAGCGGTGTTCCAGCTCGACGATGGTCTGCTCCGGTCCGTCCGCAGTGAACCGGACCTCGATCTCGCTGGCGTGCGCAGGGTCGGGGTCGTACTGCCAGTGGCCGTTGATCTGCCAGGTGACCACGAGCCGGTGCGGCGGTTCCCAGGCCAGTACCCGACCCCAGTCGCATTCGCTGCCGTCGACCCCGCGTTCGTACCACCGGCCACCCACCTGGGGTTCCAGGATCGCGTCGGCCATGTCGGCCCGACCGATGTGGTACTCGGCGGGCCACCACCGGCCCAGCGAGCCGGTGAAGAAGGCGAACGCCTTCTCCTGCGGCAGGATGACGGTCGCGGTGCCGGTCAGGTTGGGGATCGATGGTGCGGTGCTCACGATTGCGGGTGCTCCTGTTCGAGTTCGGTGCCGGCCTCGTTGGCTGCCTTCTGGAAGGTGGTCAGGGTGTGGTCCCAGATGCGCTGGAAGTAGGCGGTCAGGGCGGCGACCCCGTCCGGGTTGAGCCGGTAGACGCGGCGGGTGCCCTCGGGTGTGGCCACGACCAGGCCGCCCTCCTTGAGCACGCGCAGGTGCTGCGACACCGCCTGCGGGGTGATCGGTAGCTGGTCGGCGAGCTCCCGGACCGAGTACGGCCGCCGCGCCAGCAGCTCGAAGATCGCCCGCCGGGTCGGGTCCCCGAGGATGCCCACGTCGACATCTCCGAAAGCGGCCACGTTCGAAAGTCTGCACTTTCACAAGCCGCGAATGCAAGTCATCGCCCCGCAGAAGGGCGTCAGGAGTGGAAGATGTGCCGGCCGATGTACCTGATGCCGTTGGCCTGGATCCACCCGGTGTCGATTGCTGTCTGCTCGTCGGCCGCGGTGACCTCGTCGAGGTCGGGAAAGAAGTACGGGCCGTCAACGACGAGCTGGGTGGCGAAGCGGGAGCCGAGCCGGGCGAGGATGTCCTGGCCGGTGTGCAGGTGCTCGGCCTCGGCCCGGCCACGCAGGTAGTCCAGCCACGGTTGGCCGGAGGCCAGCCAGTCGTCGCGGAGGCGGTGCAGCCAGCCCGGTTCGCCGGCCGGGAGCCGGTCGAAGCACCAGCGGGCAGTGGCCTCGTCGAACCGCTCCCGCGCCCATTCGATGACCACGAGCACGCCGCCGGGTTCGAGCGCGGCCGCGATGAGGTCGATCACCGCTTCGAGGTCCGCCACATGATGCAGCGAGGTCGAGGCCACGATCGCGGCCGCCGTGTGCTTCAGGGTGTACCGCTCGAACTCGACCCGGTGGTAGTGCGGTCCCTCCGGCGCCTCCGGGTCGACGCCCTCGGCGTCGTAGCCGTGGGCGCGCAGGACCGGGACGAACCCGCCGAGCTGGCCACACCCGATGTCCACGACGAGCCCCGGCGCTGGCGGCAGACGCTCGCGGACGAATGGCCACATCGCATCCAGCCAGCGTCGGTCGGCGTCGGATCCGGGTTCGCTCACCTGTCCTCCCCGCGGCTCGGTCACCGTCAGTCTGCCGAATACACCGCTCGCAGGTAGGCCAACACCTTGTCGACGCATGGCGGTACCTCCGGGGTTCACCGAGCGACAGGTACAGGCCGGCGGGGAGTGTCCGGTGTGGACGGACGGTGGAGCCGATCGTGCAGGCGGCGCAGCGGGCGGGGAGCCCACCAGTTGTACCGGCCGAACAGGGTCATGGTGGCGGGAACGAGTAGCAGACGAACGATCGTCGCGTCCAGCGCCACGGCGAGGACCAAGCCGAGCCCGATCGCCTTGACCGGTACGAAGCCGGCGACGAGGAACCCGGCGAACACGACGCAGAGCAGCAGCGCGGCGCAGGTGATGATGCGCCCGGTGTGCTGCAGCCCTTGGGCGACGGCGGCGTCGTTGCCGGCGCCGGCGAGCCACCGTTCCCGGATGCGGGAGAGCAGGAACACCTCGTAGTCGACGGACAGCCCGAAGGCGATGGCGCCGACCAGGACCGGTACGGACAGGTGGGTGGTGTCTAGCCGCTGGGTGCCGAGCCAGCCGGTGAGGTGGCCTTGCTGGAAGACCCAGACCACGGCGCCGAGGGCGGCGCCGATGGACAGCAGGTTGGTCAGGACCGCCTTGACGGGCAGCAGGACCGATGCGGTGAACCAGAACAGCAACAGCAACGTACCCAGAGCGATGACCACAATGGCGTACGGGAGCCGGTTGCCGAGCATGGCCTGGTAGTCGGTGAGCATCGCGGCGTCGCCGGTCACGGCGACCTCGAACGCAGCGGGCAAGGCGCGGATGGCCGTTACGGCATCCTGCGCGGCGGCGGTGTGTGCGGGCTGGTCGACGGACGCGCGTAGGACGGTGACCGGCCCGGCCGGTACGGTCTCAACGGCGGTGACGTGGGTAACAGCTCCGACGCGTTCGCGCAGGGCGGCAAGGCCGGGGCTGTCGGCCGGTACGCGGGCCACCACCTGGATGGGGCCGGGCCGGTTGAGCTGCGGGTAGTGGACCGCGATCGCGTCGTACAGCTGCCGGGT
>DASRII010000391.1:0-38574 GCA_035650075.1 Micromonosporaceae bacterium | reverse complement strand
CCAGCAGTAATTCGCGGTCGTCGTGCGGGGTGTAGCCGGCCAGCTCGTCGGCCCGGGCGCGGTCGCAGCATTCCTGGGCGGCCGCAGCGGCCAGCAGTCGGCGCTCCCGACGGGCCAGTGGCGTATCGGAGTCGAACACATACCCGTGCCATTGCTGCCACGCGTGGGTCATCTCCGCGAACGCGACCACGGGCCAGGCCGCGCGGTCGGGACGCGGCACAGGCTCGCGTCCGCGGTCGGGCTGGAACTCCGGTAGCGGTGACCGATAGTCGAACTCGATGCCGGTGGCGTCGGCGACCCGGGTCAGGTAGTTGAACATGGCCGTCACGCCGGTGGCGGCCTGGACCGCCTCAGCCCCAAGGCCCTGCGCGGCAAGCTCAGCGCCGAACTCGGGGGTGATCGACCATGGCGCAGCGGTCAGTGCGGTAGCGAACCGGGCCAACGCGGCGCTGCGCGGCGGTAGCTGGTCGTCCTCGCCCCCGAGCACGGTCTCCGACAGCGCCGAGCTGCCGCTAGCGACACGCAGAAACTCTGCGTGAGCGGACGTTCAATACAGGCACTGGTTGGTGCGCGAGGTGACGCTGCTGATCAGCTCCCGGTCGGCCCAGTCCAGTGCCGACATGTGCAGCGTCCCGGACACCCCGAACGTGAGGCGCATCAACTCCGCATCCAGGCTGTGCGCCCGGATTATGCCCGGGGCGTCGTCATGCGGCGGCCGATACGCATCCGGTATGGGCCTGGCGGCCATCTCCGCATAGGTCTGTGCCAGGTCCCCGACCGCCTCGGCCCGCGAGATGGTTGTCAGCCACGGCATCCCCCCAGAGTAGGTGGGAAAGACGGCCGTTTCCGTGATCCTCGTTTCTACGGCAACCTGAGAGAGATCAGTTCGCGGTACCGGTGATCCGGCGCAGTGTGGTGACGAGGAGGACCGCGGGTGTGGTGTGCATGACGAATGGCGGGTAGACCGAGGTCGGTGGACTCGGTACAACGGTTGCGTGGCGACGGTGAGTGGGTACAGCGAGGCGGGGTTGCAGCGCCGGGTGGCGGTGGTGGTGCTCGTCGTCGGTCTGGTCTTGCTGCCGTTCAACGCGGTGCTCTGGTGGCTGGTCACCCGCGACTACCCCGCCGCGCGGGACATCGAGTGGTACGACTCGATGTTCCTGCGCTTCCCGGACAACATCGGCACGATCGTGGCCGTCGGAACGATCGCGGTCGGCTCGGTGCTGCTACGACGGGCCTGGGAGACCGCCCGGATACTCCGTGACGGGATCGCCGCGCGGGCCACGGTCGTCGAAGCCACCGAGACCGGTACCCGGGTGAACCATCAGCCCCAGCTGAGACTGCGTCTGTCGATCTCGCGTCCCGACCAGCCGCCGTACGAGGTGACGATCAGGCGGGTGATTCCTTTCATGCTGGTACCGAGGCTGATGGCCGGGCGGCCGCTACCGGTACGCGTCCATCCGGATAGGCGGGACCGCGTGGTGATCGACTGGTCGGGCGACAGTCGCGAATGGGCGCCGGTACCACCGCAAGCGTTCCGGCCCAGCGAAACGCCGTACTTGCCCGATCTGCCCCAGGTGACCGGCACGCCGACCTCGCGCGAGGATCTGAAGGCACGAGTCCGGGCGGTCGGCCTGCCCGGCACCGCCGAGCTGACGGCGGTCATCCCGATGCCGCCGGTCGACGAGCGGCGCCTGTACCGGATGGACCTAGCCATCCGACTCGACAATGGCGCTTCCTACCTCGAGCGCGACCAAGCCGTTCCAGTCGACCAGGAGTACGCCGCCAAGGCCGTCGCCGGCGCCCGGGTCCCCATCCGCGTCGCGCTGGTCGAGGGAGTCGCCATGACCCTGTTCGAGTGGGATCGCCTCTAGACCGACCACCTTCGATGCCATATGACCCGGTGTCGCGGACGACCGTCAGGCAGGGTGACGGCAGCGACCAACCGCCCGGCGGCATCGCATGCGGTCACAGCGGGCGGCCGGCGGGAGCCCCAAACCACGACCAGGTGACCGTGGTACCGGACCGGCAGTTGGCGGCCAGCGACGACCAGACAAGCGATCTGGCTACCGACAAGCACCTCTGCGGCGCGCACCCAACGCCCTGTCCAGGGCAACCGGCGGTCGGAGTCGCGCCGGACCATGGAGTAGCCGCCAACCACCACCTGATGTGGCGCGAGGTCGTACCGAGCCCGCACGAATCCCTCTGCGGTGCGGTCCTGGGGATCACCCCATGACCTACTGCCGCCGAGCATCCGCCAGCTGCCGCTGCCGTCCGCGACCAGCAGGTGGATCTCGTCCCAGAAAACGCCGGCGCCGCGACGCAGGAAGCGTGTGGCCGCGACGTCGCCATCGACATCGAACGCGATCGGTGCGAACCGGCGGCGACGGCTCAGCCGCACCGGCTGATCCGGCAGCCCATCGGCGATCAGACGGATGCTCTCGGCCCAGGCGTCGTACGCCACCCGATGACCGTACCCACGCCGACTGTCTTTGGAGCCATCACTTTTCCTGCACCTGTCGGAGGATCGTGGCGACGACTCGAGCTACCGGGGCGCTGGTGTCTATCTCCAGGTCGGCGGCGGGTCGCAGGAGCGGCTCGATGGTCTGCTGTAGGTGGAGTACGCGGGCCAGTTCGTGTGGCCGTTTGCCGTAGGGATTGTTCGTCCTGGTGGTCAGCCGCGCAGCGATGACGGGTGCAGGCGCGGTCAGCAGGATGATGTGGTCGAACTGGGGGTAGAAGCTGACCTGGTTGGGGGCGCAACCGCTGAGGAAGAGCAGGTCGACGTCGTCGGTGGACAGTAGTTCCTGGATGCGGTCCTCTCGCCAGAGCCAGTCCTGTCCCGGTGTCAGGCTGGTTGGATCGTCGTCGGGGACGTCGACCAGTTCTGTCAGGCCGTCGTAGTCGGTGTCGATGGCCCGGTAGCCGCGTGCCGCCAGTTCCTCGATCACTGTCGACTTGCCGGTCCCGGACATCCCGGTCAGGAGTACCCGTTTCACCGGAACAACTTATCCCGGCGCGGCGGAGGTCACCTGGTCGGTCGTGCGGGCGCTGCGGTGCACCCGAGCGAGTGTGAGCACTTGGCCGATCATCACGTGCAGCTGCCTGGCCGCCGGGGCCGCGGTCGGCCGGCCGTCGGCGTCCTGTGACATGTCCATCGTGGACAGAGCCACGCCGAGCGGAGTCGGCCAGCCGCGCAACGCGTGGACTATGGCCCGGAGCGTAGCGAGGCTCGCGACCGCTCCCTGCTCACCCGAGGCCAGCGTGACGCAGCCGACGGGCCGGCCATCCAGGTACGGCCGCTCCTCGTCGTCGGTCCCGTTGATGTAGTCAACGGCGTTCTTGAGCAGCCCGGAGGGGGCACCGTGGTACGTCGGGGAGAGCAGGACGACACCGTCGGCCCGGACCAGCGCCGCGCGGTAGTCCCGCACCGCGAACCCTTCGACCAGCCCTGGCCGGTAGAACGGAAACTCCAGCGCGGTACCGGGAAACAGGCTGATGGTGGCGCCACGCCGGACACATTCATCGGCACACCAGCGGGCCAGCCGGTCGGTACGTGACCCCAGCGCCAACGAGCCGCTCAGCACCACCACGTGCGGGTCGTCCGAGGACACCGATTCATCTCCCGTGCAGCTGGCAAAGCAACTCGTAGTTGCTCGGCAACGTCCGAGCAAGCTCCTCCTGTTGCCGTCGGACCTCCGCGAACAACGGCTCCGCCCGGCGTACCGAGTCCGGCTTGTAGGCCAGCGCCGGCAGCGGGTGATCGGGCATCAGGTTCATTCCGGTGAAGATGCAGTAGTAGCTGCCGTTGGTCCAGAAGTTACGGAGGCGGGTTGACCGCTACTCCGGCCTTGTACATGGCGATTTTCTCCAGGATGTTGTCGGTCAGGGTCAGCTCCTTGTTCGCCCGCCAGAACGGGGTGTCCGTCCGCGGCGCGAGGTAGAAGTGCGCCTGGATGAAGTCGCGGGTGTCGTCGAACATCACCTCGACCTCCCGGTTGAACCGGTCGATGAGCCGCTGGTCGAACCCGCGGTCCGGGAAGTGCTTCGCGAGGTGATAGATCGCCGCGTAGATGAAGTAGATGCCGGTGGACTCCAGTGGCTCGAGGAAGCACGACGACAACCCGATACCGACACAGTTCTTCACCCAGGCCCGGCGGTTGCGGCCGACCCGGAACCGGATCTGGTTGAACTTGGTACGCGCCGGGTCGAGCCCCCACAGCCGGCTGAACTCCGCCGTGGCCCCATCCCGGTCGAGGAACGCGCTGGAGTAGACGTAACCGGTACCGTGTCGGCCCAGCATCGGTATCTTCCACGTCCAGCCCGCGGACATCGCGATCGCCGAGGTGTACGGCTCGACGCCCAGGCGCGCGTCGTCGTTGGGGATTGCCGTGGCGACCGCGCTGTCGCACAGCAGGTGGTCACTCATGTCGATGAACGGCTCCCCCATCGCCTGGTTGATGAGCAGGCTGCGGAAGCCGGAGCAGTCGACGAAAAGGTCGCCCTCGATCAGGCGTCCGCCCACAGTGGACAGCCCGGTGATGAACCCGCGTCCGTCCTTGTGTACTTCGAGAAGCTCGTCCTCGATGTGCTCCACGCCCTGCTTCTGGGTGGCGAACCGGCGGAGGAAGTCGGCGACCAGTTGCGCGTCGAAGTGCCAGGCGTACCGGGTGACCCGCTCGCCGTCCAGCCTCCGCGGCGCCCGGTTCGCGTCCATCAGCGGCGGCTCGCGGAAACAGGCGTAGTCGTACCGCTCCGCGCACTCGCCGCGCTGCCTGGCGTAGTACCAGTAATGCGACAACGGGATCTGGTCGCAATCCGGCAGCAGGCCGAACGGGTGGTAGAAGTGATCCGGTACAGCGCCGAACCACCGCGCGACAGGCTGGCTCTCCCCCGGCGTACGCCAGTTGACGAACTTCACCGCCATCTTGAAACTCGCGTTGCACTCGCGCATCCAGTCGTCCTCGGCGAGGCCGAGGTAGTCGAAGAAGGCCCGCTGCAGGTTCGGCACAGTAGCCTCGCCGACCCCGATCCGGCCGATCGCCGGCGCTTCCAGGACGGTGATCCTGATGCTGCCCTGCAACGCCTTACCGAGATATGCGGCCGTCATCCAACCCGCGGTTCCACCGCCGAGGATGACCACGTGCTCGAGGCGCTGGTCCATGAGTCAAAGCTGACAGCCGCACCGGCACGGAAGCCCTGAAAGAGGCGTCACTCGAGACCCCACGATCGGGTAGGTCGTGTGCATACCCGATCGACCGGGCCCGAGCACTGATCTGTTTCTCTCGGAAGGTAAAGGTCGATTGCATCAAGCGGCTTCAGGTGAGCGATCGGACGATCCATCGGCGATGGTCAGCAGGTGGGCACGTTTGGCCGAGACTGCCCGTTGGTTGGCCGGGCCGTGGAGTTGGATGTGGTCGCCCGGCTGCTTGCTGACCGTGCGGGCGGTCCCGCCATCGTGGTGGTCGAGGGCGAACCCGGCATCGGGAAGACGCGGATGCTCGCCGAGATCGTCGACCGCGCGCGAGCCTGCGGGCGTGAGGTACGCGCCGGCCGCGCGACCGACTGCGAGCAGTCGACGCCGTTCGCGCTCCTCGGTGACGCGTTTCCCGCGGCCGACGGGGTGGATCGCCGCCGGCGCAACCGGGTCACCCGCGACGAGCTGGTTCGGCTGGCCAGGGCGGGTGGAGCGGTACTCGCTCTCGACGACGTGCACTGGACCGATCCGGCCTCGCTCGAGGCGCTGGAGTACCTGGTGCGACACCCGCCGGACGCGGCAGTGCTCATTGCGCTGGCCTACCGCACCGGCCAGTGCCCGCCCGCGCTCTACCGGGAGCTCGGCCGGGCCGGGCCGGTGGTGCACTGGCTGAGCCTGGCTCCGCTGCGGGCGGCTGATGTCGCCGAACTGTTCCCGGGCGAGCCGGCGCGATGCCTACTGCTTCATCAGGCTAGTGATGGCATCCCGCGGTATCTGGAGATACTCGGCGACGCACCGGTAGAAGTGTTGGCCGCGTTGGACGAGGCCCGGCCCGAGCTGGACAGCCGGATCGTGGCGAAGCTGGATCGGGTGATCACCGCCGAGCTCGGCGGGCTCGCCGAATCCGAACGGTTGGTCGCGCAATCGGCCGCTTTGCTCGACCACGTCGACCTGGAGGTTCTCGCCACCGTGGCGCAAGTGACGTCCGCCGTAGCGGTCGCCGCCGCGGATCGGCTGGTGGTCCGGGACGTACTGCGGGTACGAGACGGCCGGCTGGTGTTCCGGCATGCGCTGGTGCGGGCCGCGGCGTACCGGCTGGCCGGCCCTGGCTGGCGGACCGGGGCGCACCGGCGGGCAGTCGAGCACCTGGCGCGGTGCGGCGCCGCGCCGGTCCGGCTGGCCTGGCACCTCGAGCACGCGGCTCGCTTCGGCGACGAGGAGGCGGCCGAGGTACTCGCCGAAGCCGCCCGCGCGATGCTGGACACCGCACCGACGACGAGCGTGGAGTGGGTGCGTACGGCGCTGCGGATCCTGCCGGAGCGCCCGCAGCTCGGCCCGTGCCGAGCCGAGCTGCGGTTGCTGCTGGCCAAGGCGCTGGTACTGTCCGGACAGCTCGCGGCCGCCGAGAAGGAGCTCGGTGACCTGTCCGGACTGACCGGCCGGACGCGGGCCGGCGCGGTCCGCTTGCTGGCCATGACGGCGCGGCTGCTCGGTCGGACCTCCGAGGCGAGCGCGTTGGCCAGCGCCGAGCTGGCCCGCTCTAGTAACGCCCCAGCCACCGTGTCACTGCGGTTCGAGCTCATCGCCGCCGAGCTGCTCGCCGGTCGCTGGGAGAGTGCCGCCGAGGCGGCCCACGCGCTGGTACACGCCGTGGGAGTCGGTCACCCCGGCGAAGCGGCGGTCGCCTGTGCCCTGGACGCGTTGGCGGCCCTGCCGGGCGGCAGCTCGTTGCGCGAGGTGCTGGGACGGTTGGAGCGGGCCCGGTCCCATGTGGACGGGCTGGACGACGGCTCGCTGCGCGACGTGCTCGACGCGATAGTTCCGCTGAGCTGGCTGGAGCTGCTGGTCGACCAGACCGACCACGCCGTGCGCCATCTCGACCGGGGCGCCAACCTGGCGCGGCGGTATGGGCGGATGCTTCTGTTGCCGCAGCTGTACCCGATCAGGGCGCTGGCCGTCAGCTTGAAGGGGCGGGTCACTGAGTCGTTGCAGGACGCATTGGCCGCGGACGCGATCGCCCGGCAGGTGGGCAGCGGTGAGATGACGGCATTCGCCATCGCGGTCCGGCTCCGGCCGCTGTGGTGGCGGGACGGTCCGGAGGCGGTGACCGCCGCCGCCGACGAGATGGACCGGTTCGGCCACGTCGCCTCGGCCTGGCACCGGCTGGTGGCCGACATCGTGATCGGCGACGTGCTGCTGGCCATGGATCGGGACACCGTCTACCTGCGCCGCCCGCAGACGTGGCACGACGCGGGATCCGGTCGGCTCGGCGTCCTGGCGCCCACCTCGTACGCCCTCCTGGGCGCGGCGCACCGGGCCGGTGGTGACCTGGCCGGAGCCCGCCGGTGGGTCAACGAGGCGCGCATCGCCACCACGGGCGTGTCGCTGGCCAGCCGGCTCGGCGCGGTCGCCCAGGCGGACGCGGAGGTGCTGCTCGCCGAGGGCCGGATCGCGGAGGCGGTCGAACAGGCCCAGGTGGCCGCCAAGGAGTACGCCCGGTGCCGGTTCCCGGTGTACGAGGCGCAGGCCCGGATGACGCTGGCCGAGGCGCTCCTGCAGGACCACAAGGTGACCCAGTCCCGTGAGGAACTCGGCCGGGCCCGGGAGCGGCTGGCCCGCATGGGCGCGACCTGGCTGGCCGGCCAGGCCGCGCGCGCACAGCTCCGGGCCGCCGCCCGGCTGCCCCGGTCCGCACGACCGGCCGGAATGCCGGGGCAGCTCACCGCTCGCGAGCGCGAGGTGGCGGAGCTCGCCGCGCAGGGACTGACCAACCGCGCCATCGCCGCGCAGCTCTACCTCAGCCAGCGGACGGTCGACGCACACCTGACCCGGATCCTGGGCAAGCTCGGCGTCAACTCACGTGCGGCCATCGCGCGCCACCTGGATTAGGTATATCTGCCGATGCTGTCGACATTGTCGCCGGTGTCGAATTGACCTCGACAGCAGTTCAACCGAGTGGCAGAAATCAGACGATGGTCGAGACGACTTGGAACAGCTCGGCGTAGCGGCCCTCCGGTAGACCGACCTCGAGCGCCCACCGACCGTAGAGCCGGCGGACGTATCCTTCGAGACCCTTGATGTGCGCGTGTTGGCTTTCGTGTGCGCGCAGCGCGGCCAGCTTCCGATCGAAGCTCTCCGAAATGTCGACATGGTGATTCGGCGTCATCCCGCCGAACAGCCACACCGCTCGGACCGTCCAAGCTTCGAGGCCCTCCTCGGACTGCAGCTCGGGAAAGGCGTAGGGGTTGCGCGCATCCGGATACACCGCATCCACCGTGGCGCCGCCGACAGCCCGGTGATCGGGGTGACTCGGTGGGATGTACTGGTAGTTGCGTTCCGGGGTGTGCGTGATGACGAGTTCGGGTCGCACGTCCCGGATCACCCGGACGATGTCGCGACGCAGGTCCAACGATGCCACGAGGTAACCGTCCGGGTAGCCGAGGAACCGGACGTCCGACACGCCTACGCAGGCGGCCGCCGCACACTGTTCGGCCCGCCGTCGCCGGCCCAACTCGACGTCGACCGCCTGCCGGTCGTGACCACCCGCGTCGCCGTCGCTGACGACGCAGTACGTCACCTTCACACCCTTGTCGGCCATGATCGCGATAGCCCCGCCCGCCCCGAAGTCGACATCGTCGGGGTGTGCGGTGACGACCAGAACGCGGTTCAGTTCACGACTGTCCACAGGCCCAAGGGAACCTCGACCACACCGGTCAATGCAAGAAGGCACCTCGAGGTGCACTGGTGGCTTCCCAGATCGGAGAATGCCCGAACGCAATGGTAGACGAGCAGATCTTCACCGCATTGCCCTCGCCGGCGAGGGGCAACGCGACCATGGTCTTTCACCACCTGTCGGCAAAATGGAGCATACCGGTGGTCGTCACACTGCGCTCCGGCACGCATCGCTTCAACGGCTTGCGGAGATCGGTATGTGGTATCTCGCATCGGCTCCTCGCGGTCACCCTCCGCGAGTTGGAGCATGACGGGTTGATCGTGCGCCACGTGACGGACAGCATCCCGCCCGGGGTGGAGTACAGCCTCACCGCATTGGGTACCGCGTTCGAGGGCATGGTCCAGGCGGTGATCGGCTGGGCGCACGCACATACACCCGGTGAGCACCGCACTTTCTAGTGCGTTCTTGCGGATCGCCAGACGCCGTGCAGATCATTGACTATGGCCAATCTAACTGGATGTGCCTAGTGATCCGTTTCGCCGTCATAGACGATGACCGGATGCTCCTCGACGGCCTGCGCGCGTGGTTCGGCCCGATCGCGGACCTCGATTTGGTCAACACCACGACCAGCGTCGACGCGTTCCAGGCCAGTGGTGCGGTGGTGGATGTCGTATTGCTCGACCTCAACCTGCGCGATCACAGCGAGCCAGCCGACAACGTCCGGCGCCTGGTGGCCGCGGGATGGCGGGTCGTCGTCGTGTCCGAGATCTCCGACACCGAGTATGTGCTCGCCACCATCGAGGCCGGCGCATCGGGTTACGTCACGAAGGACCGTGACCTCGCCGCGCTCACCGGAGCGATCCGGGCGGTGGCCGGAGGTGACGTCTTTCTCAGCTCGGAGCCGAGCTTCGTCAACCAGGCCAGCGCGCCGGTTCGACCCCGACTCTCCCCGCAGGAACGCGCGGTGCTGACCGCGTACGCGCGCGGGAGCACCATGCGCGCCGCCGCCCGCCAGGTCGGCATCGCCTATGGCACGGCCCGCCAGTACCTCGAGCGGATCAAACGCAAATACGACGATGTCGGCCGGCCTGCCCGGACAAAGCTCGAGCTGCACAACCGGCTACGCGAGGACCGGCTGGAACTCGACGGCCTCGAGTCGGTCGCCATGTCGACCGCAGTGCCGACAGCGGTCGGGTCCACGGCCGGATCGCTGTCTGGCCCTGGATGAACGGCTCACCGTTGAATGCGAGGTGAAGCCAGCCGCTTTGTCGACGAGGAGGATCGAGGGTGCCGACCAACTTCGAGCTTTCGGTGCATCTGTTTCTACAGCTCGCTGTCGTCCTCGCGGCATGCCGGTTGGTCGGTGTCGTGCTCCGGCGGCTGGGTCAGACGCAGGTCGTCGCCGACATGGTCGCCGGCTTCCTGCTCGGCCCGTCGCTGTTGGGCCTGTTGAACCCGAGCGTGCAACAGTGGTTGTTTCCGTCCACCATCGCCGTGGGTGGCGAGGCGAACGCCACGACAGTAGGCCACCCGTCGCTGTCGATCGTCTATGCACTCGGTCAGCTCGGCCTGGTGTTGTACATGTTTTCGGTCGGGCTCGGGTTGAACGTCGGCATCCTGGTGCGGCATGTGAGGCATACCGCGGTGATGTCATTGTCGGGTGTGGCTGCTCCGCTGATCATGGGCGGTACTCTTGGCGTCCTTCTTCTGCACCAGAGTGGTGGTCGGCTCTTCAGCGAGCGCGTCCATCCGTGGGAGGCCGCACTGTTCGTCGGCGCGGCTATCGCGATCACAGCGTTCCCGATGCTGGCCCGCATCGTGTGGGAGACCGGCATCATGAACACCCGAGTCGGTACCTTGTCGCTGGCGTGTGCCGGCGTAGACGACGCGGTCGCGTGGATTCTGCTCGCCCTCGTCGTGGCCGCCGCTGCCGCCAGTCCCGGGGTGGCGGTGTTGGCTCTGCTCGGCACAGTTGGATACTTCGCGTTCATGCTCGCGGTAGCCCGGCCGCTGTTGCGCCGCTTCGGCGGGTGGGCCATGACCGGTGGCCGTCTCCGACCCGAAGGACTCGTCGCCGCGGCAGCCATCCTGGCGCTGTGTGCGTGGATCACCGACAGCGTCGGCGTCTACTCGGTGTTCGGGGCGTTCGTCGCCGGACTCGTGATGCCGCGAGGCGCCTTCGCCGACACTCTGCGCAGCCGGATCGAGCCGGTGACGACGGCGGTACTGCTGCCGTTGTTTTTCATCTACTCGGGCCTCAACACTCAGATCAACCTACTTCTGGATCCGGGCATCCTGTTGGCTTTCGCGGCGGTGCTGGTGGTCGCCATCGTCAGCAAGGGTGGGGCGTGTCTGCTGGCCGCGCGCGCGGTCGGGCTCAGCTGGCCGGAGAGTGCCGCCCTGGGTTCGCTGATGAACGCACGCGGCCTGATGGAGCTCATCCTGCTGAACATCGGGCTGCAGGCCGGAATCATCACGCGTGACCTCTACACGGTGCTCGCGCTGATGACGATCGTCACGACGCTGGCCGCTTCCCCGCTGTACGCATTGGTGAAGCGTCACCTGCCCAGCCCGATGCCGACCGACGGCCAGCCGGCCGTGTTGGCGCTGGACGGCCCGACCGACGGCGAGCCGCTTACCGACCGGGCGTCCACCCTGCCTGTGCCAACCCACCGGTCATGACCGGCACCTTGACCCCCACGCTGCGGCACCAGCTGGTGGCGGCGCGGCCCGCGGTGAACGGGCTCGGCTTCGGCGTGGCCGGCGAACCGGACCGCGGCCCGGGCACGCGCCAACTCGCCGCCCAGATGACGACTCGCCGCCGGGTCGACTTCCTGATCGGCCGCCGCGCGCTGCGCGATGCCCTGGCCGACACGGGGGCACTGAACCCGGTCGGTAGCGTCGTAATCGGCGAGCGTGGCCGACCCGTCGTTCCCGTGGGATACACCGCGTCGGTGAGCCACTCCCGGGGGATCGCGGTGGCCCTGGCCGCGCCCACCGAACGGTTTTGTTCGGTGGGTATCGACCTGGAGCTGTCCCACCTGCCCGACGAGGCGGCCCACCTCGTCCTCACCGAGCCGGAACGGGTCTGGCTGTCCAACGTGGACTCGCCCACCGAACGGCGGCACCGGCTGCTCACAGCGTTCTCGGCCAAGGAGTCCGCATTCAAGGCACTCGACCCGCTGTTCGACGCCGGCAACCTGCGGCGGATCCATCTGATCCCGGTCCGGGACGGGTTCCTAGCCTGGCCTGCTGGCCGGCCGCGGGTGCGCGTGCAGGTCCGGGTCCATCCGATCGGTAACGGCGTGCTGACGTGGACGGTGTACGCCGCCGGTACCGGTCTGTAGCGCGGCGCGGAGCTGATGCATGAACGGCGCGAACGGATTGCGTGTTCTCATGGTGTTACGCAGCGAGTTGCTGCGTCGAGGCATGCGCGGCATGTTGGGGATGCTGCCGGAGGTGACGGACGTCTACGACGGTACGGAAGAGTTTTCCGTAGTCGGCTCCGTCGATGTGGTCATCGTCTCTCCGCCGCTCGGCGGTGACGAGGAACGTGCCTGCGCGGCCGCATCCACCACCGGCGCCAAGGTCATGCTCCTGCTGCGCGACTCGGACGAGGAGACCATCGTCCGCGCGGCGACGGTACCGGCCGACGGCTTCCTTTTGGAATCGGAACTCACGAGCACCTCGTTGCGCTCGACGTTGACCCGGACAGTGCACGGCGACGTTCCCATGCCGCCGCTGCTCGCGCACGCGTTGCTCAGGCGGCTGCAACCCCCTCCGGCGAGTCCCCCCAAACGTCCATTCCTGCTCACCCCCCGCGAGCTCCAGGCCGTGAAGCTTCTGGTCGAAGGCTCCAGCAACAAACAGATCGGCCGTCGGCTCGGCATATCGGAGAACGGGGCCAAACGACACGTGGCGAACATCCTGGCCAAGCTCAACTGTCCAAACCGGACACTCGCGGCGGCGCTCGTCCTTCGGGAGGGGCTACTCAACGAGGTAGGCTGACCACCGTCTCCAGGTCCAGGGCGGCAACGATGCCGTCCCACAACCGCACGCGAGCCTCGAGCGCCTGGAGGGTCGTGTCGGCGCACTCGTCCCACTTCGCGTCGTCGTCGCCACACAAGTCGGCGATCATCTGCATGGCCATCGGGGTGTGCTCCTCGGCGTCGACCTGGATGTGGCGAGCCAGGTAGTCGCGGAAGGTACGGAGCCGGCCGTTGCCGTCGTCGATCGCCATGACCTGGTCGAACATCTCCGGGATGAGGTCCTCGCGACCGAACGCGAACGCAGCGGCCTGGCAGTGTACTGGTGCGTTCGCGATCGTGGCCCAGGTGACGGATACGAACTCGGCCGCGGGTCGTGGGACATCGGCCCGGCGCAACGCCTCCGGTACGTCGATCCCGCCGCGCAGCAGGGCCAGGAACCGGTCGACCGTCGACGTGTAGGCTCCGGCCTCCTCCATGCCGCGTAGGTAGAGCTCGAAGTGGCTGATGAACCCACCGCCGAGGGCATCGCTCTCCTCCACGAGAACGATGTCGTTGACCAGGCGCCGGCTCATGCTGGGTCCGGTGGGTATCCACGGGACCGCGACGCACGTGAGCTGGCGCTGGAGGGATTTGAGGAGGGACATGAAGTCCCACACGGCGAAGACGTGATGCTCCATGAACGTGTTGACGTCCGCCAGGGTCCGCAGCCGGCGGTAGACGTCGTGACCGGTGACTCTGCTCCGGGTCGGGCCGAGGGCGCCCCGCATCGTGTCGATTCGAAGGTCGCGTCGACCCCAGTCATAACGAGACACTCGCCTCTTCCTTTCTGGGGAGCCGTACGGAGAGGAAATCCAACAGTGGTCGGACGTGTTCGTCCTCGCGCCATTCCGCGGCGAGGTCCTCGATGATGTGATGCTCGTGGCGCAACGTCGTACCGCGGTACTGCCGCACGATCGGGTGGAGGAACTGGCTGTCGCTGGCTCGATCCACGTTCTCCCGATGCGTACGGAGGTACTCGAACGGATCGCCCGGCTGGCTGTGCCCGTACTCGAGCGTGACCACGTAGTAATGGTCCTCGGTTGTGAAGGCACAGTCCCGCACGAAGTCGACCGCCAGCTCCCGGTAGAGGCGCGCCCGGCCGGAGTCCTCCGATACGACGATGACGTCGCACAGAAAACCGAACTGCTGCCACAGCGCCGACGAGGTGTTGACGCGTTCGATGACGGCCCGGGTGACATCCTCCGCGGTCGCCGGGAACTCGGTATACGCCCAAGGGACGTGGTGGTTCCTGGCCTCCAGGATCCGGTGCAGCGTCCCAATGTTGTAACGGAACCCGTGGATGAACGGGCTCGCCGCCTTCTTGTGGTCTCTGGTCTGCATGATGGTTCCGGCGAAGTACAGGCCGGGCACGTTGGTCGACTCCCAGGCGGGGGTCTGGGCCGGGAACCGGCCGTCGATGGCCATCTCGGGTGCGCACGACTGCTCGAACATCGAGGCGTCGAACCGGAACCCGGTGCAGCAGAGCACCCTGTCGTACCGGAGCACTTCCCGCTCGCCTTCGGCGTGGGCGTAGTCGAATTCGACGAGGTATCCGCCACTCTCGTCCCGCGCGATCTGGATGACTTCGCCGTCCAGCAACGCGTTCTGACCCTTCAGGCGGTACGTCTCGAGAACGTTGTTGTTGACCGCGCGAAGGTGACCGGGATAGTGGGACGTCCACGCCTGGGTGATGGAGTGTGGGCTGGCCAGATGGATCAGCGCGGCCGTCTCGACGAGGTTCTCCGCCGTCTCGAAAGCCGAGTTTCCCTTGCCGACGATGAGGACCCGCGCTCCGGCGAAGTCCGCCGGGTCGACCGACATGTCGACGTAGTTCTCGGCCAGCTCGATCCCCCTGATCTTCGGGACATAGGGCTGGGACACTCCGGTCGCCATGACCAGGGTGCGGCAGGCGAACCCGCCACCATCGGCCGTCCGCAACCGGAACAGGCCGTCGACGCGGTCGATACCGACGATGCGGCAATCGAGCCGGACCCGCAACGCGAACTTCGTGGCGTAGTCGGCGAGGTAACGCGTCATGTCCTCGGCGTCTGGGAAGTAGCGTTGGGTGTACTGCCGGAACAGTGGGCCGCCGTCGCTGAGCAGGGAATTCCAGTCCCACCGCAGGTTGACCTCGGGGTCGTCGTACCCGGTATGAACCTTGTTGATGGACAGCAGCCTGCGATGCCGCGGGAACGTGGCGAAAAACGCGCCGACGGCGTCGCTCGACTCCAGAATCAGGTAGTCGCGCCGCATGCGTTGCATGAAGTACCCCAGCTGCAGACCGGCCGGCCCCGCGCCAACGATCAGGTAGTCGTGCTCGGTGTCCATGGCTCGAGCCGACCGCATACGGGATCGGTACCGGAAGCCCTGAAGGGGCTGCCACTTGGACCCGCACGATCGGCTACCTCGTGTGCATACCCGTTCGAGGTACCCGTTGCGGCATCGTCAACGCGCCCGGACGACCATATGGTCGCCGCATGCCGGCGATTGTCGACACCGAGCGCGGAGTTGGTTCCCGCACCTATGGTGAGGTGCTCAGGCTCGACGAGCTCCTCACCATGCAGGAGGACATCGCCGAGATCCCCGACACCCGCTTCTTCATCACCGTCCACCAGATAACCGAACTGTGGTTCATGGTGATTCTCCACGAGCTGGAACACTCGCGGGCGGCCATCGCCGCGGACGACATCCCCCAGGCGTGTTACCGGCTCCGGCGCGTCGCCCGGATCGAGGACGTCCTCGTCACCCAGGTCAGCGCCATCGAGTCGCTGAGCCCGGGCGGGTTCGCGGTGATTCGGGAACGGCTCGCGGCCTCCAGCGGCTTCCAATCGGCCCAGTTCCGGGAGGTCGAGTTCCTTTCCGGTCTGAAGGATCCCCGGTACCTCGAGTTGGTCGACGTCACGGCGGTGGAACGCAGGCGACTCGAGCGACGCCTCGCGGAACCGTCCCTCGTGGACGAATTCGAAGCCCTGTTCGCCCGCCGCGGGCGGCCGGACCTGGTCGCGGTCACCCGGGGCGAGACCGATCCCGAGTTGTTCGCACTGGTGGAAGGGCTCCTCGACCACGATGCGGGCTTTGCCCGGTGGCGAGCCGTCCACGCCCTCATGGTGGAGCGGCTCATCGGCTACAAGCCGGGCACGGGTGGCTCCGCGGGTGTCGCGTACCTGAAATCCACCACCGACAAGAGGTTCTTCCCGAAGCTCTGGCAGATCCGGTCGTCCCTGTAGCGGAGGTGCTGGCATGGAACTGAGCCGGTTCCGGAAGCGGTTCCCGCTGCTCGACCGGGTGGTGTATTTCAACGCCTGCTCGCTCGGTCCGCTCCCGCGGTCCGGGGCCAAGGCGCTGCGGGAGTACGCCCGCCAGTGGAACGAGCAGGGTACGCCGGTCTGGTTCACCGAGTGGCTGCCGCGCCTGGCGACTCTCCGGCAACGCCTCGCGGAGCTGCTGCACGCGCCACCCGGTACCGTCGCGCTCGCGCCGTCCGTGTCCTCGGCCCTGGCCACCTCGGTTTCCGCGCTGCTTCGCCTCTCCGACCGGCGCAAGGTACTCGTCGGCGCGCTGGACTTTCCGACGCTGGGCCACCAGTTTCTGTCCAGACCTGACATCGAGGTGGAGTTCGTCCCCTCGCCCGACGGAGTCACCGTTCCCGCGACGGATTTCGCCGCACGGGTCGACGACCGGACCCTCCTGGTGGCCACCACCCAGATCGTGTACACGACGGGTGGTATTCAGGACGTGGTCGCCATCGCCGAGGCGGCCCATCGGGCGGGTGCGTACTGCCTCGTCGACGGGTACCAGTCCGTGGGCTGCGTACCGGTGGATGTGCGGGAGCAAGGTGTCGACATCTTCGTGGCCGGGTGTCTGAAGTGGCTCTCGGGTGGACCCGGTACCGCCTTCACGTACTGCACGCCCGAACTCCTCCCGCGGATGGAACCATCCGGCGCAACCGGCTGGATGGCCGCGCGCGATACGCCATCGTTCGAGCTCGAGCGGTTGGATCTCGCCCCGGACGCGCGCCGGCTCGAGACGGGCACGTGGCCTGTGCCGTCCCACCTCGCCGCCCTGGCCGGGGTCGAGCTCGTGTTGCACGCGGGCGTGGCCAACATTCAACAGAGACTTCGCACACTGACCGGCCGGATCCTCGCGCGATGTGCGGACGAGGGGCTCGAGGTGCGCACGCCCGCCGACGCGAGCCGGCGGTGCGGGATCGTGGCTATCGACTGCCGAGATGCCGAGGCAGTGGTCGATCGGCTCGCCGAACGCGGCGTCGTCGCCGATGCCCGCGAGGGCGGCCTACGGTTGTCGCCGCACTGGTCCATCACCGACGCCGAACTGGACGCCGGCATGGACCTGGTCCTCGACACGCTACTGCCGGCCGGGGTCCACGCCCGGATGGCCGTCGACAACCAACCGCCGCTCGACCGGTTGGCGCAGGCCGGCCCTGTCGTCCCCGAGGTCGTGCGGTACGGGGCGGAACCCGATCAGTACGCCGAGCTGTGGCGGCCGCGGTACGACGGTTCGCTGCCGGTGGTGGTTACCTTCCACGGCGGGTACTGGCGGCGCCGGTACCGGCTCGATGTCATGAACGCCCTCGCCGGCGACCTCTACGCTCGCGGCATCGCGGTGTTCAATGTGGAGTATCGCCGCCGCGGTGGCCTCGGCGAGGCATGGCCCACGGCGTTCGAGGATGCCGCGTCGGCGCTACGGTGCCTTGCGGGCACAGGCGCGTCGCACGGACTCGACCTCGGGCGGCTGGTGATTCTCGGGCACTCGGCGGGGGGACCACTCGCGCTGTGGTCCGCCACTCGATGCGCCGGCGTCGACCCGCTCCTCGTGGTCGTCCTCGCCGGGCTGTGCGATCTCGCTGAGGCGGACCGGCGGCAGCTGAGCGACGGGGCGGTGCGCCGGCTCTTCGGCGGGGCGGTCGACGAACCCATCCTGCGCGGCTGCTCCCCGCGCGACCTGTTACCGCTCGGCGTGCGCCAACTGCTCGTCCACGGCGCAGCCGACGACAGCGTGCCGGCGGATCTCAGCGATACCTACGCGAAGGCGGCACTGGCTGCGGGCGACGACTGCGAGCTGGTCGCTCTGCCGGACGCCGACCATTTCGACCTGATCGACCCGACGAGCGCGGCCTGGCCTTCCATCGCCATCCGCATCGAGGAAGTGTGCCGTGCCGCCGTACGAACCTGAGACAGAGAAAGGGATCGCCATGTCCAGCGCGCCTACCGCCCCTCTTGGTCTGCTGCCCGACATCGCCGCCGAGAAGCACGGGAGCACGGTCTTCACATCCGACACGCCGTGGGTGGCGTACGGTCGCCCGGTCAACGACATCGCGGACTTCTCCCGAGCCGTGCACGACTACGCCGACCGGTTCTGGGCTGCCGGGGTGCGGCCCGGCGACGTCGTCGCGGTGGTCCAGCGCAACCACGTCGAGATACAGGCACTGGCCTGTGGGCTGGCCCGGATCGGTGCGCTGCCCGCGCCCCTGTCCGTCCGCATGGAAGCGGCCGAGATCCTCGAGTGCCTCGCGATGCTCGACCGTCCGGTCGCGGTGATGGATTCCACCGTCCTGCCCAAGCTCCGGAACCTGAAGAACGCCATGCGCGGCCTGACCAAGAAGGTTCTCTACCTGACCCCGGCCGATGGCGCCGCCGCGACCGTGCCTGGCTTCGACTGGCTCGTGCCGACCGGCGAACGCCAGCCGCATCAGGCTCAGGCTCGCGGTGCGGACGAGTGGGTCCTCGTCACCCATACCTCCGGCACGACGGCACTGCCCAAGCTCGCCGCGCACTCGACCCGCTCGCTGTACGGCATGGTCGAGTCCCAGGTGGCTCTCATGCGCAGGTTCGGCGTGTCCGCTCTGGCCGCGAAGCACCTGACGTTCGTCCATGCCCGCATGAGCGCGACCACCCTCGGCCTGCTCGAGGTGGCCATGCCGCTGCTGTCCATCGCCGACCCGGACCCGGAGCACGTCCGGACCCTGCTCCTCGAACACCGTCCGGACTCACTCGAGACCCACCCGAACATCTTCCTCCAGTGGGAGTCGCTGGCGACCCACCCCAGCCGTCCACTCGCGCCGGTGCAACGGTTCATCAGCACCTTCGACGCGATGCATCCGCGCACGATCCGTACGCTGCTGGCCGGGTCCGACCATCCCAACGCGCAGTACCTGCAGGGGTACGGGCAGACCGAGACGGGCGGCGTCGCGGCGCGGCAGGTGTTGCGGGCCGAGATAGACACATACAACCCGCGCAACGTCGGCCACCCCATCGAGAACGCCGCGGTACGCGTCGTGAACGCGGCCGGCGAGCCGGTACCCGCCGGAGAGATCGGGTTCATCCAGTCGAAGTCGCCAGGTCGCTTCTGCGGTTACGTCGGCGAGCCGGCCGCGCCGACGAAGGAGGAGTGGTGGCCGATGGGCGACCTAGGGCGCCAGCAGCCGGACGGCTCGCTCGAGCTGCTGGACCGGATCGTCGACCACCTCGATGGCTACGACAGCCTCCTCGAGAAGGAGGACCAACTCCTCGAGCTGCTGCCCGAGCTCGTCGAGGTGGTTCTGCTTCGGCCGGTCGGTGACGCCGACCTCGTGGCCGTGGCCGTGCCACGGGAAGGCGAAGAGCTCGACCAGGAGCGGTTCCAGGCCGCCGCCGCCAAGCTCGGTCTCGGTGAGGTGTTGGCGTTCGGCTGGAAGTGGAAGTCCATGCCGCTCACCGGCTCGTACAAGGTGCGCCGTTCGGTGCTGTGGACATACGTCAACGCCTGGCACACCTCGACCGCCAAAGTGACCTGACGATGGCGCACCTCTGGCATCTCATCGCCGCGGCGGTGCGCCAGGACACGTTTCTCCACCTGCCGATGCAAAATCAGCGGGTCGGTCTCGACGAGATCCTCGAACGCGCCGAACGTACCGCGGGCCAGCTGCTCGCCGCCCGGCGTGGGAAAGAGCCGCGCCGGGTGGGGATCCTCATGGCCAACGGCGAAGCGTGGCTGCGCGGGCTACTGACCGTGGCCCGGCTGGACGCGACCGTGGTACCGCTGCCGCTGCCGGTATCGTTCGCGGGCTACGAGGAGTACCTCCGCCACATACAACGGATCGCCGTCGACTCGGCCCTCGACACCGTCGTCGTCGATACGACACTCGGTGGTGCCTTGACCCGCCGGCTCGGGCACGTGCTACCGGGAGTCGACATCGTCGACATCACCGAATACGACGGCGCACCGCTGCGCCGGCCGGCACCCTCCGCGGGTGACGACGACCTCGCCGTCATCCAGTACACGTCGGGTAGCACCTCCGCGGCCAAGGGCGTCATGCTGACCCACCGCAACGTCAGCGCCGGGCTCAGCGCCGTCACCGATGCGCTCGGCTGGACCGACGGCGACGCATTCGGACTGTGGATTCCACTGTTTCACGACATGGGACTCTTCTCGTTGCTCAGCGGTCTCGCGCGTGGCAGCTCGGCGTGCCTGTGGCGGCCGAGCGACTTCGTGCGCAAACCCATCACCTGGCTGCGCAGTTTCGCCGAGTCCCCGGCCACCGTGCAACCGGCACCCAACTTCTGCTACGACTACCTCGTCGCGGCGGCCGGTTCGGGTATTCCGTCCGGCCTGGACCTTTCCCGCTGGCGTCTGGCGTGCAACGGCGCCGAGCCCGTCCGGCACGTGACACTCGAGTGGTTCCAGGACATCTTCGGCCGCCACGGCCTGCGGGACAGTGCACTCCATCCCGTCTACGGCATGGCCGAAGCGACGCTGATCGTGACGGGTCCCGCACCGAGTGGTGTATGGACGAGTATGAGCGTCGACCGGGATCAGCTCGGTCTCGGTGAGAGGGTGCGGACTCTGCCGTCGTCCGACCCGAATGCGCGCAACGTCGTCGGGTGTGGTCGGGCGGTGCCGGGCATCCAGTTGCGGGTCGCGAACGCGGCCGGCGAGCCGTACGCCGAAGGTGTCGTCGGCGAGGTGCAGATCACGGGAACCGCCGTGACATCCGGCTACCTCGGCCTGGCTCGGGACCGGCAACCCTTCACCGACGATGGTTGGCTTCGCACCGGCGACCTCGCGTTCCTGCGCGCGGGCGAACTCCATGTCGTGGGCCGACTCAAAGACATGATCATCATCCGCGGCCAGAACTACTACGCAGAGGACATCGAGGAGATCGTCGCCACCACACCCGGCGGCGGACAACGCCGCAACGTGGCCATCCCGTGGGACGACGGCGACCGGGAGCGCATGGTCGTGCTGCTCGAGACGTCCCTCACCGGGGCGGCGGCGTTGGAGCTGGCCGCCGCCGCGCGGGACCGGGTGGCAATGCACACCGGCATGCCCGCGGTCGACATCGTCCCGGTGCCGCTGGCCACCATTCCCCGTACCACCTCGGGCAAGGTACGCCGCCAGGCGGCGATCCGCCTCTACCAGGACAGGTACCAGTACCGAAGGGTGGTCCAGTGACCACGACCTCCGACCACACAGCGTGCCTCGATGTCGTGATCGAAGCACTGGCGGCCCAGACCGGCCTGACCCCACAACAGATCGATCCCGATCAGACAATCGTCACGATCCCCGAAATCGAGTCCATCAAGGTGTTGCGCGCGATTGTCGAGATCGAACAATACTTCGCGATCGCGATACCCGATGACTTTCTCTTCGAGGCGGCAACGGTACGCGGTCTGGCCGAGTTCGTAGCGAGTTTGGCGGCGCGGACATGATCGGCCATTTCGTCGAGGCGCTCGACAGGTTCATTCAGGTACCGGCCGAGTTCGCCCGGTACGAGTTCGGACTGGCCGACGGCGCTCGCATTCTCGCCGTCGACGAGAACCTCCTGTCCGCCGTCACCGCGGAGGGCATGCCCTACGCGATGGACTCGACCGAGGGACTGCTCTTCGACCATGTCGACCTGCTCAATCTCGCCATGTTCGGCAGCCGGAGCGGCCAGAGCATCCCGGAACTGGCGATGCGGTACTTCCTGCGGTTCGCGGCCTCGGCGCCGACCACCTGGTTCGGACCGCGCGAGTGGCTCGTGCGGGTCCGCGCGCCGGCCACCGATCCGACCGCACGGTTCCGGATGCAGGGTCCGGACGTGACCGCTCCGGGAGTGGCGGTTCTCGAACCACATACGCCCGGTGTCGAGCCCGCGGGATACCAGATCGCGGTACGCCTCACCGGCGAGGAGGCGATCGTCCGGGATCCCGTAGCCCAGGCGATATACCAGGAAATGCTCGATGCCCTGGGCTCGGGAGCGGTCGTCTACCAGACCGTGCCCGAGATGCTGCGGATGGACCATCGCCGAGCCTGGGAGCTGCGTATGGCCGACTGTGTCGTGGTGGCCCGGATGCTCGCCGAGCGACTCACCGACGTCGGGCTCCGCGCCCGAGCGCGCCGCGGCTACCTGCTCGCCCTCGTCGGAAACGACCATTCCTGGTGTGAACTCTACGAGGACGGTGCCTGGAAGCCACTCGATGTCGTATTCGCGCACCTGGCGAGCATCGATGCCTATGGTGCCCGCGAGGAGTTCATCGCCGTCTGCCGAGGCAGCCGGTTCAACCGCCTGCTGCCGTGTGTTGCGCCGGACGCGACGACCCTGGTGTACCTGAACGACCAACCCGCACCCTCCTGGGCGCAGGTCGGTGTGAGCGCCCGAGTGTGGGAGTCCCGATGACCGATGCGCGCACCCTGATCAGAGAGAACCTGGACTACCCGGCCCTCCTGGACGACATCGCCGACCACGACGACCTCATCATGGCCGGCGTCAACTCGGGGGAGATGGTCCGGATAGCACTCGCGTGCGAGCAACACCTGGACCGGGAAATCACCGACGAGGAACTCACGCAGCTCAAGTCGGTACGGGCCGTGGCGGAGCTGCTCGGGCAGTCGGGTGGTACGTGAGATGTGGCTTTCGCAGATCCTCGAGGTCAACCGCGTTCGTTACCCGACCGCGGTCGCCCTGCGCGACATCCGGCGTGACGTCAGTTGGACGAGGTTCCATGACGACGTATCAGCTCTGGCGCAGGTCATCGCGAACCGCGTGGAGTACGGCGACCGGGTCGTGGTACTCAGTGGCAACCGCGTGGAGTATGTGGAGACCTACTTCGCCTGCGCAGCCGTGGGTGCGACGGTCGTACCCATCAACCCGGCGCTGACCGCTCCGGAGGTCGCGCACATCATCTCGTCGGTGGAACCGAAACTCGCCGTGGCGGACGCGGCCGGCGCCGGTCGGCTGGCCGAGCACTACCCCGATCTGCCGGTGCTGTCGCTCGAAGGTCTGGCCCGCCTCGTGCCCTCCGCTCGGATGCCGACCAACCGGGTCAACGACCTCACCGCACCGTTCGCCATCCTGTACACCTCGGCGACGACCGGCCGCCCCAAGGGCGTACTGGTCGACCAACGCTCGGTACAAACCAACGCCCTGTCCTGGCTCGCCGACATCCGTCCCGAACCCGGCACGATGTTTCTCACCGCCAGCCCGCTCTTCCACGGCAGCATCGTGGCGGCCCTGCACTACCTCGCCGCCGGGGGGACCGTCTGCGTGCTCGACAGCTTCACGCCGAACAGCTGCCTCGCCGCGCTGGCGGGCTGGCGGGTCGAACACGTATTCCTCGTCCCGTCCATGGTGCGGCTCCTCCTGCAGACCCGTGGAATCGACAGCGCCAACCTCGGCGCGCTGCGGCTGATACTGCATGCCGCCGCCCCGATGCCGGCCGACCTGGCCGAGGAGGCCACGCGCGTGCTCGGTGTCCCGCTGCGGACCATCTACGGTGTCACCGAGGCTGGCGGCGTGGTCCTGTCGCTCCGGCCGGACGACCAGCCGGGCCCACCGCCACTGCCAGGGGCCACCTGCCTCGGTGCACCGATGCTGGGTGCCCCGGTCCAACTGGTACGCCCGGACGGTACGCGGGCGGACGACCACGAGGTAGCGGAGATACACGTCGCCGGCGACAGCATCATGCGGGGGTACTGGAAGAACCCGGAGGCGACCGCCGACGCCGTGCGTGACGGTTGGTTGAACACCCGCGACATGGCCACTGTGGACAATCACGGCTACTACTGGCTGGTCGACCGGCGCGACGACCTGATCGTGCGCGGCGGGCAGAACGTCTACCCGGCCGAGGTCGAACACGTGCTGCGCATGTCGCCCCAGGTCGCCGACGTCGCGGTGGTCGCTGCCCCGTCGACGGTCTGGGGTCAGCTCCCGGTCGCGTTCGTCCAGCCTGTCGGACCCGACCTCGACGAGGCGGCGCTGGTGAACCTGTGCGTGCGGCAACTCGCCGGCTACAAGCGGCCGAGCCGCTTCGTGCGGTTGGACCATATCCCCCGCAACCCCACGGGCAAGATCCTCCGGCCCGCGCTACGACGATTGGCGGAGCAGGATGGATCGTGACCTGACCCAGCCCGACGTGCTGGCCGACCTGGCCGGCCCGTGGGCCGCGCGGATCGGCGGCACGGCGCTGTTCGCGCGCGACTACGACAACCACAACGAGCAGATGCTGCGCCTGTACGCGAGGGGCAAACAGCACCAGTGGGACGCCGACGCCCGCATCGACTGGAGCCTCGACGTGGATCCGGACAACCCGTTGGGCATGTCGGACGCGTTCGTCTGGATTGCGGGTACGCCGCTCTGGGAACGGCTGCCGGAGCGGGAGCGGATCGAAATCCGGCGGCACACAGCGGGCTGGACGTACTCGCAGCTGCTGCACGGCGAACAGCTCAGCCTCATCGGGGTCGCGAAGATGGCCCAGACCCTGCCGCGGCTGGACGACAAGCTGTTCGCGGCCACGCAGGTCATGGACGAGGCCCGGCACACCGAGGCGTTCAACCGGTACCTCGCCACGAAGATCGGTGTGCGGTACGGGATGAGCAGCCCCCTGGAGACGCTGTTCGCCGGCATCCTCGCCGAGTCCCGGTGGGATTTCACCGCGCTGGCCGTACAGGTCCTCGTCGAGAACCTCGGCCTCGCCGCGTTCGGCATCCAGCGCGACCGCACCACCGAGCCGCTGGCCCGGACCTTGAACGCGTACATCATGCAGGACGAGGCCCGGCACGTGGCCTTCGGCCGCCTGCTGCTACGGCCGTTCTACCGGGAACTGTCCACTGTGGAGCTCGAGGAGCGCGAGGAGTTCGTGGTCGAGGCCTGCTGGGCGCTGCGGGATCGCTTCGTCGGCGAGGAGATGTGGCAGGCCCTCGACTATGGCGCCGAGGAGTGCATCAGGCTCGCCCGGGGGTCGCCGGCCCAGCGTGAGTTCCGCAGGCGGCTGTTCATGCGTGTCGTACCGGCGCTCGAGGACATCGGACTGTTCGGCCCGACGGTCCGGGACGGTCTGGCCAAGATGGGCGTACTCGGCTTCCACGGGATCGACGACGACGCCACCCGGGCCACGGACGACCGGATCGCCGACGAGCTCGATCGGCGCGAAGCCGCGGTACGGCGGCAGGAGATCGAAGCGACGGCCGAGGCCGGACGAAGCCAGCAATGACGACCACCACCACCGTCGATGTCGCGACCACGCCGGAACCGGACCTGAGGAAGGCGCGGTCGGCTGTCCGGCTCGTCCTGGTGGCCTCGTTCGTGCTGTTCGCCGACGTCACGATCGTGACTCTGGTCGCGCCGGTCATCCAGCAGGACCTGCGGGCGAGCGTTACCGACATTTCGCTCACCATCGCCGGATACCAGGTCGCCTACGCCGCCACGCTGATCACCGGAGGCCGGCTGGGCGACCTGTACGGCCGACGGCGGATGTTCACTCTCGCGTTCACCGCGTACGTCGTGACGTCGGCCGCGTGCGGTCTGGCCGCCTCCCCCGGGCAGTTGACCGCGTTCCGGATGCTGCAGGGGGTGGCCGCGGCAATGCTGTCGCCGCAGGTCCTGGCCACCATCCAGATCGTGCTACCGCCGGCGCACCGGGCCCGCGCGTTCGCTTCCCTCGGCATGGTGCTCGGCCTCGCGTCGGTCACCGGTCCGGTGCTGGCCGGGATACTCGTGTCGCTCGACGTGCTGGGTTTGGGCTGGCGTTCGGTCTTCCTCATCAACATTCCGGTCGGTCTCGCGTCGATCGTGCTCGGTTGGTGGCTCGTACCCACCTTCCGCAGCCCGGCAGCCAAGCGGCTGGACGTCGTGGGCGTCGGCCTGGTTGTCCTGCTGCTGGTCGCGCTGATGGCACCGCTCAGCCTCGGCGGCGTCTACCACTGGCCACTGTGGACCTGGGCCGCGTTGGCTACGCTGCCCTTCCTGGCGGTGGCGTTCATGTGGTCGCAGCGGTACCTGCACAGGCGGGGGCGGGACCCGTTGCTGCCCACGTCCCTTGCCCGGGACCGTGCGTTCCGCGTCGGCGTTCTGCTCTACCCCACCGTCTTCAGCGGTGGCATCGCGTTCTACCTGTACTTCTCGGTCGCGCTGCAGACGGGGTTCGGCCTGACTCCACTGTGGATGGCCCTCAGCAAGGTACCCTCCGCGGTCGCGGCCATCACCGTCTCCGCCATGACGGCCAGACTGGTGCGGCGCTGGGGTGGCCGGCCCCTCGTCGCCGCCGGAAGCGCGGGATGCTTCATCGGCTTTCTGGCGATGCTGCCCGCGGTGGTCTGGGTGAAGGACTGGACGCTGGCGCTCTGGACCCAGCCGGGTCAGATCATCGTGGGCATCGGGTTCGGACTCGTCGTGGCTCCGCTGCTCGGGGTCGTCTTGGCCGGCATCCGCAGCAGCGACGCCGGCGCGGCGTCGGGCCTGCTATCGACCGCTCAGCTGACCGGAGTGGCGCTCAGCGTCACGGCGACCGGCCTGCTGTTCAGGTCGAAGGTGCCGGGCAACGTGGCCACCGCGACGGCCACCCAGCTCAGGGACGCACTCGTCGACTGTCTCCTCTACACGTTGCTCGCCTTCGCGGTCGCCATGCTGCTCGTCGCCGCACTTCCCAAGGCCGCGCAGACACCACCGGTGAGGCCGTGATGGTTGCCCTGGACTTTCCGCCGGCCAACGAACGCACCCGGTACCGAGCGATGCTCGACGCCATCATCGACGGCACCGCGGCCAACCCGCCGTACGTCCGCCGGCTGGCCCTTCCCCGTCCCACGAGTTGGTCGCACGGCCGTCTCGAAGGCGACATCCTCATCGGGGCGGACGTCACCTGGTCCTCGGGTGCGGTCTTCGGGGGGTACATCACCTGTCTCATCGACCTCTACGCCGGCCTGGCCATGCTGACCGTGCTGCCCGATCGAGCCCGGTTCCTGACCGGGCACCTCGCCGTCTCGTTCCGCATGCCGCTGCGGCCCGGCCCGGCGTCCGTCGAAGCGACGGTCACCGAACTGGCGGCGCACAAGGCGGCCGCGGAGGTGCTGATCCGCCAGGCCGGACGCATCACCAGCACCGGGATGGCTACACAGATCATTTCCCGCACGGAGGAGGAACCACCATGACCGCGCCGCTCGAAAGCTACGTCGCCCGGGTCCTGAGCGTGTTCGAGAGCTATCCGGACCGGGACGCGGTCGTCTGGGGCGAGCAGCGGGTCTCGTGTGCGGCCGCACACGAGACCGTCCTGGCGCTCGCCAACGCCATGCGGCATCGCGGCCTCGTGCGCGGCGACCGGGTGGCGTTGCTCGTCAGCAACCGTCCCGAGGCCGTCCTCCTGCAACTCGCGGTACACCTGATTGGTTGCCGGCTCGTCTTCGTACCGCCGGAACCCGTCATCGGCGAGCAGGTTGCTTTCCTGCGGCGAGCCGACGCCACCGCGTTCGTCTTCCACCCGCACCTGGCTCGAGGTGCCGAGCTGGCGGAGCACGCCGTAGCTCACCACGTGTTCACGCTCGGCCCCGCGGACACCGGCGAGGATCTGCTCGCGCTCGGCGCACGGATGCCCGCGACGGCACCGGACGACATCGCCGGACCGGACGATGTGAGTACCGTGTTCTATACCGGCGGGACGACCGGCCGGCCCAAGATGGTGCTGCACCGGCACCGGTACTACACCGGCCTCACCTTCGGGGCGGCTCGCCGCAAGGCGGAGTGTCCGACCCCCCAGCGCTTTCTCATCCCCACGCTGGTCACGCACAGCAGTGGCCACGTCGCGTCGCTCACGGCTTTGCTGGCCGAAGGAACCGCGGTGCTGATGGATCGCTTCGACGCCGGAACCGTCATCGCGACCATCCAGCGCGAGCAAATCACCAGTGTCGTGCTGCACCCGCCAATGCTCTACCAGGTGTTGGATCATCCCGAGCTACCGGCCGACGGGTTCCCGTCGCTGATCCGCCTGCACTACGGGGGCGCGCCGACCGCTCCGGCCCGGATCCGCCAGGCGATGGAACGGTTCGGTCCGGTGCTCCGGCAGACGTACGGCATGACCGAGGTGCCCGTCATCACCTTGCTGGAACCCGCGGACCACGCCGCGTTGGCTCCCGACCGGTTGGGGGCGTGCGGCAAACCACTCGAGGGCATGGTGGAGGTGTCGGTTCGCGACCCGGAGGGAGCGGAGGTGCCGGCAGGCGAGGTCGGCGAGGTCTGCGTGCGCGGTCAACTGGTGATGGCCGAATACTGGAAGGACCCGGAGCAGACCCGCGTGGCGATGAGTGGAGGGTGGCTGCACACCGGAGATCTGGGTCGGTTCGATCCGGACGGCTACCTGTACCTCGTCGACCGCGCGAACGATGTCATCATCTCCGGGCTGACGTCGACCGCCCACAACGTGTACTCGAACCTGCTGGAAGATGTACTGGCCCGGCAGCCCGGCGTACGCATGGCCGCCGCGGTCGGGCTGCCGGACGATGTGTACGGCGAACTGGTGCACGCGGTCTGCGTGGCGGAGCCGGGAATGACGGTCGACGTCGCGGAGCTCCGGAAGCGGGTACTCGACGAGCTCGGCGAGCACTACGTCCCCAAGTCCATCGTCTTCGTGGACAGCCTGCCCTGGACGTCGATCGGCAAGGTGGACAAGAAGGTCCTGCGGAACCTCGTTGCGGAAGCGGGCGCGGCATGAGCGAACTGACGATTGCTGGTGCACAGCTCCAGGTCGCGACCGAGGCGGCCGGAGTCTGGTTGGGTACCGATGAGTTCGAGGGTCTGGTCGAGCGCGTCCGCGCCGATGTCGTCGCGCTGTTCGCCGACCAGGTCCACCGGTCGGTGTGGGCTCCCCCGGTCATCGCCTCCGCCGTGGTTGCCCGCACCGGCTACCGGAACTCCTTCCCGCACCTGTTGGGCGAGGTGTCCACGCAGCTCGTCCACACCGACCTGATGCTCACTGCCGCGGCGTGCCACCACGCCTATCCGCTCATCGCCGAGACGATGCCGACCGCGCCGTTCTGCCTGGCCGTGGAAGCGACGTGTTTCCGCAACGAAGCGACCGCCGAACCGGGCCGTCTCCGCTCGTTCCGGATGCGGGAGATAGTGTTCGTGGCTACCCCCGATACCTGCCTGGCCTGGCGCGACGGATCGATACAGCTGGCCCGGATGTGGTTGGCCGAACTCGGCATCGACGCGACCGTCCACAATGCAGACGACCCGTTCTTCGGTCCCAGCGGCCGGCTGATGCGCGCCACCCAGCGCGACCAGCAACTCAAGTGGGAGCTCAGCGTTCCGGTAGGCGACGGGACATTGCAGGCGGTTGCCTCGAGCAACTACCACAAGGACCACTTCAGCACGGCGTTCGGGTTCCGCGGCCGGGGCGAGCACACCCTGCACAGCTCCTGTATCGGTTTCGGCCTGGAGCGCCTCGCCCTCGTCCTGCTGGCCCGGCACGGATCCGACGTCCGGAAGTGGCCGGCATTCAGCACGCGGTGAAGGCGAGACTCACGTTGTGGCCGCCGAAGCCGAAGGCGTTGACCACCGCCGCGGTCACCGGGCCGCGGCGCGGCCGACCGGTCACCACGTCGAGCTTGACGTCGAGCCGGTCGAGGTTGACCGTCGCGGGCACCAGACCGTGGCGGATCGAGAGTACGGCGGACAGGGCGCCGAGCGCGCCGGCACCGCCGCACAGGTGCCCGGTCATCGACTTGATCGCGGTCACCGAGGGATGCGTACCGATTGCCTCGGCGATGGCGGCGGCTTCGGTCTCGTCTCCGATCGGCGTGGAGGTGGCGTGCGCGTTGACGTGTCCGATCTCGATCGGGCTCAGTCCCGCGGTGGCCAGAGCCGTTCTCATCGACCGGACCTGACCGTCCTGCGAGGAAGCCGTGATGTGGCCGGCATCGGAGCTGATGCCGTAGCCGGCCACCCGCGCGTACTGGTGGGCGGCCAGGTCGGCGCGGGCGAGCACGAGTACCGCCGCGCCTTCGCCCATCACGAAACCGTTTCGTCCGGCGTCGAATGGGCGGGAGGCCAGACATGGTTCGTCGTTTCTCGTCGACAGCGCTTTAGCCTGCCCGAAGGCCGCGAGAATCAACGGATGGATGCACGCGTCCACACCGCCCGCGACCACGACATCAGCTCGGCCCGCGCGGATGAGGTCGTAGCCGATGGCGATGGCCTCGCCCCCCGAGGCACACGCACTCACCGGTGCATGCGCGCCGGCCCGGGCACCGAGCGCAATGCTCACCCAGGCCGCGGGTCCGTTCGGCATCAGCATCGGTACCGTGTACGGCGACACTTTCCGCGCACCATCCCGGTCGAGGGTGCGGTTCTGGGCGAGTGTGGTCAGCACCCCGCCGGTGCTGGTACCGATGACGACGGCGAGCCGCTCGGGTGCCACGTCCGGTGGGCCCGCGTCCGCCCAGGCCTCCCAGGCAGCCACCAGCGCGAGCTGTTCGCACCGGTCCAGTCGTCTGAGCTGGACCCTGCCCATCATCCGGTCGACGACCGCGGCCGGCTCCACGCGTAGCCGCGCCGCAATCCGTACGGGCAGTCTCGCCGCCCATGCGTCCTCGATCGCGGCCACACCGGACTCGCCGCCCAGGAGCGCCTCCCAGGTCGACACGGCGTCGCCGCCCAACGGTGTCGTAGCGCCGAGCCCGGTCACGACGACGTCTGCGACGCGTTGGTTCATAGCCAAATGATTTGCCGGTTTACTCCGCCTGACCAGACGACCATCCGGCCGACGGCGCATTACCACTCGCGAGCCGAGCCGCACCGCACATACGCTGTTCTGGCATGAGCGATAGTGTCGACGTGGTGATGTATTGGCTGCGCACCCGGCGCACGGCCAGTCTCGACCGCGGCTTGGCCGGCGTCATCGAGCATTGCCGGCGCGCCGCCGCCGCCAACCGGATGGAGCTGCGCCACGTATCGGTGGATGACATCGTGGTGGCCGCCTCCTCCCGTGGAGTGTCCGTGACGATCGGTGGCGTACCGGTCGACCCGGCGGACACGTTCTTCCACACGAAGCTGATGACCTGGCCCGAGATCGAGAAGGACACCTGGCGGTTCATATCGACCGCCGATCTCCTCACCGCGGCCGGTTTCCACACCACGGTACCGACGAGCGTGAACATCGCCACGAACGACAAACTCCTGACGCTGGTGAGGTACGCGCTGCCGGACGTTCCGCGGGTACCGTCGATTCGGGTGAGCACGCGAGGATTCAGCAAAGTCGACATCGACGCGATACCGGTGGAGTTTCCGGCGATCGTCAAACCCGCCAACTGGGGTGGCGGATACGGCATCCACAAGGTCTCGTCGTACGCCGAGCTCGAAGCCGTCCTGCAGCTCGCCGGTGGCGGCGAAATCACGATGGTGATACAACCCTGGCTGGGCGCGAAGGTCGCCGACAACCGCGTCTACTGCATCGACGGTGCCGCGGTCGCGGCCACGAGCAGGGTCGCGGCCGACGGGGCGATCGTGGGCAACCTTCACCTCGGTGGACGGCTCAGCGTCATCGACGTTCCCGACGAGCTGAAGGGGCCTGCGCAGCGAATCGCCGCTCTGATCGGCTTGCCGTACCTGTGTGTCGACTTTCTCGAGGCAGACGGCACGTACCACCTGTCCGAGATCGAGGTGGACGGCGGTACCAGTGGAAACGAGGAGCTCGGTGTCCAGCGGTTCGCCGCGTACCGCCGTGCGTTCGACCGGGCCCGCGCGATGGTCGGAGGACGGGCTATCCGGTCATAGCCGGAGCGTCGGCCCGAGCCGGCATGAGCCGCCGGGCGGAGACGACCGCAAGCACGGCGGTGAGGATCAGGAACGCACGGTACGGGTCGAACCATCCGCCGGCGCCAGGAAGGCCCGCTGCGCCGACGAGCACGCCGGCCAGCCCGAGGAGCAGGTACATCGATGTCGATTCCACGAGGCTCAGTAGCGAGAAGGCGACCCCCGACTCGGACTCGGGAATCTGCCCGTGGGCCTCGGTCAGCACGGCGAGGCTGATCCCGTTGAACAGCACGCCCGTCGCGACGAGGATCGCGCCGGCCGCGGCCATCACCCACAGCCGGTGTCCCGTGCCGGGTTGAATGATCAGCCAGAGACCGGTCACGAGGGCGTACGCGGTGAGACCAAACTTGATCACCGATACGGCCGGACGTGAGCTGAGCAACCTTCCCCACAGCAGAACCGAGGCGACGGCGAGCACCTGGCGAACCGCCAGTAGCACGCCCACCACCGCGACCGGCATCTCGACCACGACGACCAGGTACGTCAACACCAGCGGCGTGCCGAGAAAGTTCACGAGTACGACCGTGGGGGCCAGGCGACGCAGTGCCGGCACCGCACCGAGCCGGGAGATAGCGGCCCACAGCGCGGTGAACGAGCCGAGCCGGCGGGCCGGCCGGGCCTGGCTGGATCTGGTCTGCTCGCTCGGATCGGGCAGCCGGCGTTGCAGCAGCAGCGCGAGGACGAGGTAGCCGAGGATGAGGGCGGCCAGCACAGCAAAGCGTCCCGCGGTCAGCCGCGGTGTGGCGAGCGATGTGGCCAGTAGCAGGAAGAGCACACCGACGGCCTGCGTCGTGAAGCGCATGATGCCGAGCACCCGGCCGCGGTTCTCCGGCGTGGTGAGCGACTGCATCCACGACTGCCAGCCGGTGGCCCACCCGTACGACATCGAACAGGCCCCGACCAATACCGCGACGACGACCACGACCAAGCCGAGTTGACGGTTGGTGGACGCGACCGCCGGCGCGGCCAGCAGGGCCAGTACGACCGCACACAGCCCGAGATGCCCGCGCCGCAACAGCACCCGGTTGGGTGTGTAGAGGGAGGCGCTCGCGGCGTACAGCTGCACCGGAACGCAGAGCACCTGGCTCAGCAGGGCCAGCCCCACCGCGGCCGGGCGCATGTCCAGGACACCCAGCGCCATCAGCTGGAACACCTCGGCGCCGAGACCGCCGGTCAACAGCGCCGTGGCGACCATCCCGCTGTTCGCCGTGATCGCCAGCCGCTGGGGCGTCGTCAGCTTCCGCACCGGAACTCCCCTGGCCTCAGCTCGTGTACGAAGAACGACAGCAGGTCGACCGCGCGATCGACGGGCCGGCTGCCGTGTCCCCAGCCCCGCGGGGTCACCTGGACCAGCACGGGTCGGCGCTCGCGGCCGTCGGCCCGCTCGACGTCGCTGAGGGCCGCGTACATCTTCATCGCATGCACCGGATCGACGACGGCGTCGTCCTCGAAGAGGGCGAAGAGCACGGCCGGGTACGCCGCCGCGGGATCCACGTGGTGGTACGGCGAGTACGACAGCAGGCTCTCGAAGTCCGCGGCGTCGGATGCACTGCCGTACTCGTCGCGCCAGGATCCGCCGATGCCGAACCGTTCGTAGCGCACCATGTCCAGCAGCGGAGCCCCGCACACCACGGCTCGGTACAGCTCCGGCGCCTGGGTCATCGCGGCGGCGGCGAGCAGGCCACCGTTGCTGCCGCCGAAGAGTCCCAGGCTGTCCGCCACGCCCTGCGCCACGAGCCACCGGGAGACGGCGAGCAGGTCCTCCACTGCCCGGTACTTGTGGCGGCGGGCGCCGGCCCGGTGCCACCGCCGGCCGCGCTCGCCGCCACCCCGCACGCCGGCGATGACGAATGTGCCGCCGACCAGAGCCCACGCGCACGCGATCGCGCTGTACCCGAGATCCTGCGGGATGCCGAAGCCACCGTAGAGGGTCACCAGGGTCGGTGCGGGTCGACCCTCGAGATCCTTCCGCCGGAGCAGGGCGACCGGCACTCCATCCGCCTCCACAGTGGACAGTTCCAGACCACCAACGGGCTGGCCCGCGATATCGCGTTGCCGGACAGGACCATCCGGCGAGGTACGGAGGAAGAGCGTGGCGGGGTGGCACAACGACTCGGCTACCACGGCGAGCCGGCCGTCGGGTGAACCGGCCAGCGCGGTCAGCAGGGCCGGGCGCAGCGGCAGCCGCACCTCGGTACGCGTCGACTCACCGAGCTCGTACAGCCGGCTCGCGCCGTCGCGGTCCGCTGTCGCGAACCACCGACCGCCAGACCGCGCCACTGCCCCGAGCACCTCGCCCGGCCAGTCCACAGTGGAATGCCATTGGTCGGGTTCGAGGTCATCCACGGTCGTGGTGACGACCCGGAAGTCGGCTGCGCCGATGTCGGTACGCAGCACCAGCGTCTCGTCGTCGGCGAATGCCACGTCGACGAGACCGGGCAGGACCGGTGACCGGCGGACCGCGTTGCCGTCCCCGTCGAGCACGATCAGCGCGGTGTCGGCGAACGGTGGCTTGCGACAGGCCAGGCAGAACCGACGGCCCGACGGTGCGACGGCCAGCCCGGCGACCTCCCCGTCGACGGCGATCGGTGGTCCCGCCGTCACCTGCCACGAGTCCCCCTCCAGAACCAGCGGCCGAAGGCCATCGTCGTCGGCAACGATGACGACGATTCGCGCGGCGGCTACGACCGCCGCGCGCACCGGACGACCCGCGAGAGGCAACCCGCGCACCGTGCGGGTAGCCAGGTCGGCGAGGTGTACCCGGCCGTCCGCGATCCAACACAGGTGCCGGGATGTCGGGGCGGCGGACAGGCTGGAGACCGCTCCGACTGCGGCCCGGTACGCGATCCAGACTTCCCCGGTCGGCTCGTCGGGCAGCACGGCCACCTGTTCGAGTCCGCTTCCGTCGGATTGCAGCCAAGCGGTCGCGCGGTCGGCGAGGCACAGCATCGACGCGGACGCCGCGTCGGGAACGGCCGCGATGAGCTCGGCGCACCGTTCGCGCTCCGGCAGACCGGCCAGCGTACGCCGACCTTCGTCGACCCGGTCCCGCCACCAGGCCCGGACCCGCCCGTCCGCGCGGTTCTCCAAGGCGCGGTACGGATCGCGAACGACACGACCGTGGATGGTCTCCGCGACCGTGTCATCCCGCCACGCCGGTACCGTCATGGCAGCCGGGACAGCATCGCCATCGCCTCGGCGCACCACTGGTGGACGCGCTCCGGCGGCAGCCCCAACCTGCGGGCCGTGGCCGCCATGTCGTCCTGCCGGGCGCTGAGCGTTTCCTGCACGATGCCCGCGCGGAGCAGAGCCTCGGCCGACGGCGTCGCGTCGATGCCGAGCAGTTGCGGCGGGAGGCCGTTGCGCGCGCCGCGATCTGCCCGCAGCCGCGTCCTCGCCTCGTCGGCCGGCCGCCACAGCGCGGCCGGCGCAGGCAGCGGCTCACACAGCCAGATGTGCAGCTTCACCAGCATCCGATCCGGGTCGGCGAATGCGCTCCGGCCGTGCAGGAGACGTTGGTTGTTGAAGACGAGGACCTGGCCGGCCGCGAGCAGCATGCGGTACGCGCTGTCCCGGCCGAGGCGTTCGACCGCTTCCGCCACCGCCTCGTCGAGCTTGCTCTCCGCCGCGAACGGGGAGTGGGCGAAGACCAGGTTGTCGTGGCGTAGCCCGACCGTCGCGCCGAACCACCGGACGGCGAACGGCTTCTCCGTGATGTCGAGGAACGCGTCGTCGTAGAGAGCCGGTTCGCGATCCCTCAGGTCGTCGAGAACCTGCCAGCCGTCGAGCAGCACGGTCTCGCCACCGGTACGCGCCGGACGGGAGCAGATGAACAACTGCAGGTGCGGCGGCACGATCGCGTACGTGATGTCGGTATGGAACTTGGCTTCGATGTCGGTGGACGTATACGTGGTGGCGCCCGGTACCGGCCGGACGCTCATCACGTCGATGCGGGCCGGGCGTACACCGAGGGCGTTCTCGACGTACTGCCACGGGGCGTGGGCTGCTTCGGCGACCTGGCCATCGGTCAGGGGATCCAGCGTGGCCCACCCTCGATGGAGCAGCTCGCGCCACGCGGGCCGAAGCGGTTCACTGGGCTTTGTCGGTATTCCGGAGAGTACGGATACATCGGTGCCCATGATTGTCATCCTAGGTGGAGAGGGTGGCCGGCAGATACTCGTCGAGGAGCCATTCGTGCAGTGCGGCGTCGTACTCGTTGAGTGCCCGCAATTGGTCGACGGTTCGGGACGGCACGAGCCCAGCGTCCCGGTAGTCCCCGATGTTGAGTCGGGGGTGCGGACGGTTGGCCCACCCGAGCAGATCGGCGAGACGGTCGAGCGACTCGTCGAACCGCTCGATCGCACCGACGAAACCGAACTCGTTCCGCACCACGGTTTGCGCGTGCTCGAGATGCGACTTGTCCAGCCAGATGTCGGTGGTGCCGGTCAACGCCCGGATCTGAGCATTGGCGAGAGTAAATGCCGATGCCTCGGATACCAACCGTTCCGCGTCGAGGTCGAGGGCCACGAAACGGTCCCACACCTCCGGATGGTTGTTGTGGGTGAAGTAGAGATACGACACGGCGCGGGCGACGGGCTCCCGCAGCATCGAGAGGTAGCAGACGTCGCGCGAGAGGTACCGGTGCACCCCGTACGGCAAGTTGACGAGCAGGTAGGCCAGCTCGTGCTGGTGCTTCCTGGCCGCGCCGACCAGGCCGGTCACGTCCTGGTGGCGGGTGTGCCACCCGAGGGGCAGCCCATGCAGGTCCTCCCCCGGGACCTGGAGCAGCACATCGAGGAAGGGCCGCCCCTTCGCGTTGGCGTAGAACGCCTCGCGTACCGACGTACCGCCGGTCTTCAGGACGTGGACGAAGACCGGCAGCGGCTCACCGGTCATAGCCCGGACTCGGCGTACGGCTCGCCGTACTCCCGCTCGTACAGTTCGGCCGTCTGGTCGAAGGCGTTGATCAGCTGCCGGATGGAGTCCGCACCCGACTGGCCCAGATACGGGTTGTGGTGAATGAAGCGGCCGAAGACCCGGTCCATGTCCACCGCATAGGCCCGGGTGTCCAGGATGTGGGTGTGCCAGTAGACGTCGAGTTCCTTCGTGGGGACGAGTAGTTCCTCGCCGTACTTCAGGCCGAGGAACAACCAGTTCCGGTACTGTCGTTCGACCCAGGCGACCCTCTCGTCGGACCAGCCGTAGCCCTCCCGGGATGGGTCGGCGGTGAGTTTCGCGTTGACGCCGTGTAGGTCGATCTCATCGATTCGGGCGCGATCGGTGGCTAATGTCTTCATGCCTGCCTACTCCATTCGGTGAAGGAGCCTGCGACGGTGCCGGCCCACGCCCGCGGGCGTGGGCCGGCGTAGTACCGAGAGCGGACGGCGGGCTACAGCCTGCCGCACATCGCCACGGGACGCTTCGACAGCTCGAAGCGCAGCGCGGTCTCTTCTTTGTCCTCGGCGGGGGTGGTCGGCTCGGGAATCTCCGGGGCGGTCTCGCTGAGTTCGACCCGGATCGTCTCGTCAGGCATGCGCGTTCCTCCTTGGTCACGGGCAGCAAACGATTCGTTGAGCCGAGTCTGTGCGCCGGCGGTAACACGCCGCCTTCGCCGCGGTATCACCGCCGCCGACCGATCGTCCCGACCGTCTGAGGTGGCCCGCTGCCGCGCGTACTCCTGCAGCAGGTCGTGCACGCGGTATCTACCCGCGGCGGTCTCCTCGACGAGGTGCTCGGCGGCGAGCTCGGCCAGCGCGTGACGGGCTACGCCGAAAGAGGCGCCGATCAGGACGGCGGCTAGGAGTGGGGCGACGTCGCTCCCTCGGGTCAGCCCGAGCCGGCGGAACAGGAGCTGTGCCTGCCTACCCACGTCCCGGTACGACAGATCGAAGGCGGCGCGAACCGAGACCGGCCGGTCGCCGTCGATCGCCAGCGCGCTCACCCGGTCACCCTCGCGCAGCCGGTCGACCAGCTCCGAGACGTGGTGGTACCGACCGCTGGTCACCAGCGCGGCGGCGATCCGCAGGGCCAGCGGGAGGTACCCGCACAGCTGGGCCAGCGCGGCCACGGCGTCCGACGACGCGGTGACCCCACCGTGCCCGAGGGTGCGGGTGACCAGCTCCGCCGCCTCGTCCGGCTGGAGCGGGTGGACGGTCATCAGATAGGTGTCGTCCGTCGCTGCCAGGCCGGCGAGGTTCTGCCGGCTCGTGATGAGCACGAAGCTGCCCGGTTGCCCGGGCAGGAGCGGGCGCACCTGCTCCGCCGTCCGCACGCCGTCCAGCAACATCAGTACGCGCTTGCGAGTCAGCAGCGTGCGGCAGGCCGCCGCCTGCTCCTCCTCGTCGGCCGGAACCTGGTCGCGCGATATGCCGAAGCTCCGCAGCACGCGCGGCAGCATCTCGACGGGACGGACCGCAGCGCCGCGCAGGTCGACGTAGAGGTGCCCGTCGGGAAAGCGCTCGGCAACATGTTGTGCCCAGTGCACCGCGAGGGCGGTCTTGCCCACGCCGGCCATACCGCAGATCACCGCGCTCGTCACCGCGATCGGCTGGGCCTCGTCGAGCAGCCGGGTGAGCCGGTCGAGCTCACGGCGCCGCCCGGCGAAGGTCGGGATCGCCGC
>DASRII010000390.1:0-9959 GCA_035650075.1 Micromonosporaceae bacterium | reverse complement strand
CACGGCACACTAAGCCGCGCGGACCTCGAAGGCGCGTACGAGTACATCCGGCGCCACCCAGAGGTCTGGGAGGTTATCCTGACCGGCGGCGACCCGCTGATCCTCTCGCCCGACCGGCTTCGTGCCATTGTGACAACGCTCGCCGGGATCGACCACGTCGGCGTCGTGCGCGTCCACACCCGGGTCCCAGTCGTGGCGCCGGAAAGGATCACCGAGGCGCTCGTCGCCGCCCTGTCGGCCGAGACGCCGGTGTGGGTCGTCCTGCACTGCAACCACCGACAGGAGCTTGGGCCCGCGGCCGTAGTCGCGGTGCGCCGGCTCGCCGGCGCCGGCATTCCGCTACTGAGCCAGACCGTGCTGCTCAAGGGCGTCAACGACAGCGCAGAGGTCCTCGAGGAACTCTTCCGCGCACTCGTCCGCCTGCGGGTCAAGCCCTACTACCTGCACCAGGCGGATCTCGCCCCAGGCACCGGGCACTTCCGCACGACGATCGCCGCGGGACAGGAGATCGTCCGCCGGCTGCGGGGACCCGTCTCCGGCCTCTGTCAGCCGACCTATGTCTTGGACTTGCCCGGTGGGCACGGCAAGGTCCCTATCGCGGCGAGTCAGATCGCCCAGGACGCCGATGGTTACTTGGTCACCGCCCCGGACGGCACCGTGCATCGCTACGCCCCCCGGCATGTGCTCGCGGCGCCGCCGCCAGACGAGGGGAGCGCGCCGTGAACCGCACGGGCGAGATCACTGTTCTGAATCCGGACGCCGCATGCTCCCCCCTACGGTGGAAGATCCCAGCGCTGACCGCACCGGTCGCCTGGCAGGCGCTGCAGGCCACAGCCACCCACGACGGGCGGGCGGCGGTCAAGGTGTTCCTGGGTGGCCAGCCGGCCCCACTGAGCGCTTTGCTTGCCCACGCCGCAGCGGAAGGTCCTGCGCCGCTTGACGCCGAGCGGTTCATGGCGCTGCCCGGGCCGTCGTTCTGCTACGGCCGCAACGTCCAGGCATGGCACCGGCCGCTGTTCGAGACGGTTGTCGAGGCGCTGACGCGCCACGTCGTGCGCACCGGGCTGGGCAGCGGCCCGGTCGAGGCCGAGGTGTTCGCCGGCAACTATCCGCGCACCCCCGGCGGGGTGCACAGGGAGGCGTGCTCGAACATCCACCTCGTGCTGGCCGGCACCAAGATTATGCACCTCTGGACCGGCGACGGCTGGATGCCGGCCGGTACGAGACGGCGCCGCGACGTCGCCGCAGGGACCGGCACGCAGGAGGAATACCTGCCGACGCTGAACCCGGCGTCCGTGCTCACCGCTGGCAATTCGCTGACCAGCACGGCGGGGCACGGCTTCGCGTGGACTGCCGGCACCTGGCACATCGCCGAGACACAGGGTCCGGCCATCGCACTGAACGTCGCCTCCTACCAAAGCGCCCTGCACGCCGAACCGTCGCTTCCGATTTGGGCCGACCGCCTCGACGGCGCCGTGCCGCCGGCGTTCCTCGACCGGTACCGCCGCCACGTCGGCGGCGAGAGCCTGCCGCTCGCCGCGGTGCTTGGCCGTCTCTCTGCGCTCGCCATGCGGCCCGCCGCCGCCCGGCGCCCGGAGCGCCCGGCCCGCCTGGTCACGCCGAGGCTTGCCGCACCTGTTGTGTGGGCCCGCACCGACAACGACGACCTGCTGGTAGCGGCGCTCGGCGCGGTACGGCGCCTGCCGCCCACCACACCAGTCGACTGGCTCACCGGACGCTGGGGCGCCGCCGAGGTAGCCGTTCCAGAGGCCAGCACGGGGCTCGCGCGCTGGCTGTGCCAGCAGGGCGTACTCGATGCATTGGAGGAGCAGTGAACACCATCGCCGAGCCGGAGTGGGACCAGGCCGACACCGCGACGTTCCTGCGGTACGCCGACGTCTTCGTCCCACGGCGCAGAGAACAGTTCCGGGTGATCTGCACGCTCGTGCGCGACCTGCCGCATCCGAGCGTCCTCGAACTCGCCTGCGGTGACGGCGCCCTGACCGAGGAGATCACCCGCCTGCACCCGAACGTGGCGGTGACCGCAATCGACGCGTCGGCGACGATGCTCGCGGCGGCCCAGCGCCGGCTGGCGGACGTCGCCGCCCGCGTCCGGCTGGTCCGGGCGGACCTACGTGATCTGCGTTGGCAGACCGGGCGGTACGGCGCCGTGGTGACCTCGCTGGCCGTCCACCATCTCGACCACGACGCCAAGCGGCGGCTGTTCGGATCGATCTTCGAGCTGCTACACCCAGGCGGGATCTACGTGCAATGCGATCTCATTGAGCCGGCCACGGACGCGAACCGGCGCGTCGCCGCGCAGCTGTGGGACGCCATTGTCGTCGAGCAGGCCGCCGGGGCGCCCGGAGGTGACGCGGCGACCGAGGCGTTCCGGGAAACCCGCTGGAACACGTTCAGCTTCCCGGACCCGGTCGACCAGCCCGCCCCAGTCCACTCCCAGCTCGGCTGGCTCGCCGACGCCGGCTTCGGGGGCGTCGACGTCTGTTGGGCCGCCGCTGGGCACGCAGTGCTCACCGCCACGCGCGGACAGGCGAGGTGAGGCGCATGTCCACCGAAGCCTCGCGGGTGTACCTCGCCAATCTCGTCAACACTGTCATGATCGACCAGCCGCCGGCCAGCTACGCCCGCACGATGGCCGCCGTCACCCCGCGCAAGCTGTGGCTCGCCCAGCCCGGTGACTGCGTAGTGACGCTGGCGCCGTGCGCCGATCCATTCCGCGACTACGTAGCGTCGGTGACGGGAACTCCCGCCGGCAGCATCGACGTGATCGCCCCAGCCGAGCTGACCCCAGCGCACCCGGCCGACGTCATCGAGGCACTGGACGCCCAGCGGCGGATCAAGGCGCGCGAAGTGCTCGTGCCGTTCGTCGTGGACGGGCCGACGCTGGAGCTGGCAAACCGAACCGGCATGCCGATCCACCCGTACCAGCAGCCCCCGGCGCCGGAGACGGTGGACACCATCGAGGAGATCAACACCAAGGCCGGCTTCCGCGTGGTGGCCGCCGGGCTCGGCCTTCCGGTCGCCGACGGCGGGTTCGCGGCCACCGCCGCCGACCTGGCGACAGCCGTGGCGGCGCTTCTCCGCATGCATCCCCGCGCGATCATCAAGGTCAACCGCTCCTCGAATGGCCATGGCACCTTCGTCTGCGGCCCCGGCGACGACATCGAGCGGCACATCGCCCGGTCCGTCGCCGAGGCGCCCGCCCGGCGCTGCGGCTGGGTCTACGAGGAGTTCCTCGCGTTCGAGGCGGTGCCCAGTATCGAGCTGTTCGTCGACGACGACGGCGTGCACGACTTCTACACCTGCGACCAGCGCACACGCAATAACGCCTGGACCGGGATGGTCACGCCGGCCAGTCCTTCGCCCGGACTGTGGCAGCTCGCGGACGCTGCGGGCCGGATCGGACGCTGGCTGTACTCCTGCGGCTTCCGCGGCTACTTCGACGTCGACGGCGGCGTCATCGGCGGCCGGTACGTGGTGACGGAGGCCAACGTCCGACGCACCGGCGGCACCTACCTTCAACAGCTCGCGCAGCGCCTCACGCCGGCCGGCGTCGCGACCTACTGGCGCGCCGACGTACGAACGGGCGACACCCGCATGGACTTCACCGGTGCCGTGTCAGCGCTTGAGCGCGCCAAGCTCGCCGACCCGGCCGCACCCGCGCGCGCGTTGCTCACCGCCGACACGCTCGCCGTCGACGGCAAATGGCGCTACATGGTCGTCGGCCGCAGCTCGGCCGACGTCGCGGACGCGGAACGGGTCCTCGCCGACGTGCTGGGCCTGGACTGATGCTGCACTCCGCTGTGCATCCAGGATTCAGCAACCTACACGGCGTCGGCATCATCGCCATGCGGGACATCCCGATCGGCACCGCCGTCTGGTGGCCGTGCCCGCGCTGCACCGTTCTGCCGATCGGACAGCAGGTATTGGCCCCGCCAAACGTCCTGCGATGGCTGGCGGAGTTCGGGTACCGGCGCGCCGACGGCGGCCTCATCGCGCCGTGCCGCGGGGCGTACCTGCTCAACCACTCGTGCGACGCGACGGTACTCGACGTCGGCCTGTCCGTCGGGCTCGCCGTCCGTGACATCCGCCGCGGCGAGGAGGTGACCGGCGACTACCGTGGCTTCCGCTACGAGGACCCGTGGAGCTTCGCCTGCCTGTGCGGCACCGCCCGGTGCACAGGCACGGTGTCGGCAACGGCTGGCGAACCGCCGAGGGAGCTGATCGCGGCTTGGTCAGAACGGTTACGTCCGGCGCTTACCGCGGCACCGAATGTCCCGCAGGAGACGACGGTGCTCGGCGGCGACATCCACGGTGTCACCGGAATCGGATGGGCATCCGACCATGCCGGATAGCGCCAACGACCTCGGCCTCAAGGCCGCCGAGCTCATCGCCCGTCTACGAGCCGACGCCGCCCGCGACGAGCCCGCGTACGTGACGCTGATCCGGCTCATGACCCTCGACGGGCGGATACCATTCGCCGCCGCCGCCCGCACACTCGGCGTGCGCACCCGCAGCGTCCTGCACCTCGTCATGGGTGACGATTCGCTGCGCATCACGAACCATGCCGCCGCCCGGCGCGACGGCCTGTTCGTCGCACTGTCGGAGCAGGGCCGCCTGCGGCTGCTCGACCGGGCTCCGGCTGGCACCGAGGCGGTCGGGCACCTCGCCCTGTCCCGTGCCGTCCTCGAACGCGCTGACGAGGCAGTTGCCGACTGGAACCTCTGCGAACACGCGGAGCGGCGCAGCCTCGACCACCTGCTGCGGCGGTGGCACCAAGCCGGCGAGCTGACAGCCAGGGTCGAGCAAGTCGCCGACTGGGTCGAACGGGTCGAGACCGTCCTGATGTACGTCGAGGACGACGTCTTCTCGCGGTCAGATGCCGGCACCAACACCCTGCTGCGCGACGGCGTCCTGCGGCGTCTCGGCGCCTCAGCGCCGGACCACTGGACCGACGCTGAGAGGCTCTTCGTCGCGGCCGCCCAGGTGCTCTTCACCGCCGGCCGGGCCATCCGCTTCGAAGAGTTCAACGGCCAGCAGCTCAGCGCGACAAGGCTTCGATCCTGGCTGGTCACCACCTGGCTCCGTTACGCGGGCGCGCTGCGTCTCGACCCGCCCGACGACCTGCCGTCGCGCTGCCCGCAGGTCCTGGCGCAGCAGGTCGACGAGCTCGCCGAGGCGGTGAACCGGTCGGACTCGGTACGGTTCCGGCGTATAGGCGGCCCGATTTTTAGCAAGGAGGAGCAGGTCGTCACGCTGCCGCACCGGCATCGGAGCCACGCGACGACTCCACTGCCGATCTGGCGCTGGACGGCCCACCGACTCGGGCTCGAGTCCGACGTGTCCGGGCCCGGAGAACAGACCGTCCGCACCGTGACGGCGGCGATCCTCGAGCTGCCGCCTGAGGAGTGCGAGCAGCGGCTGGCCGAGCTGCTCAAGGTCATCGTCCGGACGGCGGCGGTCGAGCTCGACGCGGACTACGCCATGTCGAGCGCGGTCCGCGACCTTACGCGGCTGGCGCCCGAAGGGCCGAGCCGGGTCGCGGGGGTGCTGCAGCTGCGGAAACCGGACTTCTTCTGCTGCGTCGTGCCACACCCGCAGCTGCGGCAGCCCACCGGCCGCGCACTCGGAAAGATGCTGTGGTTGGTGGCCCAGCGGATGCAGTACAACCGGTGGCACTTCGTCCCCGGGAACTTCGACCGTCCAGAGATTCCGCGGCCGCGCCACTACTTCTTCCCGCCAGCCCTGCCGGACCTCGCCGAGCACAGCGACCTGTGGCACGGCGGCCACGTCACCGCGAGGGTGAAGTTCTCCATCCGGGCTCCCGGCGCATCCCTGTGGCGACCCCCCCTTCTCGTCGGTGGCAACGCATACCGCGGCTGCTTCGATATCCGGGCCGTGCGCATGAGCGGCACACCCTTCGTGCGCGAGGAACTGTGGACGGCCGTGCGCTACACCGGCCTTGTGGACGCCATGTGGCGCACCGTCGCACAGGCCGTGGAGCAGAGGCGTCCGGTCCCGCCCATCACCGCGTTCGACGGAACCTGGTACGAACAGCAGCAGTGGTAGCGGGCCACAGCAGGCATGGGCAGCGGCCAGCCAATTCACACCGCGGACAGATGGCGGCCGAGGAGCGCGTTACAGACGTCGGGCGCCTCAAGGTTCACCAGGTGACCCGCGCCCGGCACGACCGTCCGGCGTGCATGCGACATGCGCGCCGGCAGCGTCGCCGCGATCCGCTGGAAGTCCGGCAGGTCATCGCGGCCAACGATGACGGACGCCGGTACGGTGATCTCATCGAGACGGTCCCACGTGTCGGTGTCCACGGGCCGGCGCTCGTCCTCGCGCAGCCAGTGCCAGCCCGAGTAGTCGCCGACCATGCGGGTGACCCCTACCCACGCCTCCGGATGCCTCCTGGTTGTTCGGAACAGCTCATGCCGGAGCCACTGTTGGCGTGCGGCGTCGAGGTTGTCCGCGCACGCTGGCACGTCCCAGTCGATCTGATGTCGGTAGCCGCCCACGTCGGTGCCGATCAGCGCCAGGGACCGCACCGCCGCCGGCCACCGCAACGCGAAGCTCAGCGCGATCCGGCCGCCCATCGACAGCCCGACCAGGTGTACCGCGGGCGCACCGAGCGTCAGCAGCAGCAACCTCAGGTCATCGCCATGGTTGTATGGGCCGGTCGGCACCGAGGAACGCCCAAACCCGCGGCAATCGTACGTCAGCACGGTGAAGCCAGCCCGGAACCGGTCGACCTGCGGCGTCCACATCCGCTGGTCCAGCGAGAAGCCGTGGATGAACACGACCCAGGGTCCTGAGCCCACCGAACGGTACGCCAGTGACCCGCCGTCCAGCAGCGCAACGGCACCGTGCACAGGCAGAGCATAGAAGACTGTTCACGGGCCGGGTACGTCCAGACCGTGCTACGGAGCGGATGCGGCTCGCCCGGCGGCACTATCGACGTACGGAGACGGCACGGACGGTGTACCTGCTCCGGTCGGGCCGACAAGTGAGGCCGCCCCCGTTGACAGGCCATGATCGCGTCAACGGACCGGGTATCTGCCCGGCGGCGTGCCGGAGTCGGCCTCGGCCGGTTCGTCGCTGCGACCGCCTACACTGTGCGTTCGCGCGCTTTGCGTGCACCGGATTCATGGATGGGTGGGCTGTGGGCGACGTGGCTTTCTCCGCGCCACTGTTCGACGACAACCCCGCCATTGAGGATCTTCTGGACTTCGATGCGGTGGCCGAGGTCGTCGTCCGCGTGGTGACCTCTGGCGGTCTCGACCCGGTGACGGTCGGGATCCACAGTGCCTGGGGCGGGGGGAAGTCGACGGCTCTCAACCTGATCGGCGGTCAACTTGGGCAGGTCGGGCATGTGCTCGTGGTCCGTATCGATCCGTGGGAGTTCGAAAACACCGAGGATCTTCGGGGCACGTTGATCGCCCAGGTGCTGGACGTGCTGCACCTACACGTTCAGGAAGAGACCGAAGACCCGACCAGGCGGGACATCGCGCTCGCGAAGCTGGATGAACTGCGACGCCGTATCGCTTGGGGTCGGGTGGCGAAGGTACTGGTCACCAGCGCGGTGACGCTGTCGCCGAACTTGCCCGGCCTCATTGAGGCACTGACACCGAAGGCGCCGGAGGGTAAGGGCAAGGACGCTGACGGGCCGCAGGGCATGGCGGGTTTCCGCAGCCAGTTCGAGTCGCTCATGGACGAGGTCGAGGGGATCAACAAGGTCGTCGTTCTCGTGGACGATCTGGATCGCTGCCTCCCTCCGACGATCATGGGCACCCTTGAGGCGATCAAGCTGTTCCTGTCGGTGAAGAAGATGGCATTCGTGCTCGCCGCTGACGAAGACCTCATTCGTGCGGCCATCGAGCCGCAGATGGAGGGTGCGGCGAAGGCCGGGTTCGCGAAGCTCTACACCGAGAAGATCGTCCAGTTGCCGATCTCGCTACCGTTGCTGTCCGTCGACCAAGCCGAGGCGTACATCGCGCTGCTGCTGTGCCGCAACGCCGGCGCCCTGTCCAGCGTTCACCTCGGCGAGGTGATCGCCGCCGCTCGGGTACGGCGCCGCTCGGGTACGGCGCCGTACGTGGTCGCAGGCGATGCCGCTGCCGGGCCGTCGGCTCGGCACCTGGCACTGGCGGCCAGCATCGCCCGGGGTCTATCAGCAGACGTGTGGCGCAGCCCTCGGGCGATCAAGCGGTTCCTGAACGCGTTCGCAGTGCGTGAGCACTTGGCCCAGGCAGCTGGGGCCGGCTTGGATCTGGACGTCCTGCTGAAGCTCTATCTGCTGGAATGGCGATACCTGCCCGAGTTCAACGTGTTGGCCGAACGGTCGCCCGGCGACCGAGACGCACTTCTGGTCGCCTGGGAAGAGTGGGCCCTCGACAGCGAGCACACCGCCAGCGCGCCGACCGGGGTCGGCGACACGACCCGCCCGTGGGCGGCGAGTGAGCCGTCCCTGCGCGGTCGTAGCGCCGAGATCGACCGCTATCTGAGCATCGCCGCGACGCTGCGCAGCGATGTCCGGTTCGGTGGGGCCGTCAACGCCCGCCAGTTACTGCTGATCGAGCATCTTTCCCACCCGTCGGACGCGACCCGGGCGGCGGCCCTGCAGGAACTCGCCACCCTCGCGGCGGACGAACAGGAGATCGTCGTTACCAGCCTGTGCGATCAGCTGACCCGTACCGCCGACCCCGGCCACGTCATCGCCTCCTTGAACACGGTCACCGGCCAGGCTCCGGCACTTGCGGACGGCATCGGTCGCTCCCTTGGACGTCCAGCGGTGTTGGGGCACCTGCAGCCTCACCACGTGCCGTATCTCAAGCCGTTCCCGCAGGTCCTGACCCTGATCGTCAGCACACCCGGGCTTGACCCGGACGTTGTCAACGCGGCGCGGGCCGAGCTTGACGAGCTGCCAGGGTAATGGGGACCTCCGGCGCCTACGGTGGCAGCGGCTCCAGCTCGTGGGACGCCGTGCACACCTCGTACGCCGACGCCGCTGACCCGGCCTCGTCCGGGCCGTCACCGGCGCAGATTGAGCAATTCGTCAACACCTTCATGCAGGCCCTGGCGAAGGCGTCGGGACCGGCCAACACGACTGCGTCCTACTCGGTGCCGTCCCTTCGGCCCACCCGATCGGCAGGTCACGGCACCGGTTCGTCGAGTAGCGCAACGTCGGGTGGCGGAGGTGGACGTAACCTCACCCGGCAGGCGGCCCGGGGCGCATCGGCCGTCGCCGGCGCGCGGGCCTTCCGCGCCGGCGATGCCGGCGTGCTCGGCGAGCTCGGCATCGACCTCGGTCACCTGAAATCCTTGCCGAGCAGCCGAGCCCAGTGCACATACATTGTCGACACGCTGCTCGGCGCACCCGGCCATCCCGACGAGGTGGCGCTGCGGGCGGCGACGCTGCGAACAATGGCCGAGGTGCTCAAGGCCAAGACGAGATGAGTTCGGAACGGACCGTCGAGGTGTTCATCGAGAACCTGGCGTACGAACAGATCCTGGTCGAACTGACCTCCCAGCGCCGCAAGGACACCACCTCACCGCAGCGCGCGAAGCAGATCGAGGAAAGGGCCAAGAAGTACCTGCGGGCCAGCGTCGCCGCGCTGGGCCTCAAGAATGCGGCGAAGCTGACTGCCCAAGGCTTCGTCGACCACGCAGCTAACCTGGCCGCCAAGGTGTTCAAGGTCTTCCGACTGCGAGGAGACCGGTGAGCGCGGTCGAACTCTTCCCCGAGGGCACGACGGCGCGGCGGGCACCGGCCGCTCCGTACGAGTGGCCCCTCATGTCGCTTGCCACGGTGATGGGTTCTGGCGACGATCTTGTGGATGACCCGCGTGTCGGCTGGATGTCCTATGTGGACTCTGGTAGCTGAGTCCGGTGCTGTCTCGATCTTCTCCTCCCGCACCTGGAGAACGTGACCGTTG
>DASRII010000389.1:0-10312 GCA_035650075.1 Micromonosporaceae bacterium | reverse complement strand
CACCCCCCGCGTTGATCATGAACCTAGTTTCGCTTTCGACGGCGTGTTGCCGAACTAACTTCATGATCAACGCAAGTGGGGTGGGCGGCAAGCGCTAGCCGAGTTCGAGCGGGTCCACCTGGATGCGTACCGGGTCCGGGGCCTTGCGGGCACTGCGCACGCCGGCTGCCTCGTGCAGGGCCGCGGCGAGCGCGGGCGCGGCCGATCGGCCGACCCGTACCAGCATCCGCTCCTGGCCCTCGCCCACCGGAATCGGGCCGAGCTGCTCGGCACCCTCGGGCAGCCGAGCCGCCGCGAGCAGGTCCGCCACGGCGTCCGGCGTACCGGTTACCGACGCGAACCGCGCCGCCGGCGGGAAGCCGAGGGTACGCCGCTCGGCCAGCTCCCGGCCGGCGTACCAGCCCGGGTCGAAGCGCAGCAACGCCTGCACGACCGGCAGCGACCCGTCCGCGACGACCACCACCTGTCCCCCGCTGGCGGCGGGTCGGGCCAGCGCGGCCGCGGCCAGCCAGCGGCGCAGCGTCTCCTCGCCGGCGCGCAGGTCGGCGCGGGTCAGCAGCGCCCAGGTGTCGAGCAGCAGGACGGCACCGTAGCCGGCGCCCTCGGCCAGCGGCTCGGCGCCGGGCGTGGCCACCACGAGCGCCGGTTCGTCGGGTACGCCGGCGAGCACGCCATCGCGGCCGGACGTGCGTACCGGGGTGTCCGGAAAGGCGCGCCCCAGCTCCTCCGCGGTACGCCGGGCGCCCACGACGGCCGCGCGTAGCCGCCGCCCGCCGCACCGGGGACACGCGTACGCGCTCGCGGGCCGCCCGCACCACCGGCAGGCCGCGACCGCGTGCGACGAGCGGAGCTCCAGCGGCCCGCGGCAGTGCGCACACCGCGCCGGCTCCCGACAGTCCACACAGGACACCGAGGGCAGGTAGCCGCGCCGGGGCACCTGTACCAGGACCGGCGCCCCGGCGTGCAGGGCATCCCGGGCGGCCCGCCACGCGGCGGTGGGCAGGCGAGCGGCGGCCGCGGCCGCGTCGCGGGCGAGCTGGGCCTCGTCGCCGACCGGTACGACGCGCGGGGCGGCGGCCCGGACGGTGTCCCGGTCGGCCACGATCTCGCGCGCCCAGCCCGTCTCCACGAGGAGCTGGGCCTCGGCGGTCCGGGCGTAGCCGGCCACGAGCGCCGCCGCCCCGGTCAGCTGGGCCCGGGTGAGCAGCACCTCGCGCGCGTGCGGGTACGGCGCCCGCGGCTCCGCGTGCAGGTCGTCCCCGTCGTCCCAGATCGCGACGAGCCCGAGGTCGGCTACTGGCGCGAAGGCGGCGGCCCGGGTACCCGCGACCGCCCGGACCGTACCGCGGGCCACCGCGAGGAAGCGGCGGTACCGCTCGGCCGGGCCCAGCGCGGCGGACAGAGCCGTGTGCGAGCCCGGCCCCGACAAAGCGGTGAGGGCCGTGTCGAGCCGGTCGAGATCCCGCGCGTCGGCCACCACCACGAGCGCTCCGCGTCCACTGTGGAGCGTCGCGACGACGGCCTCGGCCAGCCGCGCCGGCCAGTCCTCCCCCGGCACCGCGGTCCACACGCCGCGCGGGGAGCGCCCGTCGGCCAGCGCCCTCAGCAGCGCCGCCCCGGCCGGATAGCGGCCCCACCCGGTCGCGATGGCAGGCGACACCTCAGAGGCCCCCGGGCGCGCGCCGGCGGGGGCCGGCGCCAATGGCACAGCCTCGGCACGGGCGTGCCGGGGCGGGACAGCCAGGCGCAGCACGTCGGCGAGCGTGCCGGCGTACCGGTCGGCCACCGTCCGGGCCAGCCGCGCGACGTCCGGACTGAGCACGCGCTCGGCCGACACCACGCGCTCCACATAGGACAGTTTGCCGCCGTGGTCCGACGCGGCTACCCGGTCGAGCACGAAACCGTCGACGAGCTGTCCGGCGAACCGCACCCGCACCCGGACGCCGGGCCGCGCGTCGTCGTCGAGGGACGACGGCACGAGGTAGTCGAACGGCCGGTCGAGGTGCGCCAACGCGACGTCGACGCACACCCGAGCGACCGGCAGGATCTCAGCCGGAACCCGCGCCCTCGAAACCAATCAGGCGCCGGCGGCTGACTTGAGATCGGCGATCCGGTCGGTCCGCTCCCAGGTCAGGTCCGGCAGCTCGCGACCGAAGTGGCCGTACGCCGCGGTCTGCTGGTAGATCGGGCGAAGCAGCGTGAGATCCCGGATGATGGCCGCCGGGCGCAGGTCGAACACCTCGCCGATGGCCTTCTCGATCCGGTCGACGGGGACGGTCTCGGTGCCGAACGTCTCGACGTACAGGCTCACCGGGTGCGCCTTGCCGATCGCGTACGCCACCTGCGCCTCGCACCGGTCGGCCAGCCCCGCGGCCACCACGTTCTTCGCGACCCAGCGCATCGCGTACGCCGCCGAACGGTCCACCTTGGACGGATCCTTGCCGGAGAACGCGCCGCCGCCGTGCCGCGCGTAGCCGCCGTAGGTGTCGACGATGATCTTCCGGCCGGTCAGGCCGGCGTCGCCCATCGGGCCGCCGATCTCGAAGCGTCCGGTCGGGTTGACCAGGAGGCGGTAGCCGTCCGTGTCCAGGCCCAGGTTCTCCAGCTCGGGGGCGATGACGTGCTCGCGGATGTCCGGCGTGAGCAGCGACTCGAGCGAGATGTCCGGCGAGTGCTGGGACGAGACGACGACCGTGTGCAGCCGTACCGGCTTCAGTCCCTCGTACTCGATCGTGACCTGGGTCTTGCCGTCCGGCCGCAGGTACGGCACCGTGCCGTCCTTGCGCACCGCGGCGAGCCGCCGGGCCAGGCGGTGGGCGAGCGCGATCGGCAGCGGCATCAGCTCGGGCGTCTCGGTGCACGCGAAGCCGAACATCATCCCCTGGTCGCCGGCGCCCTGCGCGTCCAGCGCGTCGCTGACGGAACCGGACCGCTCCTCGATCGCGTGGTCGACACCCTGGGCGATATCGGGCGACTGCGAGCCGATCGAGACTGATACGCCACAGGACGCACCGTCGAAGCCCTTCTTCGACGAGTCGTACCCGATGCCCAGGATCGTTTCGCGGACGATGGTGGGGATGTCGGCGTACGCCTGCGTGGTCACCTCACCGGCGACGTGGACCTGACCGGTCGTGATCAGCGTCTCCACCGCGACCCGGCTGCGCGGGTCTTCGGACAGGAGCGCGTCGAGGATGCCATCGCTGATCTGGTCAGCGATCTTGTCCGGGTGGCCTTCGGTGACCGACTCGGACGTGAACAGGCGGCGTGCCACGGTGCTCCTTCACAGGTCGTTGGTGAGGTGTCTTCGCGGCAGTTTAGCCGGCTGCTCTCTAGCCACGATCGAACCTCCCGGCCGGTTGGCGACGACACCCACCGGGTATCAGTCTGCATGGCCGATCTTCCGCCTGTGGCGCATTCGTACTGGCTGGACACGTCTACGGCGTGGACCGAGGTACCCGCCGGACCGCCGCCGGCGCCGGAGGAGGCCGATGTCGTGGTTCTCGGCGCGGGCATCGCGGGTCTGACGACCGCCTACCTGCTGGCCGAGCGGGGCCGCACGGTAGCCGTCCTGGAGCCCCGGCACCCGGCGGCCGGAGTAACCGGACACACGACTGCCAAGGTGACCGCCCAGCACGGGTCCATCTACGGCCGGCTCGCCCATCGGTTCGGCCGGGACACGGCGCGGGCGTACGGGCAGAGCCAGCTGGCGGCGCTGGCGTGGCTATCCGACACGATCGCCGCGACGGGCGTGGACTGCGACTGGGAGCGGCGGGACAGCTACGTGTACGCGACGGAGGCCGCCCGGGGAGACGAGCTGAGGACCGAGGCCGAGCTGGCCGCCGAGCTGGGCCTGCCGGCCGACTTCACGAGCGACGTCGGGCTGCCGTTCGAGGTACCGGGTGCCGTGCGCTTTATCGGCATGGCGCAGTTCCACCCGGGCAAGTGGCTCGCCGGGCTCGCAGACGCCATCACGAACCGCGGCGGCACGGTCTGCTCGGGCGTCCGGGCGGTCGGTCTGGACGAGGGGGATCCGCACCGGGTACGGACGACCGGCGGCGAGGTACGCGCCCGGGATGTCGTCGTGGCGACCCACTATCCGATCTTCGACCGGGGCGGGTACTTCGCCCGGCTGACGCCAACCCGCGACCTGGTCGTGGCCGGACCGGTTCCTACGGCCGGCGCGCCGCCGGACATGTACCTGGCCGTCGACGGAACGAGGTCGGTCCGGACGGCGCCCCTCGAGCAAGACGCGGAACGGCGGATGCTGATCGTCAGCGGCGGCCACTACCGCACCGGTACGACCTCCGAGGTGCTCGTCAGACACCGAGAGCTGGCGGATTGGGGCGCCCGAACCCTGCGCCTTTCCGACATCACCCACCGCTGGTCCGCGCACGATCTGTCCACTGTGGACAGGCTGCCGTACATCGGCCGGTACCGCCCCGGCAGCCACCGCATGTGGGTCGCCACCGGCTTCGGCGCCTGGGGCATGACCAACGGCACGTTGGCCGGGCTGATCCTCGCGGACCTGATCACCGGGCAACCCAATCCGTGGGCCGCCGTCTACGACCCGAACCGGGTCAACAGCGCGATGGCGCTCGGGCTGGTACGCGACGCGGCGGTCGCCGGGAGCCTGCTCGTCGGCGGTCACCTCGGCTCGCTCGGCGGCCCGAGCGCCGAGGACCTGACACCGGGCCAGGGCACGGTGATCTGGCGCGACGGTCGCCCGACCGCCGTGTCGAGAGACGACGACGGCACGCTGCACGCGGTGTCCGCCCGCTGTACGCATCTCGGCTGCATCGTGCGGTGGAACGACGCGGAGCGGTCATGGGACTGCCCGTGCCACGGTTCGCGCTACGACCAGCGGGGCGACGTGTTGCACGGCCCCGCGACCGAACCCCTACGACAGACCAAGCCGATCGACGGCTAGATCGAGGACGGCATCGGCCAGGTCCTCCTTCGACCGCTCGCCGAGCGGTACCGACGACCCGTCCGCGCCGAGGACGACCGCCGTGTTGACGTCCTGGCCGAACACCCGGTCCGGCCCGACCTCGTTGACGACGATCAGGTCGGCGCGCTTGCGGGCGAGCTTCTCCCGGCCGTGGTTCACCGCGTCCGAGGTCTCCGCCGCGAACGCCACCAGTACCTGTCCTGACCGTTTACGGTCACCGAACTCGGCCGCTATGTCCGGGTTGGTCACTAGTTCGAGCGGTGCCGGCGTACCGTCGGCGGTTTTTTTGATTTTCGCCGCCGACACCACCGCGGGCCGGAAGTCGGCGGGAGCGGCCGCCATCACCAGGATGTCGGCGGACGCGGCCGCCTCCAGGGTCGCCTTGCGCATGTCCTCGGTCGTCTCGACCCGCACCAGGTCGACGCCGGCCGGATCGGGCAATGCGATGTTCGCCGAGACCAGGGTGACCCGCGCTCCGCGGGCGACGGCGACGCGCGCGAACGCGTACCCCTGCTTGCCCGACGAGCGGTTGCCGATGAAACGCACCGGGTCGATCGGCTCGCGGGTGCCGCCCGCGGTCACCACGACGTGCCGGCCGGCCAGATCGAGCGACCGGCCGGAGAGGACCCGGCGCAGGACCGCGAAGATCTCCGGAGGCTCCGGCAACCGCCCCTTGCCGGTGTCTACGCCGGTCAACCGGCCGACCGCCGGTTCGAGTACCAGGGCGCCACGCGAGCGCAGCAGCGCCACGTTGGCGACCGTCGCCGGGTGCTCCCACATCTCGGTGTGCATCGCGGCCGCGTACACGACCGGACAGCGCGCGGTGAGCAGCGTGTTGGTCAGCAGGTCGTCGGCGATTCCGTGGGCCGCCCGGGCCAGCAGGTCGGCCGTCGCCGGCGCGACCACGACCAACTCCGCTTCGCGACCCAGCCGCACGTGCGGCACCTCGTCGGCGGAGGACCAGACATCGGCGGTGACCGGCTGGCCGGACAGTGCGGCCCAGGTCGGCTCGCCAACGAAACGCAATGCGGCCGCTGTGGGCACGACCCGAACCGAGTGTCCCGACTCGGTCAGCAGCCGCAGGAGCTCACAGGCCTTGTAGGCGGCGATCCCGCCACCCACCCCGAGCACCAGGCGAGCCACGCGAGACTCAGGGGGCTTCGACCGGCTCCGCGGTCAGCAGGCTCGAGTTGATCTCGCGGAGCGCGATGGACAGCGGCTTCTCCTGCGGAGTGGTCTCGACCAGCGGACCGACGTACTCCAGCAGGCCCTCGCCGAGCTGGCTGTAGTAGGCGTTGATCTGGCGCGCCCGCTTCGCCGCGAAGATCACGAGAGCGTACTTGGAGGACGTCTTCTCCAGCAGCTCGTCGATGGGCGGGTTGGTAATGCCTTCCGGCTGAGCGACGGTTCCGGACAAAGTAGACCTTCTAGCTCTCGGAATGGGCAGGTGTCATGACGGATAAGCCGAGCAATCCTAGCAACTCGTCCGCGGCGCGCTCGACGGAGTCGTTCACGACACTGACATCGAACTCGGACTGCATGGCCATTTCCTCGCGGGCGTGCTCGAGCCGGCGGCGGATCGTCTCCGGATCGTCGGTCCCCCGGCCGATCAGCCGCCGCTTCAGCTCGTCCCAGCTCGGCGGGGCGAGGAAGACCAGGAGCGCGGCCGGAATGGCGGCCCGCACCTGCCGTGCCCCTTGCAGATCGATCTTGAGTAGGACCGGGATGCCCTCCCGCAAGCGGGCCTCGACCGCTCCCCGCGGCGTGCCGTAGAGGTTTCCGGCGAACTCGGCCCACTCCAGCAGCTCACCGGCGGCGACCATCCGCTCGAACTGCGGCCGGCTGACGAAGTAGTAGTGGACGCCGTCGACCTCGTACTCACGCATGCGCCGCGTGGTCACCGAGACCGACAGCCACACCCATGGCGAGCGCGCCCGGATCAGCTCGATCACGCTGTCCTTGCCGACCCCAGAGGGGCCGGAGAGGACCGTGAGACGAGCCGCCGGGCGCGCGTCGTCATAGTTGCTCACTGCTTGTTTCTACCCTGCCACCAGGCCTCGAGGACTCACTTGGTGGCAGAGAACTCCCCAAGCAGCGCCTTTCGCTGCTGATCCCCGAGCCCGCGCAGGCGGCGACTGTCGGCGATCTTCAGTTTTTCCATGATCTGCATTGCCCGGATTTTCCCGATTCCGGGCATTGCCTGGAGCACGGCCGACACCTTGAGCTTGCCGACGACATCATCGGCTTCGGCGCGGCCGAGCACCTCGGCGAGAGTGACCTTGCCCTGCTTGAGCTGTTCCTTCAGCTCCGCACGAGCCTTACGGATCTCCGCGGCCTTCTCCAGCGCGGCGGCACGCTGTTCGGGGCTCAAAGACGGGAGCGGCACCAGTTCTCCTCGCATCTGACTACGTTGTGTGCGTGCGCCGGGAAAACTAGCGGTCGCGGGCGGTTTCGGCAACGTCACGACACGCCGAAGAACCCGATCGTGACCATGATCAGACCTTCAGAACCGTCGCGCAGGCATCGCGAGCCCGTTGCGTTGCGTCGCGCAGTGCGGGTCCGCCGGGCCCCGCGCGAAGGACCTGGCGGGAGTACGAAGGCAGCACCGCACCTGCATTCGCATGCGCAAGCACGTGCAGATGCTCAGGTCGTCCGCCTTGTTCACCCATGCCCGGTACGAGCACCGGACCGTTGATCCGACCGGTCTCGTGGCCGGTGCCGGCGGCCTCCGGGCCGATCACGACACCGATGCTCCCAAGCGGCTGCACACCCGCGTTGACCTGCGAAACCTCGTCCAGAATCGTCTGCGCGACGGTCCGCCCGTCGTGGGAGCGTGCCCGCTGGACGGCCGCCCCTTCCGGGTTCGACGTGAGGGCCAGAACGAACACGCCGCTACCCGTCGAGAGAGCCATGTCGATCATCGGAAATAGAGATCCAAAACCCAGAAACGGGCTCGCCGTGATCGCATCGACGGCCAGCGAACTGGCCGGATCCAGGTACGCCTGCGCGTACGCGACGGCCGTCGATCCAATATCACCTCGCTTGACGTCGAGCAGCACAAGTGCCCCCGTGTCTCGCAACTGTCGGATAGTTGACTCGAGCACTTCTACGCCGCCCGATCCGTGCCTTTCGAAGAATGCCGATTGCGGCTTGACCACCGCCGCCACGTCGCCGATCGCCTCGACGACGGTCCCGCAGAACCGCCGCAGCCCGTCGACGTCGTCGCCCAGCTCCCAGCTCCGCAACAACTCGGCGTGCGGGTCGAGGCCCACGCAGAGCGGTCCCCGCGTATCGATCGCGTGCCGCAGCCGCGCCCCGAAGCCCTCCACCGTTACCCCTTTCGAGCCGCTGCGACCATTGCGTCCGTGATGCGTGCGATGTCGCTCTCGTCCGCTGGATACGGCGGCATCGCGTACACCAGATCCCGGAACGGGCGCAACCAGACACCGCGCTCGACGGCCGCGTTCGTGGCCTCGCGCAGGTCGACGTCGTGGTCCAGTTGGATGACCCCGATCGCACCGAGCACCCGTACGTCCGCCACGCCTTTCGTGTCGCGGGCAGGTTCGAGCCCGTGGTTCAGCCCGGCCTCGATCCGTTCTATGTCGGCGCGCCAGCCGCCGTCGCGGAGCAGGCCGATCGACGCCAGGGCGACCGCACAGGCCAGCGGGTTGCCCATGAACGTAGGCCCGTGCGCGAGCACCGGCACCTCGCCGGCCGAGATGCCCCGGGCGACCTCGGTCGTGCACAGCGCCGCCGCCAGCGACAGGTAGCCACCGGTCAAGGCCTTGCCCACGCACATGACGTCCGGGCGTACGCCGGCGTGGTCGGCGGCGAAGAACGCTCCGGTACGCCCGAACCCGGTGGCGATCTCGTCGAAGACCAGCAGCACGTCGTGCCGCTCCGTCAGTCCGCGCAGTGCTCGGAGGTATCCAGGGCTGTGGAAGCGCATCCCGCCGGCGCCCTGGACGACCGGCTCGACGATGACCGCGGCGGTCTCGTGCGCGTGCTTCTCCAGCGCCTTGTCGAGACCGTCCACATAGGACTGATCGACGGGCGCGGCGAAGCCGTCCGGCGGCGCGTCCACGAACACCTGCCGCGGTAGGACGTCGGTCCACAGGTGGTGCATCCCGCCGTCGGGATCGCAGACGCTCATCGGGTGGAAGGTGTCGCCGTGGTACCCGCCCCGCCACGTCAGCAGCCGGTGCTTGGCCGGGCGGCCGCGCGAGCGCCAGTACTGCAGGCACATCTTGATCGCGACCTCGACGCTGACCGAGCCGGAGTCGCACAGGAACACGTGGTCGAGGCCGGTCAGGTCGACCAGGGTCGTCGCCAGCCGTACCGCCGGCTCGTGGGTCAGCCCCCCGAACATCACGTGGCTCATGTTGGTGAGTTGCCGTTGCACGGCCGCGTCGAGCGTCGGGTGCCGGTACCCGTGGATCGCCGCCCACCACGACGACATCCCGTCGACCAGCTCCCGCCCGTCGGCCAGGTGGATCCTGGTCCCCGCGGCCCCGGCCACCACCAGCGGCTCGTACCGCCCCGGCATGCCCGCGTACGGGTGCCAGACGTGCGCCCGGTCGAGTCTGAGGACCTCCTCCGGTGTCACCGTTGCTCCCGGGCTATCCGGCGGACCAGCCCCGGTCCCCCGTACACGAAACCCGTCAGCAGCTGAACGAGGCTCGCGCCCGCGTCGAACATCCGCGCCGCGTCGTCGGGTGACATGATCCCGCCGACCCCGACGATCGGGAGCCGTCCGCCGGTCTCGCGGTGGATGAACGCGACGACCTCGCGAGCGCGGACGGTCAGCGGGGCGCCGGAGAGCCCGCCGTCCGGGGTCAGCGCGGTGTTGGTCGCGATGATCCCGGCGGCGCCGCGGTCCAGGCAGACCTCCACCGCCTCGGCCAACGCGTGGTCGGTGAGGTCCGGCGCGATCTTGACGAGGATCGGTTTGTCCCCGACCAACGCGTCGAGCAGTTCCCCCAGCGACGCCTTGTCCTGCAGGCTGCGCAGGCCCGGCGTGTTGGGTGAGGAGACGTTGACCGCGAAGTAGTCCCCGTGGTCGCGGAGCACCTTGTACGACGCGAGGTAGTCGTCGACCGCCGAGTCGAGAGGGGTGACCTTGGACTTGCCGAGGCTGATGCCGAGCGGCGCGGCTGATCGCCCACCGGCGGCGAGCCGCTGCGCCAGGGCCTCAGCGCCCGCGTTGTTGAAGCCCATGCGGTTGACGATCGCCCGCCGGTCGGGATCCCGGAACAGCCGTGGCCGGTCGTTGCCCGGCTGGGCGTGCCAGGTGACCGTACCGACCTCGACGAACCCGAAGCCGAGCGCTGGCCACGCGCGCAGCGCCAGGCCGTCCTTGTCCAT
>DASRII010000388.1:0-9671 GCA_035650075.1 Micromonosporaceae bacterium | reverse complement strand
CCCCCACGCAGGGCGACTCCGGAGGGCCAGCAATCCCCCATCTGCCACGCAGCACCGCAGCAAGCAAGGTCTCCTACCTCATCAACCTTCCCTCCCGCGCTCGTGGCGCAAACAAGATCGTCGCCAGAACCCATGATCGTGGCAGGCGACATCGACAGCAACGGCCACCTCCATAAGGACCTGCTCCGCTGACAGGCAACCGCAATGAAAGAAGCCCTCCAGTGGTTCGCTGGCCATCCACGAATCCACGAAGCCAACCACCAAGACGACACCGGCCTCGCGGCGCGGGCCACGACCTGCTCAAGCGTGGGCGCCACCTTGGCGCGGTTCGTCATCTGCCACAACCCCGAAGCCGCCGACCGCGACGCCAAGGTCCGCGACCGGCTGGTGGCCCGACTGTCCGAGATGATCGACGGCTCTGACAAGCTGCCCGCCACGAAGCGGGCCGAGCTACCCGGGGCGATCTCCACCAAGCCGGGCCTGAACCGGTTCCTGCGCGTCACACCCGGCGGACTGCTGCGCGTCGACGCCACGGCGATCAAGGCTGACCAGCGCCTGGACGGCACGTACTGCTCCGCGCCACCGACCCGGCCATGTCCACAGAGGACATCGCGTCGGGCTACAAGCAGCTGTTCGAGGTCGAACGCGGCTGGCGCACCCTCAAGACCACCCTGGACCTGCGGCCGGTCTACCACCGCCTCGAAGACCGCATCCGCGCCCACGTCATCCTGTGCTGGCTCGCGTTGCTACTCATCCGCGTCGCCGAGACCACCACCTGCCTGACCTGGCACCACATCCGCGAACACCTCGACGAGCTGCACATCGGCACTTTTGTCACCGGCGCCGCCGGCACCTACCGACAACGCACCGAACTGACCAAGCAACAGCGGGACATTCTCGCCAAGCTCGACCTCACCCCACCCAAGAAGATCATCGAACTGGCGCCGGCACCGGCCTGACCAGGACGAACACCCCGTCCTAGACACACGCCCACCCGGCGTGCGATCACCTGTTTCCGCAGCTCAACACCACAATCCCGTGTCCAGACCCACCAACGAGCTGCGGAACGCAGGCCAATCGCCGCCACCGTGACCGGATAGGTCCTGTACGGGGTTTCGGGTCGTCGTTCTATGCGTGAGGTAGATCGCGCTACGACGGCGCCACCCACGGAGGCGGCTGCGCTGCGTTGCCATCCTGATCCGCTCCTGGCTCCAGGATCAAGTGACGCACGCCAGCGACGATGTCCTCGGTCGACCAATCATCGCCGCCGAGAGTCCAGTTTGGGATGAAGAGGTCGAGAGCAGCAGCGAACGCACCGAGCCGCAGCTCGGACTGAAACAGATGCTGATCGCCAACCCAGACCCCATACAGATCGGCGAGAGACTTGCGCGCCTCAAACCGGGCAACCGTCATCTCGTCGACCGCATCAATGAGCACCGAGCGTCCGCCATCCACGTCTGCTTCGGCGGCTGCCAAGGCTTCCCTAAGCGGAGACCACGACTCCTCGAACCGTCGTATTGCCGCGGCTACCGGTTCACCGCCCATGAAACGACCATAGCCGAACCGGCGCTGCCGCGATCGGAAAATCGACGATGAACCTTGCCTATCGCCACTTGCGCAGCTCGGCGCCACCCGTCGTCTCGTACGAGCGGCGGCGGTCCACCACCTGGGCCCACGAGCTCGCACCCGAAGACGACAGCAGACACATCGGCATCACAAGCAGGCGTTTATCTCGCGCACGGTAGCGCACGAAGCCTTAGCTTGTTCTTTAACCTGTTTGCTGCCGTGGGGCGGTGATGCTCGGGTCTCGTTTGGTGGTCTTACCGACGTCGTGGCGGGGTGCGGGTCGGCGGTTGCGGGAGCCGGGTGGCCGTCCTGGACCGGGCTTGGCGGGTTTCGGCACGCCGGCCGGGCAGGTGGCCGTCGGGCGGATGTTCCGGAACCCGCGGCGAACCCGGGCCGGGGTGAGCCGGCCGGGTGCGGCGGGTTTCTCCCAGGGCCGGCGAAGATCTTCAGCGAGGTGGCGGGCGAGGCGGAGCTGGGTGTGGGCGGCCAGAGTCAGCCAGGTCCAGCGGTCGGCGGCTTCAGGATCGCGGATCTTCGGGTGGTCCAGCCCAGGGTTTGCTTGAACAGCCGGAAGGTGTGTTCCAGGTCGACGCGGCGTAGGAACGCCTGCCAGAGCCGGTCTACATCCGAGCGTGAGGCGCCGGTGCGGGACGACCACAGCCACATCGGTTTCGGGTCCCGGTCGCCGGGCAGGCGTTGCACGTGCAGGCGGACCAGGGTGCCTTCGATGACGGGTAGGTCGCCATCGTGGTCTTGCCAGCAGGTGCGGTGAGTCAGTCGCGGGTGCAGCCGGTCCCAGCTAGTGGCGGTGGCGGTGCCGTAGCGGCTGGTCTGGGTAGTCGAGGTAGTCGCCGGCTGGGGCCAGGTGGCCGGGTCGGCCAGGGCGAACTCGCCGCCGTGTTTGGCCGGGCGGCCGAGGGTGCCCGGCCGTCGCGGTGGCGCGGGCAGCCGCAGCACCCGGTCCGAGCGCAGCCGCCCCAGCAGCTGCACCGGCAGATCGGCGAGCACGAACGCCAGCCGGGTCACGTCGTAGCCGGTATCGGCCACGATCAGGATGTCCGGGTCGCCGGGTCGCCATTGTCCGGCCGCGATCAGTCGCTGCACCACGGCACGCAGCTGGCTGGCGGTGACCGCGGTGGCGTCATCGGCGGGTCCCAGCCGCACCGCGTCCAGCACCGCGGTCCACGACGTGCGACCGGGTTCCAGGGCGGCGAGAAACGAGTACGGCCAACCCGGGATCATCTGGGCCTGGCCCTTGCCTCGCCCGTAGACGTGGCAGAACAGCCGATCCGCACTGGTCACCGCGTCCGGGCGTAGCCACGCGCTGACATCGACCGCCAGCACGATCCGCCCGTCGGCCGCACGCGGCAACACCAAGCCGGCCAGCGAACAGCGAAGCCGACCTATCTCGATCCGGCCGCTGTTCAACCCGTCATACAGTGCGCCGTGCCCACGTCGGTGCTCAGCCACCAGGGTCAGGTCCACCAGCGAGGTCACCGGGCCACCAGCGCACAGCAGCGCGTCGGTCAGCTCGAACAGCGCATCCGCCCGCCGCGTCAAGCACCGGTAGAACTCGCCACGGAAGCCGGCCAACCGGTCGGCATCCGCCGCGCCGCTGCCGTCGACATCGTCGACGCGTGACACACTGACCTCCACGGCCGTCGTTGGGATGTTCGAGTTTCGCAGCACGAACGATCACAACAACGGCCGCCTATGTCGCGCCGACACGCCATACAGCGCAACAGATTCCGCCACCCCGAACCCGCCAGAGGTTAAAGAACAAGCTAAGAGCCTGTTCCTGAACCTGATCCGTCGTGGGCGTGTCGCCGTGGATGATGGCGGAACTCCTGGTAGATCGATCGGTGCTGAATCGCCGGTCTGCCAGGAGTTCCGTTGCTATCGTGCCGTATCGCGCCCGGCGGGGTCGCACCGGGTATCTGGTGTTGTCGCCTCGCGCCGTTCCACGCGTCCAGGGTGGACACTCGTGTGCGCCGGTACCCGTCGGACACCACGGATGCGCAGTGGGCGGTTATCGATCCGCTGCTGCCGGACCCGGCCTGGTTGGCCGGGCAGGGTGGACGACCAGAGGTGCACTGCCGGCGGATGATCGTGGACGCGATCTTCTACGTGGTCGACAACGGCATCAAGTGGCGGGCGCTGCCGGCCGACTTTCCGCCGTGGTCGACGGTGTACAACTACTTCGCCGCCTGGGCGGCCACTGGTATCACCCAAGATGTGCTCGACGGTCTGCGTGATCGGGTCCGGCTGGCCGAAGGCCGGGTGGCCGCACCGTCGGCGGCGATCATCGACTCCCAGTCGGTCAAGGCCGCCGAGACCGTCGCACGGTCCAGCCGCGGCTTTGACGCCGGCAATTATCCGGGGTGTTCGGTTATGCCGGGCCGGGCGCACCCGCCCTGGCGGGTGGGTGGGCCGGCCCGGGATAACTACAGGTTCTCCAGGAAGGCCAGGAGGCTGTCGGTGGGGCGGTAGCGGTTGGCGTCCTGGGTGCGTGGCGCGGTGCGGGCGAGTGCTTTCTCTTTGAGGGCCATGTCGGCGTGGAGGTAGATGTCGGTGGCCTTGGTACTGGCGTGTCCCAGCCAGAGCGCGATGGTGGAGGTGTCGACTCCGGCGGTCAGCAGGTCCATGGCCGCGGTGTGCCGCAGTGTGTGCGGGGTGATGTTTTTCGAGGCCAGGGTCGGGCAGTTGGCGGCGGCGATCGGAAGGTACTTGGCGAGCAGGTCGGCGATCGCGTCGCGGCTGAGGTGGCCGCCGAGGCGGGCGGGGAACAGCGGGTCGGTCGGTGCGGCGCGGCGTTGGGTGATCCATTGGCGCAGGAGTCGGGCGGTGGATTTGGTGAGTGGGGTGCAGCGCTGCTTGCGGCAGCGCAGCTTGGCCAGTGTCTTCCACGTCTTGAGGGTGGCGACGGCGCGTTCGCCGGGGCCGCGGTTGCGGTCGTGTGACCGGTTGCCGGCTCGTTCGTTGGCCGATAACCGTCGGGGTCGGCGGCGAAACGGGACCGCGACCAGGGGTCCGGCGCCTTGGTAGGCCAGGTCGGCGTAGCAGGCACGCCGTACTTGATCAGCGCGGCGATCACGCCGTGGTGGCGAGCCGCGGTCAGGTCGTGGGTGGCGCCGGGCAGCGCCGCCGAGGCCCATAGCAGCCGGCCCGCGGGTGTCGGCCAGGATCTGGACGTTGACGCCGTGGCGCTTGTGTTTTCCGGAGTAGTAGGGTCGGTCGTCGGGGCCTCCACCAGCAGGCCGTGCCGGGTCTCGATCACCACCCGCACCTCGGCCGGATCCGGCTCAAGCACGCCGATGCGGGCCACCAGCGCGGGCACCGCCGCCGGGGCGTGCTCCACCCGAGCGACCTCGAACACGCCCTCACCCGCACGGCCCAACCCGACCAGGTGAAACTCCTCCGCCCAGTCGATTCCCACTCCCAACATGGCACCACCGTCCCTTCACCTCAACGAATCCTCGGACCGGAGACGCGGCGCCGTGCTGATGGACCAGTCCTCGCGGGACAACACCCTTGTGGGCGTCGGGTCTCCCAGGCCGCCCCCCCGGGACGCCGTCTCATGCCAGTCCTCAAGGGACAAGCGCAGCAAGCGTTCCCGGAAGGGGACCTGTCATGAAGGAAGGTAGTGCCATCAGCGGACGGCACGTCCACGATCAACCCCGTACCCGGAAGGAGAGCGCGCAGCGCAACGCCCAGAAGGCCGCAGAAGCGGTCGAAAGGATTACGCGTAAGCACAGAAACGATGCGCGTCGTCTACACTGCTAAGTTTCATGCCTGCGGCTTGGTGCCATGGGCGGGCGATTCGTGTTCTCCCGCGCTGGAGGAACGGGTGGCGACAGCCCTTGAAGGACTGGATCGTGGCTTGTATGTCGGCGGGGTGGCACGTGCTCGCGTCGTACTGTGGGGCGGCCGACGTCGAGCCACCATTTGAGGCGATCTTTGGATTCTTGGGGGAAGACGGTCTGGACCAGACCGAGGGCTGTCATGAGTAGGGCGACCAGGCCGGTGAGCCAGTAGGGTGCACCGGTCACGGTCAGGGCGGTAATGGTGACGATCACGCCGCTGGCGGGTAGTTGCGCGTGGATCCGGCGCTTGGGTGTGGGTGGCACGGTCGCTACCCGCCCGAGGCTGTGGGGATTCCGCCGATTAGCAGGTCGGGGTGTTCGGCGCGCAGGGCCAGGCGTGCTGCTTCTTCCAGGGTGAGTGCCGCACCGTCGGCGTATGCCGCGTCGAAGGTCTGTTCGTCCAGGCAGGTGTGTGCCACGGCTTGGTGGTTGGCCCAGAAGGCGCTAAATGGGCTGGCGGGCAGGCGCAGGTTGGATCGGGCGGCTTGGGTGGCGCCGAACAGCTGAGCGGCGGTGGGGTGGTCGCCATCGAGGACGCACCGGACGGCTATGGCGTTGATCGTTTCACATGCTTGAGCCCGATAGCCCAGGCTGATCCGGGACCGCAGCGCCACGACGAGGTGGTCGCGTGCCGCGACGAGGTCGCCGCGGGCGAGGGCGACCATGCCCAGGAGCATGTCGACGGTGCGGTGGCCGCGTTCGGACGGCTGGCTGGCCTCGACCGGACGGGCGGCCGCGAGCAGGTCGGCTGCCTCGTCTAGGGCGCCGCGGTGCCACAGCAGCTGGGCGAGGCAGTACACGGCGATCAGCGCCTCGCCGGCCACGCCCTGTTCGGCGGCCCAATCGATGACCTCGCGGCAGGCTCGTTCGGCCTTGTCGGGGTGGCCCATGTCCAGCAGCGGCGCGCCGCGTCCGGCCAGCACGCGGGCCAGCAGACCGGTGTCGCCGGCCTGCTTCGCTGCTGCCTGGGCCCGTTGGGAGAACCTCAGCTCCTCGGCGAACTCGCCGTCCACGCCCGCGTGCAGGGAGTGCATGTGATACGACGCCGCCAGTTCGGCCTGGGGTACCTGTTCGCCGGTCTCGGCTATGCGTCCGTAGAGCCGGAACAGCCACAGCCGGCCTTCCCGGGCCAGGCCCCGTTCCCGCCACCATTGGTCGAGGCCGTGGACGAGTTGCAGGCCCGATCGAGGGCTGCCGCCGGTCACCGTCCAGTGCAGGGCGGAGCGCAGCTCAACTGCGAGGGGGTCCAGCGCGTACATCGACGGGGTGACCGGGCGGCCGTCCTTGCCGAGGTGGGCGCGCTGCAGCGCGTGCAGTGACCAGGCCACGTGCCGGTCCCGGGTAGCCTGCTCCTCGCCGGCCTCGGCCAGCCGCCGGGCGGCGTAGGCGCGGACCGGATCGAGCATCCGGTACCTCGTTGTTCCTTCGGCGCCGGGCTCGGCCTGCACCAGCGACTTGTCCACGAGCACGGCCAGCGGATCGAGGATATCCTCACCCATGAGCCATTCGATCGCCCACAGGTCCACCGGGGCGGCGAACACCGACATCCGCCGCAGCAGCGTGGCGGCCTGCTTGCGCAGCGTCCGGTAGGACCATGCCACGGTTGCGTGCAGCGTGGATTGGCGCAGGGCGCCCAGATCGAGCGTGGATTCGGACGAGTCTTCGCCGTCGGGCGGTGGCGGTTGGTCGATGGTGTTGATGACATCCGAACCGCCGGGGAGTTCGGTGTCGATCCGTTCGGCGAGTTGGCTTGCCGACAGTACCCGCAGCCGGGCCGCGGCCAGCTCCAGCGCCAGCGGCAACCCGTCCAGCCGTTCGGCCACCCGCTGCAGGTGAACGACCTCATGGACCCGAACCGGCCGCCCTCCTCGAGCGGCCGCGGTGCGGTCCAACAGCAGCGCGACAGCGTCACTGGGGCCGCCGTCCGGTGCGGAGTGCACAGACAACGGCGGGATCCGCCAGACCGTCTCGCCGGGCATGCCGAACGGCTCCCTGCTGGTAGCCAGCACCCGCACGCCCCGCGAGGCGTTGAGCAGTCGGGCCGCCACCACCGCGGCCGCGGCGAGCTGCGCGTCACAGGTGTCCAGCACCAGCAAGAAGTTGCGGCTGGCGGCGTGTTCGGCGAGGGTGTCCAGGACTGGGCGGCCCGGCTCGGGACGCAGGCCAAGCACAGCGGCGATCTCGAAGGCCACCAGACCGGGGTCCGTGACTGAGGCGAGGTCGACGAACCACACCCCGTCCGGGTAGCTGGCGACCAGCTCCCGGGAGACCTCCACGGCGAGTCGTGTCTTCCCGGCACCGCCGGCCCCGACCACGGTGACCAGCCGGTGCGCGGCGGCCAGCGCGCACAGCTGAACCCGCTCGTCCCACCGGCCGATGAAACTCGCCACCGGACTGGGCAGATTGTGCGGGGCGGAGTCGATCGTGCGCGGTCGCGGAAACTGCCGCTCCAGACCGGGCGCCACCAGCTGATAGAGCCGGTCCCGGTCGTCGAACCCGCGCAGCCGGTGCAGTCCCAGATCCAGCAGCCATGCACCGTCGGGCAGACCATCTCCCACCGCTTGAGCGGTCGCAGCCGAGCACAGGACCTGACCGCCGTGGGCCGCGGCGGCTACCCGGGCAGCGCGATGCACCTCGGGACTTGCATACTCGCCGCCATGGGGCTCGGCGAACCCGGTATGCAGCCCCATCCGAACCTGAATCTGTGCGAGCGAATCCGGCCAATCATGCGTTGCCAGATCTCGTTGCGCCCGGGCGCAGGCCGCCAGGGCGGCGCCGGCATCGGCGAACACGGCGAAGAACGAGTCACCTTCAGTGAACAGCGGCATACCGTCTGAAGCCGCCAGCACCTGGCTGAGCAGCCGCCGATGTTCGGCAAGTACCTGGCGGTAAGCGGGGCCGAGCGCGGCCGCCATCCGAGTGCTGTTCTCGATGTCGGTGAACAAGAACGTGACCCGGCCACGCGGCAGGTGACCGGCAGAGCGCAGGCCCCATGCACCCACCGGCTTGACCGTCAGGCTCTGCCAGTGCGGGTTAGGTCGGTGCGGTCGGACCGGCGGTTCAATCCCCACCCTCGCCAGCCATGTTGAGTCGGCGGCCCAGAAACCGACAGTGCCGGATCCGTGGTTGCCGGCAATAACCTGCTGCCGAACAGTGGCGAGGGTGCGTTCAGCCTCGGCACGGGAACGGTCGGCCTCCTCCAGCGACCGGCGGGCCACACCCTCGATCTGCTCCGCCTCCGCTCTGGCCGCCGCCACCGTGCGCGCGGCCTCCTGCCGGGCCGTCGAAAGATACCGATCCGCCTCGCGTCGAGCCGAGTCGAGAATGAGCTCGGCCTGCTGCTCGGCGGCCGCGACCGCGTCCCGGTCACCGCTGCCAGACCCGGCTGACACGCCGCTTAAAACCGCCTCCGCATCCGCAACGCCGTACCGGATGGCTGCCCGAAGCAACACCTCGGCCCTGCTGGACTCGCCCTGATCGAGCAGGAGAAGGGCCAGCTCGAAGGCGTCGTAGCCTAGGCGCAGCTCATTCACCCGCCGGACCACATCGTGTTCCCGCGCGGGATCCTGACGGACTCGTTCGATCTCGGCGAGCACCATCTCGAAGCCGGCAGCCCCAGGCGGCCTGCCGTCGTTACCGGACGTCACCCGTGGGACCTCCCTTCGGCGTACCCGAGTAGCGCGGGTTGACCGCGCAATGCTGTTCTAGCCACCCGAAGGTGAGCTCGCACGGTGTTGACGCTGGTCCCCATCAACGCGGCCACCTCCTCGATGGTCAGCTCCAGCAGGTAATGCAGAACCGTCGCTTGCCGCTGCCGCGACGGCAGACCCATCAACGCGGCATGAACATCCATCCGCCGGGTAGCGATCTCCCCAGACTCCTCCTGCGCCTTGCACAGAAGACGACCGACACCCGGTCCACCCTCCTGCAGAACGCGTTGCATTACCTCGTCGTCGAAGGCGGAGAAGACCACCTCCGCTTGCCTGGTGCGGGTCCGCCACCAGTCAGCCGCTCGGCACCGGGCGATCCGGAACACCAGCGCCATATCATCACTAGCGGGAACCGCGCCGCTGCCGTCGGCGTACTTCGCCACGCCGAACTCCAACCACGCGGTCTGCGCCAACTGTTCAGCCACGGCCCGGTCACCGGTCAACCGCCACAGATACCGCACCACACGCGGATTGTGTTCCTCGAATAGCCGCCCGAGAACGGCAGTCACTTCAGCCCGGTCGTTGGCCACGC
>DASRII010000387.1:0-2304 GCA_035650075.1 Micromonosporaceae bacterium | reverse complement strand
TCATCGCGGCCACCGTGATCGGCGTGCTCTGGTACACCTGGCCACCGCGGCTGTCGTGGCTGCGCCGGCGCAGCGGCGCCGGCCGCCGGGGGCGGTGGCGTGGGTTCCGGCTCCGCTGGCCCCGCTTCGGCCGGTTGCGCTGGCGGCTGCCGAAGCTGCGCTGGCCGTGGCGGCGCCGGCGGCGCGTCGCCCGGGCGCTGGACGAGGTCGCCGACGACGAGCTTCCCGACCTGCCGGCCGAGGTACTCGCGCTGACCGCCGACGAGCTCGCGGCGGCCGGGCGGTACGCCGAGGCGGTCCGCGAACGGCTCCGCGCCATCGTCAAGGAACTCGTGGAGCGTGCGATCATCGAGCACCGTCCAGGATGGACGGTGACGGAGCTCGCCGCCGCCGCCGCCCGGGAGCGGCCGGCCACCGCCGGGCCGCTGCGGGGCGCCGCCGGCACGTTCTCCGAGATCTGGTACGGGCTGCGTCCCGCCACGGTCCACGACGACACCCGGATGCGCGGGTACGCCGCCAGTGTCCACAGTGCACTGGAGCTGAGTGGGGTGGCGACGTGACGCTCCCCGAGACGGCGAAGACCACGAAGCCCACGAAGAAGCGCCGGCGGTGGCACCGGTTCGCGATCCCGTACGGGGTGGTGCTGCTGCTGTTCCTGATCAGCGGTGTGGCGTACATGCTCGAGGAACCGGACTTCGACGACCCGGGCACGCTGTCGCCGACCGGTACGGGTCCGGATGGGTCGAGCCGGCTGGCGGCGATGCTGACCGCTCGCGGCGTGACGATCGAGCGGTACACCAGCAGCGTCGACATCGTCACCGCGGCCCGAGCGGGGAACGTCACGGTGTTCGTACCGGGTGCGGATCTCATGCACCCGCTGCTGCCCTGGATCCTCACGACCGGGCCGGACTCGAACCGCCTCGTGCTGGCCGAGCCCGGCATCCGTACGGTGCTGTTCGGAGGTATGCCGATCGCTCCGGGGCCGCGGCGGTGGGCGGCGGCGACGCGCCCGCCCCGCTGTACCGATCCGGTGGCCGTGGACGCGGGCAGGGCCACCACGTACCGCCGCCCCTATGTTCCGGTGGACTTCCTCGACCCGGCGCACGAGTTCGAGACCACGCATTCGTACTCGTGCTACGACGGCGGCGTGGTCGGTACGCAATGGCGAGGCATGGAGTTGGTCCTCGTCGGTGCAACCGAGCCGTTCCGGAACTCGCGCATCGGCGAGTACGGCAACGGCAAGCTCACGACCGCGCTGCTGGCGACGAAACCGCGCGTGCTGTGGTTGGACATCCACGCGAAGGAGCCGCGAAGCTACTCGGAGTTCGAGGGCGCCCAGCCGGGCCTCGACCTGCCCGACAACGAGGGCGGCCAACCCGGCGGTGGCCGAGACGAACCGAACCCGTTGCTCACCGCGTTCCCCCCGTGGGTGTGGGCCGTCGTCGGGCAACTGGCCGTGGTGGCGGTACTCCTCGCGCTGTGGCAGGCCCGCCGGCTCGGGCCACCGGTGGCCGAGCCGTTACCCGTGACCGTGCCGGCCGCGGAGACGATAACGGGCCGCGGCCGCCTCTACGCACGCGCCGACGCTCGCGACGCCGCGATCTCCTCGTTGCGGTCCGCGGTCCGGCACCGGATCGCACCATTGCTGGACCTGCCGCGGGAAGCCCCGGACAGCGACGTCGTCCAGGCGGTCGCCACCCGGACGGGCATCCCGCCCGAGCAGGTCCGGTCCGTCCTCTTTGGACCCGAGCCGGACGACGACGACGAGTTGCTGGCGGCGGTAGCGGCTCTCGACGACCTGGCCCACCGGCTGTCGTTCTCGAGAAATAGGAGCGATCGTGACTGATACTGCGTACCCGGCGACCACTGTGGACCGCGACGGCGCCGCACGCGAGGCACTCGGCCGGCTGCGCGCGGAGATCGCCAAGGTCGTGGTCGGCCAGGAACCGGTGGTGGCCGGTCTGGTCGTGGCGTTGCTCTGCCGCGGCCACGTGCTGCTGGAAGGCGTACCGGGGGTGGCGAAGACGCTGCTGATCCGGACCCTCGCGGCGGCGCTGCACCTCGACACCAAGCGGCTGCAGTTCACCCCGGACCTGATGCCCGGCGACGTGACGGGTTCGCTGGTCTACGACGCGCGGACGGCGGCGTTCGAGTTCCGGGAGGGTCCGGTGTTCACCAACCTGCTCCTGGCCGACGAGATCAACCGCACTCCCCCCAAGACCCAGGCCGCGCTGCTCGAAGTGATGGAGGAACGGCAGGTCTCGGTCGAGGGCACGCCACGCAAGCTCCCCGAACCGTTCCTGG
>DASRII010000386.1:0-15477 GCA_035650075.1 Micromonosporaceae bacterium | reverse complement strand
CGTGCTTGAGCGACGTGAGCGGGCTGGCGCCGGTACCGCCGTCGTGGCCGGAGATGAGGACCACGTCGGCGTGGGCCTTGGACACGCCCGCCGCGACCGTGCCCACGCCGACCTCGGCCACCAGCTTCACGTGGATGCGGGCGGACGGGTTGGCGTTCTTGAGGTCGTGGATCAGCTGGGCCAGATCCTCGATCGAGTAGATGTCGTGGTGCGGCGGCGGGCTGATGAGGCCGACGCCCGGGGTGGAGTACCGGGTCTTGGCCACCCACGGGTACACCTTGTGCCCGGGCAGCTGCCCGCCCTCGCCGGGCTTGGCGCCCTGCGCCATCTTGATCTGGATGTCGTCCGCGTTGACGAGGTACTCCGCGGTCACCCCGAACCGTCCACTCGCGACCTGCTTGACGGCCGATCGGCGCGCCGGGTCGTAGAGCCGGTCCGGATCCTCGCCGCCCTCGCCGGTGTTGGACCGGCCACCGAGGCGGTTCATCGCGATCGCCAGGGTCTCGTGCGCCTCGGCCGAGATCGAGCCGTACGACATCGCACCCGTGGAGAACCGCTTCACGATCTCGCTCGCCGCCTCGACCTCTTCGAGGGGGACCGGCGCGCGATCAGCCGTGCGCAACGTGAACAGCCCGCGCAGCGACCCGCCCCGCTCGGTCAGTTCGTCCACTGTGGACGTGTACTTCGCGAAGACGGAGGACTGGCGGCTGCGCGTGGCGTGCTGGAGCAGGAACACGGTCTCCGGGTTGAACAGGTGCAGCTCGCCTTCGCGTCGCCACTGGTACTCGCCACCGGGATCCAACCGCCGGTGCACCAGCTCGGCCGCGTTCGCGGGGTACGCGCGTGCGTGCCGGGCCATCACTTCGGCGTGGATCTCGGCGAGCCCGATACCGCCGATCCGGCTCGTGGTACCGGCGAAGTACCGGTCCACCAGCCGCGAATCGAGCCCGATCGCCTCGAACACCTGGGCGCCGCAGTACGACGACACCGTGGAGATGCCCATCTTCGACATGATCTTCAGGACGCCCTTGCCGAGCGCCTTGACGTAGCGGCGCACGAGTGACGCGTCCACGCCGAGCATGTCCTCGATGGACTCGAAGGCCAGGTACGGATTGACGGCCGCGGCGCCGTACCCGAGCAGCACCGCGACGTGGTGCACCTCCCGGCAGTCACCGGACTCGACGACGAGCGCGACCTGGGTCCGGGTCTTCTCGCGGACGAGGTGCTGGTGCACCGCCGCGGTCAGCAGCAGCGAGGGAACCGGCGCCAGGTCCACAGTGGAGTCCCGGTCGGAAAGCACCAGGATGCGTACCCCGTCCTCGATCGCCTCGGAGACGTGCCGGCAGATCTCGGTGATGCGGCGCTTGAGCCCGGCGGCGCCGTCGCGGAGCGGATAGAGCCCGGAGACGCGGACCGCCTTGAACCCCGGCTTGTCCCCGTCGTCGTCGATGTGCAGGATCTTGGCCAGCTCGTCGTTGTCGATGACCGGGAACGGCAGCACGATCTGCCGGCAGCTGGCGGGTCCGGGCGCGAGCAGATTGCCCTCCGGCCCGATCGTGATCCCGAGGCTGGTCACCAGCTCTTCCCGGATCGCGTCCAGCGGCGGATTCGTCACCTGCGCGAAGAGCTGATGGAAGTAGTCGTAGAGCAGCCGCGGCCGCATCGACAGCGGCGAGATCGGGGTGTCGGTACCCATCGAGCCCACCGGCTCGGCCCCGCCCGTAGCCATCGGCCCGATGAGGATCTTCAGCTCCTCCTCGGTGTACCCGAACGTCTGCTGCCGGCGAAGCACCGAGTCGTGCGTGTAGACCACATGCTCGCGCTCGGGCAGCGTGGTCAGGCTCATCATGCCGGCGTGCAGCCAGTCGTCGTACGGGTGCTGCGCGGCCAGCTCGGCCTTGATCTCGTCGTCGCCGACGATCCGCCCGGCCACGGTGTCGACCAGGAACATCCGTCCAGGGGCCAGCCGGCCCTTCGCCACGACTCGACCGGGGTCGATGTCGAGCACGCCGGCCTCGCTGGCGAGCACGACCAGGCCGTCGTCGGTCTGCCACCACCGGCCAGGACGCAGGCCGTTGCGGTCCAGCACCGCGCCCACCACCGTGCCGTCGGTGAACGCCACGCTCGCCGGCCCGTCCCACGGCTCCATCAGGCAGGCGTGGAACCGGTAGAAGGCCCGCCGGTCGGCGTCCATCGCCGGGTCGTTCTCCCACGCCTCCGGGATCATCATGAGTACCGCGTGCGGCAGGCTCCGCCCCGCCAGGTGCAGCAGCTCGAGTACCTCGTCGAAGTTCGCCGAGTCCGAGCCGTCCTGGGTACAGACCGGGTACAGCCGATGGAGGTCGCCCGGAATGAGGTCGCTTTCGAGCAGGGCCTCGCGGGCGGCCATCCAGTTCCGGTTGCCGCGGATCGTGTTGATCTCGCCGTTGTGCGCCAGGTAGCGGTACGGGTGTGCGAGCGGCCAGGACGGGAACGTGTTCGTGGAGAACCGCGAATGCACCAGGGCGATCGCGCTGTCCAGGCGCGGGTCGGAGAGGTCGGGGAAGAACGACACCAGTTGGTCCGGTGTCAACATGCCCTTGTAGCAGATCGTCCGGCAGGACAGCGACGGGAAGTACGCCGGCACGCCCCGCTCCCGGGTCTCCCGCTCGACCTGCTTGCGTACGCAGAACGCCACCCGCTCGAGGTCGAGGCCACCGAGGTCCTCGCCCGTGTCGTCGTATGCCGCGAGGAACACCTGCCGGATACGCGGGCGGGCCCGTAGCGCCGAGGCGCCGAGCCCGCTCGGGTCTACCGGTACGTCCCGCCAGCCGAGCAGCCGCGCGCCTTCGGCGATGGCGTACTTCTCCAGCACAGTGGTCGCGCGAGCCTCGTCGGCGCCGTTCGTCGGCAGGAAGACCAGACCGGTGGCGTACCGGCCCACGGGCGGCAACTCGAAGTCCACGACCGCGCGCAGGAACTCGTCCGGGATCTGGAGCACGATTCCCGCGCCGTCGCCGGTGTTCGGCTCGGCCCCGCGGGCGCCCCGATGGTCCAGTCGACACAGCGCGTCGAGGCCTCGGCGTACCACATCGTGAGACCGCCGACCGGCCACGTCGGCCACGAATGCGACGCCACAAGCGTCGTGTTCGTTGCTGGGGTCGTACAGTCCCTGCCGCTGCGGGTACGACTCCGCCACCTGGCCTCCTCGTCGTCTCTTCGGAAAATGGGCACCGGGACGACGTCGGCCCTGGCTGGAGATGTGTGTCGAGTGTACGGGAGGTGAGAGGGATTTCCACTGGACCTTGACCAAACAGTGGGACGCGGAGAATCCCACTTTTGCCCGATTTGCGCGCTATGCTCCTGCTGATAGCCCCAAAAGGGGGTTAGCCCGTCGAGGAGGGGCGATGCCCGATATCTTGGCCGTCGACGTGGACGGCACCGTACAGGACACGCTCGACAGGTCGGTGGGCATCGGCGTCAAGATCGTGATGTTCCTGGTCGTTCTGCTGATCGGCTGGCTCATCGCCCGCTGGCTGGGACGGCTCGCCGACAAGCTGCTCGACCGGGTCGGCTTCAACCGGCTCGCCGACCGCAGCGGTCTGCGTCGCTGGACCGGCAGCTACCGCCCTTCGCAGCTGGCCGGCAAGCTCATCTACTACGGCCTGCTGCTGATCGCGTTGCAACTGGCGTTCTCGGTCTTCGGCCCGAACCCGATCAGCGCGATGATCAATGCGGTCGTGGGCTGGCTGCCACAGCTGTTCGTCGCCTGCGTGATCGTGGTGATCGCGGCGGCCATCGCCAAAGCGGTGTTCGACGTGATCCACAACGCGCTCGCGCCGTTGCCGTACGGGCGGGTGCTCGCCCGCGGTGTCCAGGTGCTCATCGTCGCGCTCGGTGTCATCGCCGCGCTGAACCAGGTGGGCATCGCGACCACCGTGACGATGCCGGTCCTGATCACCGTGCTCGCCACGATCGGCGGTATCGCGATCGTCGGCATCGGCGGCGGTCTCATCAGCCCGATGCGGGAGCGCTGGGAGCGGGTGCTCCACAAGGCCGAGTCGGACTCCGGCCGGGTCGCCACCCACCTGCGCGGGCAGGCCCAACCGCGGTCCGGCGAGACCGGTACGTTCGGCCAGCCGCCGTACGAGAGCCGCACGGGCCAGGCCGCACACGACCTAAAAGCGACGACCCAGGAGACGACTGAAGAGGCGCGCCACCGCGGCGCCTAACCCCGTCGCTCGAGGGCAAATCGCCGTGATTTGGACTCCAAATCACGGCGATTTGCCCTCGAGCGACACTAATGGGGTGGCGACCAGGCCGCTGCTTCGGCGGCGGTCTTGTCCAGTAGCCGCGGGGAGAACGCACCGAGTGCGGCGTCCCGCGCGCGCTGAGTGAACCGGCCCCGGGCCTGCAGGACCGTACCGACCCGGCGCGACTGCCGGGCCAGCTTCTCCGCTCGGGGCAACCGGGCCCGGGAGTACGCGTCGAGCGCGTCCCGCAGCGATCCGCCGGGGATCGCGTCGAGCATGACGGACCGCAGGGTAGCCGCGTCCTCGAAGGCGAGGCTCGGCCCCTGCCCCAGGTGGTCCGGCAGTACGTGTGCCGCGTCCCCGAGCAGCACCACGCCACCCGGCCCGGCGGGAAAGCCGTAGCTGCGGGGTGCCGGCCGCAGCTCCTGTACCGCGTGCTGGACGAGATCGCCCGGTTCGGTCGCGGCCAGCAGGTCCCCGATGGGCGGGTGCCAGTCGGAGTACCACCGCCGCAACAGGGTCAGCTGCATGGCCGCCGGTTCCGGGCGTGGTGCGCCGAGCGCGGTCGCCACCCAGTAGATCCCGCCCCGGCTGGAACCACCGGCCGAGCCGCGCTCGCCGAGGACGGCGAACTGGAAGCGGTACCCCGAACCGATCGTCTCGCCCCCGGCGGCCAGCGCAGCCGAGAGGACCGGGGCGCGGTACCACGGGATCACCGCCCGCCAGGCGGCACAGCCCGCGCTCACCACCGACACCTGCCGGGCTACCCGGGCCCGAACCGTGCTGTGCGCCCCGTCGGCGCCGACGACGAGGTCGGCCTCCCAGGTATGCCGGCCGTCGCTGACCGCCGGCCGGTGGTCGGGCGTGGCCCGGATCGTCCGTACCGTGATCCCGTTACGGATGTCGATACCGTCGGCCAGCCCGGCGATCAGCTGGTCGTGCAGGTCCTCCGAGTGCACGACCAGCGGCGTCACGTGTGCCCCGCCTGCCTCCGGCTGAACCCTGCCGACCCGACCTTCCGTCGCGCCGCCCAGCGCTGCCGCGCCAGCCCGCGCGACGATCGGAGTCCCGTCCGGTCTGCGGATACCGCCGTACGGCACCGCGGTCGCGATCGCGTCGATACCGCCGGCGAGGTCGAGGGCCCGCATCGCCCGGACGCCGTTGGGCCACAGCAGCAGCCCGGCGCCGTCCGCGCGGAGCCGCTCGGCCCGTTCCAGCAGGGTGACCTGCCAGCCGGTACGAGCGAGTGCACCCGCGGTGGCGAGTCCGCCGACTCCGGCGCCGACCACGACCGCGGACCGCACCGGTACTACCGTTCGTCGCCGGATCGAGCCTCGGCGCTCGCGCGGACCTCGTCGCTGTCGGCGTCGCCGGTGTCGTCGCCCGGCGGCGCATCGGCGTCGGCATCGGGCTCGGTCACCACCTCCGCGGACTCCTCGGCGGCAGCCTCGGCCGACGTCTCGTCCGAAGCCTCGACCGGCGCGCCGGCCTCGAACTCCTCGCGGGTGACGACTCGGAAACCGTCGTCACCGGCAGGCAGCAGGAACTCCTGCGGGCCGCGTACGCGCACGAAGTAGACGAGCGCGCCGAGGAACACGATGATCGACACCCAGACGTTGAGCCGCAGACCGGCGATGTTCTCCGCCTCGTCGATGCGCAGCGCCTCGATCCACGCGCGGCCGGCGGTGTACGCCATGACGTACAGCGCGAACGCCCGGCCCTTGCCGAACCGGTACTTGCGGTCCGCCAACCACACCAGCGCAGCCACGCCGAGGTTCCACAGCAGTTCGTAGAGGAACGTCGGGTGGAACAGGCCGGGCTTGAGGATCGCGGCTCCGCTCTCCGGGTCGCGCAGGAACTCGCCCGGGCTGCTCGGATCCGGCTCGTGGATCTCCAGCCCCCACGGGAGCGTGGTCTCCTTGCCGTACAGCTCGTTGTTGAACCAGTTGCCCAGGCGGCCGATCGCCTGCGCGACCGGTAGACCGGGCGCGAGCGCGTCGGCGACGAACGTCAGCGGGATGCGCATCTGGCGGCAGGCCAGCCACGCGCCGACCGCGCCGCCGGCCACGGCCCCCCAGATGCCGAGGCCACCCTGCCAGATGTACAACGCCTTGATCGGCTCCCCGTTCTCGCCGAAGTACGCCGACGGCGACGTGATGACGTGGTAGATACGGGCCCCGACGATGCCGAACGGGACGGCCCACACCGCGATGTCGAGCACCGCGAACGGCGGGGCACCACGGCGGCGCATCCGGATTTCGGTGATCACACACGCGGCGATGATTCCGAGGATGATGCACAGCGCGTACGCCCGAATAGGCAGGAACCACACCTGCCACACGGCGGTGCTGGGGCTGGGGATGGCGGCCATATTCACGGGGTCACACGCTACCGCGCCCGGCCGCCGTGTCGAAGCCCCGGATACCGACTTCCTGCAAGTGGCACGGTGCCCAGCGGGGGCCGGGCCGCGTAGGCTACCTTCTTATGAGCTTGTTGACCTCCGCGGTCGCCGTCGTGGTCACCGACGTCGCCGGCCGCGTGCTGCTCTGCCAGCAGAGCCAGGGCCACCGGCTGTGGGGCCTACCCGGTGGCAAGATCCGCAATGAGGAGAGCCCGCTCCGCGCCGTGATTCGCGATGTTCGCGAGGAGACCGGCATGGAAACTGAGATCATCGATCTCATCGGGCTGTACCAGCTGACCGGCAACGGCTGCGGGGACGGCCTTCCCGACGTGCTCATGCATGTGTTCCGCGCGACGGCCGACGGCACCGAGGCGATGGTCAACTCGCCCGGCCGGATCTGTGCGCTCGCGTGGTGCGATCCCGACGCGCTGCCGCAGCCCACCACCGCCACGACGCGGATCGCCATCGCCGATGCGGTCGCCGGGCGCTCGGGCGTGCTGCGCCACGTCCTGCGGGACAAGGAGCCGGAGACTCCCGACGCGACGGATTCTCCGATACCGGTCCAGCAGTTCGGCGCGCTCGTTCTTCACTGACGGCGACGCACACCCGCCGCAAGATCCTCGGTAAGCTCGACCAGTTTGGCGACCCCGCCGTCGGCTAGCGCCCGGACGAGCGCGCTGCCCACGATCACGCCATCCGCGTACGCGCCGATCGCCGCGGCCGCCGCCCCGTCGCGTACGCCGAGCCCCACCCCCACCGGCAGCTCCGTCACGCCTCGGAGCCGGGCCACGAGCGCGGGTGCGTGGGGAGACGTCAGGTCCCGCGCGCCGGTCACGCCCATCAGGCTCGCCGCGTAGACGAAGCCGCGGCACGCGGCGGCGGTCATAGCCAGCCGGGCGTCGGTCGAGGACGGCGCGACGAGAAAGATGCGATCCAGGCCGTACGTGTCGGAAGCGGCGAGCCACTCGCCCGCCTCGTCCGGGATCAGGTCCGGCGTGATGAGCCCGGCCCCGCCGGCCCCGGCGAGGTCCCGCGCGAACGCGTCGAGCCCGTACCGCTCGACCGGGTTCCAGTACGTCATCACGACCACCGGCGCGCCGGCGGGAGCCACAGCCTCCACTGTGGACAGTACGTCCCGGGTGCGTACCCCGCCCGCCAGCGCGACCTCGCTAGCCCGCTGGATGACCGGACCGTCCAGGACCGGATCGGAGTACGGCAGCCCGACCTCGACGAGGTCCACGCCCGCCTCGACCATCGCGCGGATCGCGGTCACCGCGTCCGGCACGGTGGGAAACCCCGCGGGCAGGTACCCGACGAGCAGCGAGCGCCCCTCGGCCCGCGCCTTTTCGAAAGCCGCCTCTACCGCACTCACAGCAAAGTCTTTCGTTCGCGGCTGCGGGGCTCGCTTCGCTCACTCCTCGCGCTCACAGCACACCGAACCAGGCGCCCGCGGTCTCCACGTCCTTGTCGCCCCGGCCGGACAGGTTCACCAGGACGATCGCGTCCGGGCCGAGCTTCGGCGCCAGCCGCAGTGCCCCGGCGAGCGCGTGGGCGCTCTCGATCGCCGGGATGATGCCCTCGGTACGGCACAGCAGCGCGAACGCGTCCATCGCCTCCGCGTCGGTGACCGGCTCGTACGTCGCCCGCCCGGTGTCGCTCAGCCATGCGTGCTCCGGGCCGACCCCTGGGTAGTCGAGCCCCGCGGAGATCGAGTGCGACTCGCGGGTCTGGCCGTCCTCGTCCTGCAGTACATAGGTCCGGTTGCCGTGCAGCACCCCGACCGCGCCAGCGGAGATCGAAGCCGCGTGCCGCTCGGTGGCGAGACCGTCGCCGCCGGCCTCGAACCCGTACAGCCGTACCGAGTCGTCCGGGATGAACGCGTGGAAGACCCCGATCGCGTTGGAGCCGCCGCCCACGCACGCGCACACGACATCCGGTAGCCGGCCGGTCAGCTCGAGGCACTGTTGGCGCGCCTCCACGCCGATGCCGCGGGCGAAGTCCCGCACCATCGCCGGGAAGGGGTGGGGTCCGGCCACGGTACCGAGCAGGTAGTGCGTTGTGTCCACTGTGGACACCCAGTCGCGCAGCGACTCGTTGATCGCGTCCTTGAGCGTCCGCGAGCCGGTCGTCACCGGTACCACGGTCGCCCCGAGCATGCGCATCCGCGCCACGTTCAGCGCCTGCCGGCGAGTGTCCTCCTCGCCCATGTAGACGACGCACTCGAGGTCGAACAGTGCCGCCGCGGTAGCGGTCGCCACGCCGTGCTGGCCGGCGCCGGTCTCGGCGATCACCCGAGGCTTGCCCATGCGCTTGGTCAGCAACGCCTGGCCGAGCACGTTGCGTACCTTGTGCGCGCCCGTGTGGTTGAGGTCCTCGCGCTTGAGCAGGATACGTACCCCTGCCTCGGCCGACAGCCTGGTCGCGTCGTAGAGCATGCTGGGCGCGCCCGCGTAGTCCCGCAGCAGCCGGTTGAACTCCGCCTGGAACGCCTCGTCGGCCTGCGCGTGCCGGTACGCCGCGTCCAGCTCGTCGAGCGCCGCGATCAGGGCCTCGGGGACGAAGCGACCGCCGTACCGCCCGAAGTGCCCTCGGGAATCGGGCAGCAGGCCGGCGGCGGAGAGCGTCATCGCACGGGCCTCGGCGTCGCCGGGTGCGCGCCGGCCGTGACCAGCTCGGCCACCGCGTCGCGAGGGCTCTTCTGGGTCACCAGGCCCTCCCCGACGAGGACCGCGTCGGCCCCGGCGGCCGCGTAACGGATCAGGTCGTGCGGCCCGCGCACACCGGACTCGGCGACCTTCAGCACGTGGTTCGGCAGGCCCGGGGCGATCCGCTCGAAGACGGACCGGTCGATCTCGAGCGTGCGCATGTCGCGGGCGTTCACGCCGACGACACGGGCGCCGGCGGCCATTGCCCGGTCCGCCTCCTCCTCGGTGTGCACCTCCACGAGCGCGGTCATGCCGAGCGACTCGACGCGCTCGAGCAGGCCGGTGAGCACGTTCTGTTCGAGTGCCGCGACGATCAGCAGGACGAGGTCGGCCCCGTACGCCCGGGCCTCGTGCACCTGGTAGCTCGAGACCACGAAGTCCTTGCGCAGCAACGGAATGTCGATGGCCGCGCGCACCGCCACCAGGTCGTCGAGCGAGCCGCCGAACCGGCGGCCCTCGGTCAACACGCTGACGCAGCGCGCACCACCGGCGGCGTACTCCACGGCGAGCTGCGCGGGGTCCGGGATCTCGGCGAGCTGCCCCTTGGACGGCGACGACCTCTTCACCTCGGCGATCACGCCGACGCCCGGTGCGCGCAGGGCGGCGTACCCGTCCTTGGGCGGCGCCGCCGCGGCGGCTAGCTCCTTGAGCTTGGCAAGTGGGACCCGCTGTTGCCGGGCCTGCACGTCGGAGAGGACACCGGCCAGAATCTCATCGAGCACGCTGGCTGGATCGTCGCTCGCCTGCCCTGTCATGTGGCCGACTCTAGGGGGCGGGACATCGGGCACGAAGTTGGGGGTATGGCGCTCCTCACGGCGCGGGGTGAGGCATAATGCTTCACCCCGCGCTCTCGTCAGACCTTGAACACCATGCGACAGGCGTAGGCCCACCCGTCGCCCTTGAAGCTCGACACGCACAGCTGCACGTTCAGATAATCGCTCGACTGGTAGCCGGCGCCGTTGTAGCAGTACCAGGTATTCCAGCAATACTTGGTGGGCGCGACCTTCAACAGCGCCCCGTCCGACCACCTGAAGAACGAGATCGTCATGGCGATTGCGTCCACCACCTGGTCGCAGGTCACCTCGCCGGTCGCGACTGTCTGATCGCCGCCGTAGGTGTAGACCGTGAACGTGATGCCGCAGTACCACAGCGCGTTCACGGCGGAGTCGGGCGACGGCGCGCTGAGCTGCGGCGTGCGGACCACAGCGGTCTTCGTTACCGAGACGTCCGGCTTCGTCGCCGTGACGTCGGCGTGCGCGGGGGTGGCAATGGCCAACGACGCCCCTGCTAACGCCGCGGTCAGTAAGAGTGCTTTGAGTCTCATGAGTTCAGCGTGGCGGTGGCCGCTTAGCGCAGCCGATACAAGCGCTTTACACGGTCGGGTCCTCGCCGCGGTCGATCGCGTCCCACATGTCGCCGCCCGACGGGTGGCGGCTGCGCTCGTACCGCGCGCCCATCACCGGCCAGTTGCGGCCGCGCCATGCCAGCACGCCGGCCGCCGCCACCGCCAGTCCGCCGCCGAGGCAGAGCAGGGCCCAGGGCGACCGGCTGATCCCGTACCCTCCGCCCGCGACCAGGCCGAGCCCGACGAGCAGCAACAGTACGGCGACCGCCCGGCGACCAGCTCCTCTGGTAGCGACGAGCGCGCCCGACCCGGCGAGGCCGACCACCGCGAGCGCGGGAAGCCACGGCAGCAGGTCGCCTCCGGTGTGCGCGATCCGGGCGGGCGGCAGCGGCGCCGGACGGGCGATGGTCTCCACGACCCAGGTACGCGTCGCGCCGAACAGCGCGAGCCCGGCACCCGCGGCACACGCCACCACCGCGAGCACCAGCTCGCGCCGCGGGGTCATCGCGCCGGTCTCAGCGTCTCCGCGGCCGCGATCGCGGACAGAACCGTGTTGGCCTTGTTGCGCGACTCCTGCTCTTCGGCGAGCGGGTTGGAGTCGGCGACGATGCCGGCGCCCGCCTGCACGTAGGCGGTGCCGTTACGCATGAGCGCGGTGCGGATCGCGATCGCCATGTCCAGGTCGCCACCGAAGCCGAAGTAGCCGACCGTGCCGCCGTAGAGCCCGCGGCGGGTCGGCTCGAGCTCTTCGATGATCTCCATCGCCCGTACCTTGGGCGCTCCGGACAGAGTGCCCGCCGGGAACGTCGCGGCGAGCGCGTCGAACGCGGTCCGGTCCTCGGTCAGCTCGCCCACGACCGTGGAGACGATGTGCATGACATGGCTGTACCGCTCGATCGTGGCGAACTCCGGCACCTCCACGGTCCCCGGCTTGCACACCCGACCCAGGTCGTTGCGGCCGAGGTCGACGAGCATCACGTGCTCGGCCCGCTCCTTGGGATCCGTGATCAGTTCCGCAGCTATCCGGCCGTCCTCCTCCGGCGTGGCGCCGCGAGGCTTGGTACCGGCGATCGGGTGCAGCAGGACCCGGCGGCCGGTCACCTTCAGGTGCACCTCCGGGGAGGAGCCGACCACGTCGAAGCCCTCGAACCGCAGCAGGTACATGTACGGGCTCGGGTTGGTGGTGCGCAGCACGCGGTACACGTCGAGCGGGTCGGCGCTGGTCGCCCGCTCGAACCGCTGCGCCACCACGATCTGGAAACACTCGCCGGCCCGGATCGCCTCCTTGGCGATCTCGACGGCCTTCGGGTACTCGCCCTCCGGCGTGCGGCTCTCGAACCTCGTGGGCTTCGCTCTATCCACAGTGGACACCATGGGCGCGTTCGGCCGGGACAGCGCGGTGATCATCGCGTCGAGGCGGCCAATCGCCCGGTGGTACGCCGCGCTTGCCGTGGCGTCGTCCACATCCTCGGGCAGGATCGCGTTCGCCACGAGCAGGGCGGAGCCGGTGTGGTGGTCCAGCGCGACCAGATCCGTGGTGAGCATCAGGCACAGCTCGGGCACCCGCAAGTCGTCCTCGGTCAGCTCGGGCAGGCGCTCGAAACGGCGTACGGCGTCGTAGGACAGGAACCCCACGAGGCCACCGGTCAAGGGCGGCAGCTCCTCACCCGTGTCCGGGGGGCGATGACTCAACGCCCGGACGGTGCTCCGCAGGATCTCGATCGGGTCGCCGCTCGTCGGCACCCCGTCCGGCGGCGTGCCGAGCCAATCGCCCCGGCCGTCGCGCTCGGTCAGCGTCGCGACACTGCGCACCCCGATGAACGAGTACCGGGACCACGCCGTGCCACCCTGCCCCGCGGACTCGAGCAAAAAGGTGCCCGGACCACCGGCCAACTTGCGGTAGACGCCGACCGGTGTCTCGCCGTCGGCGAGGAGGCGACGGGTCACCGGCACGACCCGGTGCGTACGGGCCAGCCGTTTGAACGTCGCCTCGGACGGCCGCACGTCTCCGGTACTCATGTCGTGCCCCCGATTTCCAGGTGGTCGTGGAAGCAGCTTCGCTCGCCGGTGTGGCAGGCCGGACCGATCTGATCGACGTCGACCAACAGCGCGTCGCCGTCGCAATCGAGCGCTACCGCTTTAACGTATTGGTGATGCCCGGAGGTCTCCCCCTTGACCCAGTACGCCTGCCGGCTACGGGACCAGTACGTCGCCCGGCCCGTCGTCAGCGTCCGGTGCAGAGCCTCGTCGTCCATCCAGCCGAGCATCAGAACCTCGCCGGTGTCGTACTGCCGGACAACGGCAGCCACGAGACCGTCCGGGTTCCGACGCAGCTTGGCGGCGACTGCCGGCTCGAGATTTCGTATCGGTACGCGCACAGCTCCCGATTCTTCCCTACCCCCCGCTGTTCTGTGCTTTTTGGGGGCTGTGCTAAGGGACTTCGCGAGGTACCTTGGTCGTGCCCCGCTAGGCACATCAGGGCGAGGCGCTCACTTCACCTCTTCGTTGGGTACTCCGTCACCCGCGGCTGGTCCGTCTCCGGATGCGGTCATGGCGGCATACTCGGCGTGCTCCGGCGTGGCGAGCGCCGTCTTAGATCAACTAGCTCAGGGCAACCCAGGCGTACCGGCAGCCGCCGGGCCGTCCATCGGAGCGGACGGAAGGACCAGCCATGCAAGACACCGAACAGCCCGCGAGCCACGCGGGCGAGACACCACCAACAGCCGTCGAAGAAGTAGCGGTGCCCGCACCGCGATCCGCGGCCGACGACGAACCAGCCGTCGCAGAAGCGGTCGCGGTAGACGCGGGCGAACCCGAGGCCGCCGAAGCCCCGGCCGACGAAGCGGGCGACGCCCCCGCCGAACCGGTCGCGGTCGACGCGCCCACCGAAGATGTCGTCGATGCACCCGCCGAAGCGGTCGTTGACGCTCCTGCCGAAGCCGAGCCGGAAGCCGAAGCCGAGGTAGCAGCCGACGAATCAGCCGACGCCGAGCCGGAAGCCGAAGCTGAAGTCGACACCGAACCCGAGGCCGAGGCCGAGGTTGAAGCCGTTGCCGAACCCGAAGCTGAGGTTGAAGCGGTAGCTGAGCCTGAGGCCGAAGCAGAAGCTGAGGTTGAGGCCGAACCTGAGGCAGAAGCCGACGCCGAGCCTGAGGCAGAGGCTGCCGAGGAGGCCGTGGCCGAAGAGCCGGCCGCCGAGGATGAAGTGGCAGCCGAGCCCGAGGCAGAGGCTGAAGCTGTAGCGGAACCCGAAGCGGAGGCTGAGCCCGAGGCCGAAGCAGCACCCGAGGTCGAGGCGGAAGCCGACGCCGAGCCCGAAGCAGAAGCAGAAGCAGAAGTCGAAGCCGAAGCCGAGCCTGCGGCCGAAGCCGAAGCCGACGCAGAACCCGAAACAGACGCGGTAACCGAAGAACCCGAAGCCGAACCAGAGCCCGCTGCCGAAGCCGAGTCTGAGGTCGAAGCGGAGTCTGAGGTCGAAGCGGAGTCTGAGGTCGAAGCCGAGCCCGACGCAGTAGCGGATGCCGAAGAACCCGCGGCCGAAGCAGAAGCGGAAGCCGAAGAGCCCGCTGTCGAAGCTGAGCCCGTCGCTGAAGCAGAGCCGGAAGCCGAACCAGAGCCCGTCGCTGAAGCGGAAGCCGAAGAGCCTGCTGCCGAAGCCGAGCCCGTCGCCGAAGCAGAGCCGGAAGCCGAAGCAGAGCCCGTCGCGGAAGCGGAAGCCGAAGCCGAACCGGAGCCCGAAGCCGAAGCGGTGACCGAAGAACCCGTCGCCGAGGAAGAGTCCGCAGCCGACGCCGAGCCCGAGCTCGAGCCCGTCGCCGAGGTCGAACCCGAAGCGGAACCCGAGGCCGAGGCCGAAGAGCCTGCCGCCGAGGCGGATGCCGAGCCGCTCTCCGAGGTTCGGGAAGCTGTCGCCGAGGCAGAGGCCGCGATCGCCGACGCTCACGCAGTCGTCGCCGAGGCCGAAGCCGCTGTGGCCGAGGTAGCCGCGGCGCAGGCCGAGCTGGCCGCCGAGGCGTCCGAGATCGCCTCCGAAGCGGCGGCATCGGCAATGGTCGCGGTGATCGTGGAAACCGATGCCGAGGCTGTTGTGGTGCCGGTACAGACGGTGCTGAGCGTCGAGGCCGCCGCCGCGTACCGCGCGGAGTGGCACGAGGTTCAGGCACTCTTCATCTCCGACCCAGAGGTCGCTCTTACGCAGGCCAAGGATCTCGTCTTCCGCGCGGTCCAGGGCCTGTCCGCCGCACTCCTCTCCGAGGTCGACCTGGAGTCCCGCGAAGCGGGCGCCACGACCGGCACCGAGGAACTGCGGATCGCGATGCGCGGGTACGGCGACTTCCTCGACCGCGTACTCGGTCTCTAGCTCACATCCCATCCGTCCGCCCACGGCAAGCCGGCCGTGGGCGGACGTCTGTCTACAGTGGATGGTGAAGCCGGCCACCCGAGACGTAGAGCCTGCCGGGCCGCCCTGCTGGTGCTCCCCCAGAGCGCGGTTCTCGCCGGCCAGAACAGGGTGACCTGGCGATCATCGACGCGTTCCTGGCTCGAGGGTGTGTCACGGAGCACGCCCCCCAAAGCGTCCTAGGAAGATGGGAGGGCAAGCGCGGATGCCTGCGAGCGGGAAACGCGTTTCCGGCCGGACCACCGCCACATAGGCCTGTTGATCATGAAGTTGGTGAGACGACACGCCGTCGACACCGAAACAAAGTTCATGATCAACGCAGGGGGGTGAGGAGGGGGGCGGCGTCCTGCTCGTGCACCACCGGTGGGGACACAGTTAGCACGGTCAGGGCTGCG
>DASRII010000385.1:0-2431 GCA_035650075.1 Micromonosporaceae bacterium | reverse complement strand
CGGATGCCCCGCGGATGGCTCCGCCACGTCGAGCCGGTACCCGCCGACACCCCCGCGCACATCAACCGGGTCACCCCGTGAACCGCCACCGGCACCCCCCGCCTTCGCCACCCGGACACAGCACCGGCGACAACCGGCCGGTCGTGGCGGACGTGGCACGCCCGTGCCGGGCCGACAACACGTACCTGCCACGCGGCCGGAGTCGTCGCCAGCGATGGACCGGCGGGTCCGCGGTGGCCGGGCCGGCACCGCCATTCCGAACCCTCGGCAGGCCCGGCCGAACCGGCGCCACCGATGTCAGCGGCCAGTTGGAATTCCCCAGGTACGGCCAGTTGCGTTTTCACTGACCGTTACCGGCAGACTGTCGTACGCGTGGGTCCTTGGAGAGGAGGGCTCGATGGCGGGCGTAGGAGTTGGCTGGATTGACGCTGGTCGCCGACCCCGTCCGGAACAACGTGGTAGCGGCTCCTGACGCCACCGGGGCTGGCCAACTGATCACGCTTCCGGCCGCAACCAGCCCGGCCCTCGATGAAAGCCGACTCGCGATGATCGCGGCGTACCCGGACATGTATATCGAGATGCGTGATCAGTGAGCCGAGCGTAAGCAGCCCTGGGACAGCGGCTTCGGGCTACGCGACGCGGCCCACCGCAACCAGCTGACGCGTATATCCCTACGACGATGTCACCCGCTCTCGCAGGGTGTCGAGGATGTCATCGCGAAATCGAGGCGTGACGCGGTGCTTGGTGCCGGCCTTCATCTCCTTTACGAACTTCACCACCGAGTCAGCGTGACGGAAGGCTCCGCCCGCGGCGAAGAACGCCCGGAGCCAGGCGTCCTGATCGAGCGGATACCCCGAGCCCGTGAAGGCCCGCAGCAACTGGACGACAGCGTCCTTGCCACGACCGGAACTCAGCCCGTTGTACTGCTCGTCGACCATCAGCTTGGCGGCGGCGACCTGGAGAGGGTCGGGCGCAGGCAACGGCGCTCCGGTGTGCAGGTCGACAGCACCGTGTCCGTCCAGCCAAGCGCGGACGATGTCTTCTGGAGTCCAGATCAGGACGAAAACGCGGCCGGCCGCTTCAGATCCGATCATCTTGCTGAGGGCCTCGCAGTCCCGCTGATCGAACGGATGCAGCACCACGACCGCGACATTGACCAGTCGGTCATCGTCGGCGAGACGCGTGAGATCAGCAATGTCAACGACATCGGGCCGCGCGTGGCCCGCAACGATGTACTCTGCCGTTTCAAGATCGGCGCTGTGGACGCCGTTGAACTTCCTCTTGTCGGTGACCGCGAAGACTATAGGTCCGTCGCCGAGCCATTCGCGGATACGAGCGCTACTTGAAACCATCGCCGTGCCCTGCTGAGCCCAGTCTTCTCGGACCATGTACGCGAGATCGGTCATGCAGCAAGTATGGCGGGCGCCACCGACATCGACGCAGAACAAGGTATCGATCTCGTTCCGCACACCGCCGGCGCTAGGCGCTGCCGCCGAGTTCGTTGATCCGGGTGCGGAATTTCTCCACCTCATCACCCATCGCAATGAGCAGGAACCGGCGAGGATCGTCGACGGGTGCTTCGGCGACCGTGCCAGCGAGTTCCTCGTACCGAGCCTGCGCCTTCCCCAACTCCGGGACGAGTTCGGCCAGCTGCTGCTCTGGCGGCAGCGCACGGAACTGTCGCCCGAGGTCTTCATGTAGCGCGCTCACGACCGGGTCGTCGAGCCAGGCGTTCACCGCGTCGAGGTCTGTGGGATCGAACGCGGCGGGGTCGCCGTCTGGGTTGTGGGTCACATCTTCATCCTCTCAACCGGTGCTTGCGCGCGGCCGGTCGCGAGGGTGCACAAGATGCATGCTGGAGTGGCTCTCTACTCCAGGGGCCGCGTCGGAGTGAACACTCGCCATGGCCGTTGCCGCGGCTTAGCTCGCCCAGAGCCTCGCCGAGCAGGCGCACGCAGAGTCACATTCGCGGCCAGATAGTTCCATGGTAGATGGCCGCCAGCGGGGAATATCAACTGGCCGCTGACACACCGACACCGCGCCGCCTGGCCGGTGTCGGCAACGACATGCACCACCGCGTCGACGGCGACCCGGCGCGGCCGGTTGTGGCCGTCGACGTCGACGGGGTCCTCAACCCCCGACGACCCGGTCCGCGCCGCCGCGCACGGGTACCGCAAGCACCTCTACGTCGGGCCCGGCCCCGATGGTGTACACGTCACCGGCACGGTGTGGCTGCACCGCCGGCACGGCGTCTGGCTGCGGCGGCTCGCCGCCCGCGGCGCCGAACTGCTCTGGTGCACCAGTTGGCGGCATCTCGCCCCGCAGTGGATCGCGCCCCGCCTCGCCCTGCCGTCCACCTGGCCGGTCATCGACATCGCCGGTAGCGGGGTGCGCTGGGGCGCCAGGTCAAGCTCGCCGGTCTGTACACCTG
>DASRII010000384.1:0-4417 GCA_035650075.1 Micromonosporaceae bacterium | reverse complement strand
CGAGGTGTGCCACGGGTTCACCCGGTCCCCGGCCACCCCGGACGACCGCATCTTCTGCGTGCTCGGTGTCCGCCCCGGCTAGCGAGAGAACCGCATCGCGCCGTCGTCGATCCGGCCGTGCCGCAGCTTCACCACATCGTGGGCGTAGCTCATGCCGAGCTGCCACGGGGGTCGCGAGCCGGCCTTGGGAAACTCGTCGATCGAGCGCAGTACGTAGCCGGCCTGGAAGTCGAGCAGGGGCCGCTCGGTGACCCTCGGGTCGTCGTTGGTCGGTACGCACCGGTCGTAGCCGCGGGCGTCCATGTGCCGCAGCAGCCGGACGACGTACTCGCTGACCAGGTCGGCCTTCAGCGTCCAGGACGCGTTGGTGTAGCCGACGGTGAACGCGAAGTTCGGTACGCCGCTGAGCATCATGCTCTTGTACGCCATCGTGTCGGGCAGCTTGACCTCGCGCCCGTCGACGGTGAGCTGGATCCCGCCCAGAGCGAGCAGCCGTAGCCCGGTCGCGGTGACGACGATGTCCGCGGCGAGTTCGGTACCGGACTCGAGGCACAGCCCCGCCTCGGTGAACTCGGCGATCTCGTCGGTGACGATGCTCACGCGCCCGTCGCTGATCGCGGTGAACAGGTCGCCGTCGGGGACCAGGCACAGCCGCTGGTCCCACGGCTGGTACCGCGGCTGGAAGTGCGTGTCGACGGCGTAGTCGGGTGGCAGTTGGCGGATCGCCGCCTTGCGGAGCAAGGATTTCATGATGTGGGGACGGCGCCGGCTGAGCTGGAAGATCAGCGTACCGAGGGCGACGTTCTTCCACCGGACGATCGGGTACGCGCGGCGTGGCCCGACCACGCGGCGCAGCCAGTTGGCGATCGGGTCCTCGGTCGGTACCGACAGGATGTACGTCGGTGAGCGCTGCAGCATCGTCACGTGCGCGGCCCGGTCGGCCATCGCCGGTACGAGCGTCACGGCCGTCGCGCCGCTGCCGATCACGACGACCCGCTTGCCGGTGTAGTCGAGGTCCTCTGGCCAGTGCTGCGGGTGTACGACCGTGCCGCCGAACCGTTCGATGCCGGGGAACTCCGGCTCGTATCCGTTGTCGTAGCGGTAGTAGCCCGTGCACAGGTACAGGAAGTTGGTGGTGAACCGGACGGTCTCGTCGCGGTGCACGGCGTCCACCGTCCACCGTGCGTCCACTGTGGACCATTCGGCGCCGGTGACCCGGTACCCGAATCGGATGTGCTCGTCGATGCCGGCCTCGACGGCGGTGTCGCGGATGTAGTCGAGGATAGCCGGCCCGTCCGCGATGGCCTTGGCCTGGGTCCACGGCCGGAAGCGGTAGCCGAGGGTGTGCATGTCGGAGTCCGACCGCACTCCGGGGTAGCGGAACAGGTCCCAGGTGCCACCGATCGCGTCCCGCGACTCGAGGATCGCGTACGTTCGGTCGGGGAAGGCGGACTGGATGTGGTATGCCGCCCCGATGCCGGACAGCCCGGCGCCGACGATGAGCACGTCGACGTGCGTCATGCGCGCTCCTCCACCCGGGCGCGCAACCGAGACTGCAGGCGCGCGAGCACGGAGTAGTAGTGGGTGGGCGTGATGCGGGCAAGCGCGTCGAACAGGTACGCGTCCGGCCCGACGAGGATCCGGGCCTTGCCGCGCTCGACTCCATTGTGGATGATCGCCGCGGCCTTGTCGGGTGACGTCATGGTGGCGGCCTCGAACTGTGCCGCCATCTGTTCCGGTGTCCGCCCTCGACCCTCCGGGTCGCTGCGGATGCGAGCGTTGCGGGCGATGTTCGTGGTGACACCGCCGGGATGTACGTTGATCGCCCGTACGCCGGTGCCGCGCAGCTCCTGGCGCAGTGCGTCGGTGAAGCCGCGGACGGCGAACTTGGCGGCGCAGTAGGCGCTCTGGTACGGAATGCCGACCAACCCGAACACGCTCGACGTGTTCACGATCGCGCCGTCGTTCTGTTCCAGCAGGATCGGCAGGAACGCCCGGGTGCCGTTGACCACGCCCCAGAAGTTCGTCTCGAACAGCCAGCTGTCGTCCTCCGGTACGGCATCCTTGACCGACGACGCCACGGCCACGCCGGCGTTGTTGAACACCGCCGCCAGCGGTGCGGTGAGCCACTCGCGAACCTCGTCGGCGAACCGCGCCTGGTCGGCCGCGTCGCGGACGTCGAGCAGCCGGCTGAGCACCGGACCGGGCAGCGAAGCCGCGGTGGCCTTCAGCCCGGGCTCGTCCACGTCCGCGATCGCCACCGGCGAGCCCAGTCCGGACAGCCGTTGGGCCAGGCCGCGGCCGATCCCGGACGCGGCCCCGGTAATCATGACCGGGCGGCCGGCGATCCTTCGTCGAGGCATCGGTCCTCCTTCATGGGGCTCTCGGGCGGAAGGCATAGCCCGGACCAAGCAGTGGTGGTCCGGCGGTGAACGACCGCACGGCCTCCCTTGGCCGGGGCGTTGGCGACGCCGCGCGAGTGCCAGCGTTCGCCGGGCTCGTCGGTCGGCACCAGGGTCACCTCGCGCAGCATCGTGCGGAGGACGGTGTGCATCTCCATGGTGGCGAAGGCGGCGCCGAGGCAGCGCCGGGTTCCGCCGCCGAACGGGATCCACTGGTACATGTCCGGTCGGCCACCGAGGAAGCGGTGCGGGTCGAATGCATTCGGGTTCGGGAAGAGCGATTCGTTGTCGTGGATCAGCGCGATGCTGACCAGGATCGCGTACCCCTTCGGCACGGTCCACCGTCCAATTTGGACGCTGTCGGCCTTGACCTGCCGGCCTACCAGGTCGATCACCGGACGGCTGCGCTGTATCTCGAGGATCGTGGCTTCGCGCAAGGCATTGCCGCCCGCCTCGACCTCGTCGACGAGCTCGCGTAGCACAGCCGGATGGCGGCGCAGCCGCTCGACCGCCCACGCGAGCGTCGTCTCGGTCGTCTCGTGTCCGGCTACGAGCAAGGTGAGGAGCTGATCCGCGATCTCGCGGTGGCTCATCGCCGAGCCGTCGTCGTAGCGGCTCTGCAGCATCAGAGCGAGGATGTCGTCCCGCTCGTCGAGGTGCTCGGCCTTCGCTATCAACCGTTCGATGATCGCGTCGTACTCCCGGCGCATCGCCCAGAACCGTCCCCAGGGACTCCACCGTCCCCAGTCGACCTGTGGCAGCGGCAGAACCGCCAGCCGCGAGCCGAGCTTGACCGCCCGTGGCAGCTTTTCGCGTAGCGCGATGAACTCTTCACCCTCGGAGCCGAACACCGCGCGCAGGATGACGTTCAGCGTGATGCGCATCATCGAGGGCAGCGTCGGGAAGCTCCGCCCCTGCGGCCACGAGGCGATTTCCCGAATCGTCTCGTCCTCGACGATCCGCTCGTACGCCGCCAACCGCCGGCCATGGAACGGCGGGACGAGGAGCCGGCGTTGCCGGTGGTGTTCCTCGCCCCCCAGCGCGAACAGCGAGCCGGGACCGAGGAGCCGCCCGAGGTTCCGGTCGAGGTTGTCGGCCGCGTCGGAGCCGGTCATGAACACCTGCCGGACCTCGGCGGGATCGCTGATGACCACGGCTCGGCCGAAGACCGGCACGTTGACGGTGAAGGCGTCCCCGTAGCGGTCGCGCATCTGGCGCATCCCGCGTTGCGGAACGGTCAACGCGTAGGCACCCTGTACCAGACGAGGAGTCGTCGGACCCGCGGGCAGCATGTCGAGCAGACCTCCCCAGTTGGTACGCGAGCGTACCAGCTCACGGTACGCTCGTGTACCATCCGATGCAATGGTTACGACTCTGGCGGCTGGTGCGCGCGAGCGGTTGCTCGACGGTCTCGCGGCGTCCATTGTGGAGGATGGGTACCGGAACACCACGGTCGCCGACATCGTGCGGCGCGCGCGGACTTCACGGCGCACCTTCTACGAACACTTCTCCGACAAGGAAGCCTGTTTCGTCGCGCTCCTCACCGAGGCCAACGCGCAGATGATCCGCCAGATCACCGCCGCCGTCGACCAGAGCGCACCGTGGCGGAGCCAGGTGCGGCAGGCCGTGGAGGCGTGGATCGCCTGTACCGAGTCCCGGCCCGCGATCACGCTCAGCTGGATCCGTGACGTGCCGTCGCTCGGCGCCGCGGCCCGCCGGCTGCAACGCGACACGATGGAAGCCTTCGTCACCATGATCCAGACGTTGTGTGACACCGATGCGTGGCGCGCCGTTCGGCCGGAGCCGGTGTCGCGGCAGCTAGCCGTCATGCTGCTCGGCGGGCTCCGGGAGCTGACCGCCACCACCGTCGAGGACGGCGGCCGCGTCAGCGACATCACCGAGCTGGCAGTCCACGCCTCTGTCGCGCTCCTCGGCCCGCCCAGGGTGGGCGGGCCGGCCACTCGTCGCGCCGCTCGTCGCGTCTGACCGACCATTCGCGTACCGTCCCGGCACCT
>DASRII010000383.1:0-35474 GCA_035650075.1 Micromonosporaceae bacterium | reverse complement strand
CCACGACACGGTCGGCATCGACCTGGTGGCGATGGTGGTCGACGACATCGTCGCGTGTGGCGCGGAGCCGCTGTTCATGCAGGACTACATCGCCTGCGGCGAGGTCGTACCGGAGCGGGTGGCCGAGATCGGCGCAGGTATCGCCGACGGCTGCCGTACCGCCGGCTGCGCGCTCATCGGCGGTGAAACGGCCGAGCATCCGGGTGTGCTGCGGCCACACGAGTACGACCTGTCGGCGACCGGGGTCGGCGTGGTCGAGGCGGACCAGATCCTGGGGCGGGACCGCGTCGAGGTCGGCGACGTCGTCATCGCTATGCCGTCGTCGGGTCTCCACTCGAACGGGTACTCCCTCGTCCGGCACGTGCTGCTCGGCGCCGCTCGGATGCGGCTGGACACCGTCGTGGAGGAGCTGGGACTGCAGCGGACCCTCGGCGAGGAGCTGCTCACGCCGACCCGCATCTACTCCAAGGACTGCCTCGACCTGATCAAGGAGTGCGAGGTCCGGGCGTACGCGCACATCACCGGCGGCGGCATTCCGGGCAACCTGGTACGCGTGCTGCCCGACTACGTCGACGCGGTCGTGAACCGTTCAACGTGGCGGCCGAGCCCCATCTTCGAGCTGGTGCAGTCCAAGGGCCGCATCGAGCCGATGGAGATGGAGTCCACGTTCAACATGGGCGTCGGCATGCTCGCCGTGGTGTCGGCCAACGACTGCGACCGCGCGCTGGCCTTCCTGCGTGGACGCGGCCTCGACGCGTGGCAGGTCGGCGAGATCGTCGATGGTACGGGCGTCGTCCAGATGCTGGGTTCGCACACCAGCGGGTGAAAAGTCGTGCAGTGACGATCATGAGTAATCGTTCGCATACCTGATTGGGGCTTCACCCGAGTAGCCAGGTGCACATAGCCTGAACGGAGCGTCAGTTCTGGCGTTCACTCCTCAGGAGGCACCGTGTCCGCGCGGCTGCGCAGCTTCACGGGGATGCGCGGTATCGCAACCGTCCCCTCGTACTTGATCATGCAGCCGACGACATTGTGCAATCTGGATTGTGCATATTGCTATTTGCCTCACCGTGGATTAGATAGACGTATGTCGATTGCGGTGGCCGAGGCGACGGCGGCGACGGCCAACCAGTGGGCGGCCGAGGCGCAGCGGTTCTCGATCGTCTGGCACGGCGGTGAGCCGCTCGCGGCGGGGCGGGACCACCTCGCCGCGCTGATGGCCCCATTCGTTGGCGTAGAGCACCATGTGCAGACGAACGCGACGCTCGTCGACGACGCATGGTGCGAGTTCTTCCTGGCCCACGGCGTCCGGGTCGGGATCAGCGTGGACGGGCCGGCACTCCGGACAGCGCAACGGGTCGACCGCGGTGGCCGACCGGCGTACGACCGGATTCACCGCGGCATCGAGGCCCTGCGCCGGCACGACATCCCGTTCGCCGCCCTGTGCGTCGTGTCCCAGCCGGACCCCGGCCTGGCTGGCGAGCTCTACGACTACTTCCGTGCCCTCGGTTGCTACGCACTCGGCATCAACGTCGAGGAGCAGGAGGGCGTGAACAAGCGCTCCAACGCGCACGCCACGGACTCGGTACGGCAGTTCTGGGCCGAGCTGACCCAGGCCTGGCGCGCCGATCCCCGGATCGAGGTACGCGAGGTCGAGTGGGCGGTCCGGTACGCCGGCGCCTGGCTCGCCGACGGTGCCGACGACCTGCTGCCGCGGTACATCGACCCGATTCCCTCCATCGGGTGCGACGGCCGCGTGGTACTGCTCTCCCCCGAACTGGCCGGGTTCGCGGACGAGCGGTACGGCGACTTCGCCTCGGGCAGCGTGCTGGACACACCGCTGTCGGACATCGTGTCGGCGGCTGCCGACTCACCGGCCGGTTGGATAGCGGAGTACCTCGTCGGCGTGGAAGCGTGCCGGTCGAGTTGCCCGTACTTCGGCTTCTGTGGTGGCGGGCATGCGGCGAACCGGTTCTTCGAGCACGGGCGGTTCGACGGCACGCAGACCAACCACTGCCGGAACAGCAAGATCGGTCTACTGGAGGGAGTGCTGGACCATGTCCGAGATCACGCCTGACGAGCTAGCCCACCGGCTGAACGCGCTTGCCCCGCGGCTGTCGGCGTTGGTCGCCGAGGCCGAGGCCACCTGGATCGCCCGCCACGAGGGCGGCGTCGGCGATGGCAGACCCGGCTGGCGCCCGTTCGAGGACGCCTTCCCGACCTTCTACCAGTTCACGAACCGCCCCCCGCGGTAAGCACCACGCGAGGCGGTTGATCATGAAGTTAGGGGGACGACACGCCGTCGAACCCGCAACAAAGTTCATGATCGACGGAGGCGGACGGAGCTGGGGGCAGGGGCGGTGACGGAAGCACAAACTGAGCACGCGGGGAAGGCCCGCGTGCTCGTGCGACCGTAGGGTCAGCGACGGGTCGTTGTCCAGTTGTCGGCGTCGTCGGGCTCGTCGTCGACGTAGTCCGCGTAATCCGCGTACTCGTCGTGGTCGTCGAGGCCGTCGTCCGACTTCCCACCTTCACCGGAGAGCTCGCGCTGTAACGCGGCGAGGTCGGTGTTGGGGGAGTGGTACTTCAACTCCCGGGCCACCTTTGTCTGCTTGGCCTTAGCACGGCCGCGCCCCATGGCTCGACCCCCTCGCACAGAATTACGGGGCAGCCCGGAGGGCCCCCGATGACGTCAGGCATCTCTCGTGGCTCTTACGGTACATGGACGAGCCCATGTTCGGCATCTCGGGTTACCCGGGCGAGCCGCGGGTGTCCGGATTGCGGCAGTAACGAGTGAACAGCTGTCTGGTCGTGACCGACGGGGTACCGCCGGTCAGGTCCGGATCGCCTTCAGCCGGCCGATTTCGGCCATCCGGCGTTCGGCGAGCCGGTCCGCGGCCACGGCCGGCGGTACGCCGTCGGCCTGAGCCAGCGCGAGGATCTGCTTGGTCGTGTCGAAAATCTTCGTGGCGCGCTGCTTGGCCCGCTCGAAGTTGAATCCGTCGATCTCGTCGGCGACCTGGATCACACCGCCGGCGTTGACCACGTAGTCGGGGGCGTACAGGATGCCGCGTTCCTCCAGCATCTTCTCGATGCCGGGGTGAGCGAGCTGGTTGTTGGCGGCGCCGGCGACCACGGTGGCGCGCAGCACCGGTACGGTGTCGTCGTCCAGCGCGCCGCCGAGGGCGCACGGGGCGTAGACGTCGATGTCCGACGTTATCAGCGTGTGGGTGTCCGGTACGAGGTCGATCTGGGGGTGCTTCTCCCGGGCCCAGTCGAGCGCCTTCGGGCTGACGTCGGTGGCGACGACCCGGGCGCCGTCATCGATCAGGTGGGGTACCAGCCACCGGCCGACCTTGCCGAGTCCGGCGATGCCGACCCGGCGGCCGGCGAGCGTGGGAGCGCCCCATATGTGCTCGGCCGCGGCGCGCATGCCCTGGAACACTCCCCAGGCGGTCAGCTCGGAGGAGTCGCCGGCACCGCCGTAGTGGGTCGACCGGCCGGTTACGTACCGCGTCTCGCGCGCCACGATGTCCATGTCGCCGACGTAGGTGCCGACGTCGCAAGCGGTGTAGTACCGCCCGCCGAGCGACTCGACGAACCGGCCGTACGCCCGCAGCAGCGCTTCCGACTTGATCTTCGCTGGATCGCCCCAGATCACTGCCTTCCCGCCGCCGAGGTCCAGGCCGGCGAGCGCGTTCTTGTACGCCATCGCGCGGGACAGCTCCAGGACGTCGTGGATCGCCTCGGCCTCCGTGGCGTACGGGTAGAACCTGGTGCCGCCCAGCGCCGGGCCGAGCGCGGTCGAATAGATGCCGATGATGGCCCGCAGGCCGGTGGGCTTGTCCTGGCAGAAGACGACCTGCTCGTGCCCTGTGTCGTAGGAGAAGACGCCCATGTTCGCTCCAAGTCGTGAGGTGGCCGTCCGCCCTTGTGAGGCGGCGGCGACACAGCCCGGTCGGGTACTACCGGCAATGCCGAGCCTAGCGAGCGCGAGGAGCGAACGGGTGAGCCGCGCAGTGCGAGCGAAGGTCGGGACAGTGTGCGGGGACGGGGACCTGCCGGCCCCAGGCCGTGCGAGGATCGCGGAGTGCCGTCCCTCTTCGCCGCGTACCTCCGGGTCTACGAGCCGCTGACCGCCTTCGACCGCGAACGGCAGGTCTACTGGCGCCGGTACGTCAAGGAAGGGCGGGCGGTGGCCCCGGCGGAAGGCCCGGTACGGCAGCGGACGGCGGTCCTCGAGGCGCTCGGCGCGGGCTGGACCCGGCTGCCCGACCTGCCGGACGAGGCGTACGTGCTGGAGACCGACGACACGGTCCTGATCTGCCCTTGGAACCTGCGCTTCCGGGTCGCCGAGGCGGCGTTGACCGCGCGGGACGGCGTGCCGTCGATCATCGCCGACGCGTTCGTACCGCCGGTGCTGGCCGGGCAGGCAAAGGCCATTGTGGACGATTGGCGCAGCGGTCCTCGCGTGCTCGAGCGGGGCATGCCGCGGGTGCACGAGCAGATCGCGACGTGGGGCGTACCGCTGCGTTGGTTCGTCTTCGTCGACCTGGACGAGCGGGAGCTGTCGTTCCGGCCGGGGCGCCGGGCGCTGCGGTACCGGACGGAGATCTCCCGCGCCCGCCGCCGCGCGCACCGGGCCTGTTCGGTCCTACGCAAGTCGGTCGGCGACGCCCCGATCACCACCGCGGTGGAGGAGGGTGCCCGGTGGCTCGAGGATTTTCACCCCCGTTCGGTGCTCGAACTGGACTACGGCGGGCTCGTCGAGCTGCTTCGTGACGATGCGTTGCGTGAGGATGATTCACCCGGATTGGTCGCGTCCGGGCTCGCCGGGCTCGCCGCCGGGGATCCGGACACGGCGACCGAGGCATACGAAAAGCTTGTTAGCAGGTGGAGGGCCGTACAGTTACTCGAACGGTCCAACTAACTACAAATCGCACGCCGCAAATGTAAAGATTCCTCGTTACTGAGCGCTCACTCAGTGTGACCAATGATCCGAATATGGTGGAATCTGGCGTAGAAAAAATAGATAAATCGGGCATTAATCATCCGTCCATCCACGGACCTTCAGCCGTTCGGCCCATGTCGGACATCGGGGACTAGCCGGACCATGGAAACGCGTCGGCCGGCGGGACCCCGGCCGTCGTTTGTAGGTACATGTGGAGGAGTGACCGATGGCATCGCGTACGCACGAACCGGAGCCACTGTTGACGCCGGCCGAGGTTGCGTCGATGTTCCGTGTCGACCCGAAGACCGTCACCAGGTGGGCAAAGGCGGGCAAGCTAAGCGCAATCCGGACGCTCGGTGGCCATCGTCGCTACCGCGAATCGGAAGTGCGCGCCCTCTTGCAGGGCCAGATTCCTCAGCAGCGCACGGGCGAGTAGAAGCGATTCGAAAGCCATAGTCAGGCTGTGTCGGCCCTGGCGCCTGGACCTTTCGGTCGGCGCAGATCCGGCCCACGAAACTAGGCTCGCAACACCGTACCCAGGCCGAGTCGCCGGTTGGCGGCCGCCTCCGTCAGAACGCCGACGATCACCAATCCCCCGCAGAGGCCGGCCAACAAGGCTGCCGTGGCGGGGTCCAGGTCGAACTTCATAGGCACCCCGGCCGTGAACGCGTCCAGCCCGAGGGCCGGCGCGAGCAACATCGGCAGGGCGATTCCGACCGCGGCTCCCGCGAGGACGGCAACCCCGACCAGCGGTAGCAGTTCGATCAACAGCAAGGTCCGTGCCTGGCGCACGGACAAGCCCATCGTGCGCAGCAGCGACACCGCCCGTCCCCGGGCCGGGGCGTCCACCACGAGGGTCAGGGTCACCGCGAGAAGTGCGGCGAGCAGGCCGGCCGCGGTACCCATCGTGAAGGCGACCGTGATCCCCTCGTTGAACGCATGCTGTTCCAGCGCACGGCGCTGCGCGGCCAGGCTGGTCGAGGTGACCTGCCGGCCGGCGCTCGCCGTCTCGACGGCGGCCCGCAGCTGTGCCTCGTCGGCGCCGGAGCCCGAGACGAGCAGCTCGTTCAGCGGCATCCCCGGCACCCACGGCACCACGAGGAAGTCGATCGCCGCGCGGCGCAGCCCGGGCAGGTCCGCGCCGGAGCCGACCACGCGCACCGGCCGGTCCGTGCCGTCCAGCCGCACGGTCACCGTGTCGTCCATCCGGGCCGCGAGCGCGGGCGAGGCGTACGCCGGGAGACGGTCATCGCCGTCGGGTGCCAGCTCCGTCGGCAGGGCCAGGTCGAGGCCGATCTCGCCGAGGATCCTCCGGTACGCAGGCACGTCCAGTGCGACGACCACCGTGGTCTCCTCGGCACCCCGCGCGCGTTGGATCGCCCTACCGGGCAAGGTCCGATAGACCGCGGCGACCTCGGTGACGCCAGGCACGGCGGCCGCGGCGCCGACCGTCTCCGGAGTGAACGCCGCGTCGCCCGCGGACAACCGGAAGTCCCCGCCGACCTCGCGAGCCGCCGCGGTATCTCGAGCGGCCGTCACCCCGGCCCGGACCGCACCCGCGAAACTACCGGTCGCGACGGCCAGCACCAGTACCACCAGCGGCAGCGCCGCGGCCGGGCCCACCCGGCCGGCCCGGGCCAGCCCGAGGAAGGCCACCGCTCCCCGCCGCCGTACCGCGAGTCGGCCGAGCAGCCGGATGGGCAACGGGTACAGCCGCAGGGCAAGCAGGCCCACGGCCACCCCGATCAGCAGCGGTACCGCGGACAGGTACGGGTCGATGCCGCGGGTCGACAGCCCCCGCCGGTGCAGGAGCAGGACGCCGAGCGCGGCCAGCACGATCGCCAGTACCTCGACCGTGCCCCGGGCCGCCGAGGGCCGGGCCAGTGCCACATCGCGTCGTTCGGTACCGAGCCGCGCACGGCGATGCGCCATTGCGCCGGCCAGCGGTACGGCGGCCGCCACCACCCCGGCAGACGCGAGCGGTAGCCAGCCAACGCCCTCCGCGGGCCGGCCCGGCACCATCCGGGCTACGGCCCAGGCGGCGACCGCCACCGGCGCGACCACGAGCAGCGCCTCGATGCCCAGAGCCGCGGCGAGCCGGTGCACCGCGGCTCCGCGCGCCCGCACGAGGGCGAGTTCGTTGCGTCGCCGGTCCACGGCCAGGCGGGCGGCGAGCACCCCGAGTCCGAGCGCGGCACCCAGCGCACCGGCCAGCACGACCGCGAATACCGCCCGTAACGAGCCCGCCTGCCGCGTGAAGTCGTCGAGCAGCCGGTCCAGCCCGGTGTCGAGCCGGAAGCCGGCCAGTCGGCGCGACCCGCGCAGGTCGTCCAATGTGGACCGCAGCCCGCCGACCTCACCCGCGTCGAGCCGATCGGCCGCGAGGCGGATCCGCGCCGTGCTGGTCATGCTCCAGATCGGCTCGTGCTCCTCGAGGAGGTGTAGTCCCGCCACGTCGGTGAACAGCGTCCCGGTCCGGCGCAGGATCGGGTCCGCCTGTGGACTCGGCGCGTCGTCGACGATGCCCGTGGTCAGCGCGGTCGGCTCGCTCAGCCAGACCGCCGCGGCCGCGTCCAGTGGGGCGAACACGCCGGCGACCCGCAGCCGCTGCTGACCCGCCATCTCGTACTCACCACCGATGCGCAGCGCCAGCCGTTCGGCCACGGTGGTCGAGACGATCGCCTCGATCACGCCGTCCCGGCTGGCTGGCTGGCTACCGCGAATCAGCCGTACCGCCTCGGGGAACGCGGTGTGGTACTCGACGGTCACCCGCGGGGTGTAGCCGGCCGGCAGGCGGGTCAGCCCCGGCCCGCCGATCAGCTGGGCGGCGGTCCGCGTCCACGCCCAGACGTCTTCGACCAGGGCGGCCTGTTGCGATGGCAGTACCTGCCTGGCCCGATCGCGCAGGTGGTTGACGTCCGGCGGTTGCTGCGACGAGAACCGGACGAAGTCCAGCGAGATGTCCCGGACCGAGATCGGCGCCGATCGGACCATGTCGCGCAGTGCGGCGTCCTCGGCCCGGTTGCGTACCCGCGGTTCGGCCGCCGCGCCGAACACCGTCGCCAGCGCGAGCAGCGCCACGACCATCCACAGTCCACTGTGGGCACGCGTTCGCCTTATCACCATCCTCATTGCTCGGTCCCCATTCGCAGCAACCCCGTTACGACCTCGCGGCGGGTGCGCCGGGCGACCACCGCGCCGAGCAGCAGGGCCACGAGCAACAGAGCCAGGGCCGGCAGGCCGGTCTCGGTCGGGGGGACGACCAGCAGGGCCGGGGGTACCGGCGCCCTGGCCGCCGCGGTCAGCACGAGCGCGGGTGCCATTGCCGCGGCGACCGCGATACCGACCAATAGTCCACTGAGGACACCGAGGCCGGCGAGCAGCGCCTGCTCGACGACGAGAGCCCGGGCGAGCGCGTTCGGGGAGGCGCCGAGCGTGTGCAGGACGGCCATCTCACCGCTGCGGCGCAGGGCGGTGGAACGGGCGTCCACCGCGAGGCCGAAGCCGGCCAGGACCGTGGCGGCCAGCGCGGCGGCGTACAGCGCGAGCAGTACGCCGATGCCGAGTGGGTCGTCGAGCAGCCGGCGGGTGAGCGCTTCCCGGTCGACGACCGCGAGGCCGCTCTGCCCGGCTACCGCGGCCGCTGCCCGGTCATGTTCCCCGGCGCGGGTAGCCAGCCACCATTCGGCCGCGCTCGCCGCGAGCTGCTCGTGGGCGAACCGGTAGCCCGCGTACGTCGGCAGGTCGACGACGACGCCTCCGGCGCCGGGCGCGGAGGGCAGCGCGTCGAGCACGCCGACGATCTTGATCTCCAGCGGCGCTGTCCCGCCCGAGCTGCCCAGCTCGACCCTGTCGCCGACCTTCTTGCTCGTACCCGCGAGCACGGCCGGCGTGACGAGCGCCGGTACCGGCTCGCGGGCCGAAGCCACATCGGCCAGCCGGAAGGTCCACGCGTTGGTCATGAAGGCGTCGATGGAGACGGTGTACCGGACGTCGAGGCCGGTCACCTTCGCCTCGCCGAGATGCAGGAACTGGTCGGCGGTCGTGTCCAGTTCCCACGTCGTGGGCGCGGTCACCTCGGTTCTGGCCCCCTGCGCGTCGACCGCCGCCAGCCCGCTGATCGTCCACGCGACCGTACCCTCGAACCCCCCTTCCGCCTCGTTGAAGGGATCGAACTCCAGCCGGCCGCCCGAGGCCAGCCCGACCAGCGTGCTGCCGGCCGGCACGGGTACGTCGAACGGCAGGGCGCGGTTGGCCAGCGGGGTGCCGAGGGAGACGCGCTGCAGGAGCCCGCTGCCGTCGTCGAGGTAGACGGCGACGTCCGTCGAAAACGCCTGGGCGGTACCGGTACCGCTGACCGCGAACAGCAGTTGGCCGGTCAGCCGCCGGGTCTGCGCCGGCAACGCGGTACCCGACAAGCGCCGGGGGGCCGGCATCCGGTCGAACAGACCCGGCTCCGCGAGGTCCGGTCGGATCCGCATGACCTGAGCGGCCTTCGTGGTTTCCACCGCGAGCAGCGTGGCCGTTGCCTCGTTGGACACCTGCAGCGTGCCGCGGTCGGCGCGCATCACCGTCGCCACACCCGGCAGGGCCGCCAGGTCGGCGACGGCCGGAGCCGGTACCGACGCCGTGGCCCGGCTGATCCGTAGGTCCGCACCGGCCTCGTGCGCGGCCTGGTCCCGCTGCGAGAGCTGCCAGGTCGCCGCGACACAACCGGCCAGCGCGGCGACCGCGACCGCGAGCACGAGCAGCAGTACCGGGCCGGCGTGCGGCCGGCGGTCGGCCTGCCAGACGCCTAGCAGGCTGGCGAACGAGCGCCGTCGCTCGGCAACGCGTACCCCGCCGCGGGTCGCCGCGGGCAGCAGGCGCAGCGACACCGCGGTCGTGGCGAGCACCCCGATCGCGGGCGCGGTCACCAGCAACGGATCGATACCGAGGGCGCCGGCCGGGCCGGTCAGCGGACCGCCGTACTGGCGTAGCTGGCTCCACGCGAGCACGGCCAGCACCACCAGCGCCAGGTCTACCCCGGCGCGTTGCGCCACGGCCCAGCGCGTCGGCCGGGATCGCTCCTGCTGCTCGGCTACCCAGGTGCGGCCTCGTCGTGCCGCCGGGAGGACGAGCGCCACCGCGCAGCAGAGCGCGGCCGCCACGGCGATCGCCCAGCCCTGCCAGGCGCCCAACATCGGAATATCCACTGTGGACAGAGCGAGGCCGCGGGTGGCCAGCCGGCGATCGGCGGCGCGCAGCGCCGCCGCGGCCAGCGGTGCGCCGAGCAGTCCGGCCGGTACGACCACGAGCAGCGCCTCGCCGGTCGCGAGCCGGGCGAGCTGACCCCGGGCGGCACCCCGGGCCCGGAGCAGGCTGTGTTCCCCGCGCCGCTGGTCGTTGAGCAGGCCGGCGACGAGCCAGAGGGTGTACCCGGCGATCAGCGTCAGCAACAGCGCCGGCAGCAGCAGACCGGACCGGGTGACCAGCTCGGCCACCCGCAGGCGGCCGGCCAGCTCGTCGAGCCCGGTCGACACCTTCGTGCTGGTGTCCAGGCCGAGCTTCTGCGCTTCTGTCGTACGCAGCCGGGTCGCCTGCGCGCTGACGGCCTCGAGCCGCCGTCCGGCCAGCTGATCGGCGGCGGGGATGGCCACCCAGTTCACTGTGGACAGTAGTTGGTAGCGGGCCAGGAACTCGGCGCGGTCTACCGCCAGCGGGCCGAGCCCACCGGCCGCGACCGGTGCCGCGGCAAGTCGCCAGTAGCCGCCACCGGCGTCGCGGGGACGGTACACGCCGACGACCGCCAGGGGTGCCGGCTTCTTCGTCCGGTCGTCGGTCACGGCGATCCGCCCGCCCACCCGGACGCCGAGGGCTGCCGCTACCGCCTCGGGAACGGCCGCCTGGACCGGCTGCCCCCGGGGCACCGGCACCGGCCACGCCCCGTCGACCAGGTCGGCGTGGTCGGCCAGCCGGTCCAGGTACGCCACCACCGCGGACCGGCCGTCGGCCAGCCGCTGGCTGATCGCGTACGCGCCGCCGTCCACGGTCACCGGCACGCCGCCCAGCCCGCCGGTGAACAGCTTTCGTACCGCGGCGTCGCGCTCTTCGAGGTCTTGGGCGTTGTCGCCCGCCGACATGGTGACGAACAGCGTGCGCTCCGACACCGGGGCACCGGCCACCGCCGCGCGCCCCCCGGCCGCCGGCAGCAATTGCGCGAACTGCAGGAACGCGGTGAGCAGCGCGGTCGTGACGGTCGCGGTGATCGCGGCGGCGGCGAGCAGGGTACGGGCCAGCGCCGCCCGCCGCAGGACGAGCCGCATCGCCTCAGCCCGCCGCGGGTACCGGGTCCGCGATGCGACCGTCCCGCAGGACGAGCACGCGGTCGGCGAGGTCGAGCAGTGCCGCGTCGTGGGTGGCGACGATGGCCGTGGTACCGCGGGCGAGGACCACGGCCCGGATCAGGTCCATGATCTGCCGGCCGGTCTCGGAGTCGAGCTGCCCGGTCGGCTCGTCGGCGATCAGGAGCTTCGGTTCGTTGGCCAGCGCCCGCGCGATCGCCACCCGCTGCTGCTGCCCGCCGGACAGCTCGTACGGCCGCTGTCGCGCGTGCGCGCCCAGCCCCACGAGCTCGAGCAGCATCGACACTCGTTCGTCCCGCTCCCGTGCCCGCCGGCGAGCCAGGCGCATCGGTACCCCGACGTTCTCGGCCGCCGACAGGATCGGGATCAGCCCGAAGGATTGGAAGACGAAACCGATCGTGTCGCGCCGCAACCGCCGCAGCCGGCGTTCGTCGGCGGCGGTGAGCTCGTGCCCGGCCACGTGGACCGAGCCGGCCGTCGGCCGGTCGAGCCCGCCGATGAGGTTGAGCAGCGTCGTCTTGCCAGCGCCGGAACGGCCCCGGATCGCGAGTACCTCGCCCGGCGCCGCGACCAGCGAGACCTCCCGTACCGCGTGGACCTCGCGGGCGCCGTGGCCGAACACCCGGCTCACCCGATCCACGCGGACGAGCGGCGTCATGAGCCGGCCTCGTGGCCGGGGCGTACCTCGACCCGGTCCGGCTGCAGTGTCAGCCGTACCCGGTCCCGCATCCGCAAAGTGTCCACATAGGACCGAGGCAGCTGCATCCGGCCGGCCTTGTCGAGGACCGCGAACTCCTCGCTGACCAGCTCGGTACGCCCGTCCGCGGCGAGGCGGGCGGTCCGGCGTACCTCCGCCGCGGTCCGGCCGTCGCGGATCGCGACCGTCCGGCGGACCTGGCTCTCGACGGCCTGGTCGTGGGTGACCACGACGATCGTGACGCCGAGTTCGGCGTTGATGGTGCGAAGCGCGCCGAACACCTCGGCCGCCGTGGCCTCGTCCAGCTCCCCGGTCGGCTCGTCGGCGAAGAGCACCTCCGGGTTGTTGGCGACGGCCACGGCGACCGCGGTGCGCTGCTGCTCGCCGCCGCTGAGCTGGCTGGGCAGCCGGTCGGCGCAGTAGTCGACGCCCACCATCGCCAGCAGCTCCCGGGCGCGCCGGCGCACCTTGCGACCGTGACGGCCGGCCAGTCGCATGGGCAGCGCCACGTTCTCCGCGGCGGACAGGTACGGCAGCAGGTTCCTGGCGGTTTGCTGCCAGACGAAGCCGACGGTGTGCCGGCGGTAGCGCAGCCGTCGGCCGGCGGACATCGCGAGCAGATCCACCCCGGCCACCCGGGCGATGCCGGCGGTCGGTACGTCGAGCCCGGACAAGATGTTGAGCAGAGTCGACTTGCCGGAGCCGGACGCGCCCACGATCGCCAGCAGCTCGCCGCGGTCGACGACGAGGTCGAGCCCTTGCAGCGCGACCACCTCGATGCCGTCGGTCTTGAAGATCCGGACGAGCCCGTCGCACACGATGTGCCCGGCGATGCGGTCGGTGCCTCCGGCTCGGACGGCAGCCTGTTCCCGGGCGCGCCGTTCGAGCACCGCGAGATCCGGTGTCTGCATGCCGGCGTGACGCCCGAGCGGCCGGTGGACGTTCCGCCGCCGGGCGAGCCGTTAGTCGATTGTTATCTCGATGCCGACCGTGCCGGCATCACCGCGGCGGACTTTGCTGAGCCACAGCGTCAAGCGGCCACTGATGCCGTATTTCTTCCGGATCTGGCGGCGGACCTCCTCGGTCGCGACCGCGTCCAGGATCCGGGCTCGGCCGGGGTACGACTCTCCGACGTTGTTGCCGCGGAGGTCGCAGGTCGCCAGGGTCACGGCCGCCCGGCGCCGGACGCGCTTGACCTTGCCGGCGCCCACGTAGCTCCACACCGCGAGCGCGTCGCCGTACGGCACGATCCAGACCGGAGTCGCGACGGCGGTGCCGTCCTTGCGGAACGTTGTCATGAGCGCGTACTTGCTGGCGGCCAACTCGTCGACGGTCGTCGTCATGCCCGACACGATAGGGCGCGGCCGCTACCGTGAGCGATATGGATGACCCGTTCGGCGAGATGCTGCGGGACGCCCTCGCCGAGCTCACCGGAGTGGGGCCGAGGCCGACGCTCGGCGGCGTCTACCCGCGCCCGACGATCGAGATCATCGAGCGGGACGACGGGTACGTCAACGGCGTGCCGGCCATCCGCTACCTCGCCTCGCCCGAGGACTGGTACGCCTTCGAACACCGCGCGCTGGAACGCCTGTCCGGGCACGTACTCGACATCGGCGTGGGCGGCGGTCGGTTCGCGCTCGCCGCGCAGGACCGCGGGCTCACGGTGACCGGGCTGGACATATCGCCGGGCACCGTCGAGGTCGCCGCCGCCCGCGGTGTACGGGACACCGTCTGCGCGACGGTGGACGAGCACGCGAACAGCGGCCGTCGGTACGACACGTTCGCGCTCTTCGGCAACAACCTCGGGTTGCTCGAGTCCCGCGAGCGCGCGCCGGTCTTCCTCGCCGCGCTGGCCGCGATGGCGCGGCCCGGCGCCCGGATCGTGGCGCAGGGCACCAACCCGTACCAGACGACGGATCAGGCGCACCTCGCCTACCACGAGCGCAACCGGGCCCGTGGCCGGATGGCCGGCCAGCTGCGGTTGCGGATCCGCTACCGCAGGCTGGCCTCCGAGTGGTTCGACTATCTGGTGTGCACACCCGACGAGCTGGCCGGTCTGTTGTCCGGTACGGCGTGGCGTCTGTCCGATGTGGACGATGCCGATCCACCGTTCTACGTTGCCACGATGTCGTTCACCGGCGCTTGATTCCGGCGGTCAGCGCGGCGAAGATCTCGCGTCGCAGGGCGGCCAGCGACCGCCGGCCGTCGGTCGCGGCCCAGACCGACAGCGCGATGTCCCAGGAGGAGGTGACTGCCGCCGCCACGGTCAGCGGGTACGGATCGGAGTCCACCGGCAGCCCGGTCCGCTCGGCGACGAAGTCGGCGATCATCTGCCGCAGTTCGTGGTTGAGCTGCAGGTAGGTCGAGACGAGCGAGGGCTGCTGTTCCATCAGCCGCATCCGCACCATGATCTCCCGCTGGCCCTCCGGATCCGGTACGTCCATGGCGTCCAGCACGGCGCGGACAGAGGCGAGGACCGGCTCCCCGCGCGGACGGGCGGCCAGCTCGCTGCGCAGCCGGGTGACCCGGTCGTGTGCGACGTCGCCGAACAGCACGTGCTGCTTCGAGGAGAAGTACCGGAAGAACGTCCGGACGGCCACGTCGGCCGCCTCCGCGATCTCGTCGACCGTCGTCTGCTCGTACCCCTTCTCGGCGAAGAGTCGCAGCGCCGCCTGCTCGAGAGCGGCCCGGGTCTCCAGCTTCTTGCGCTCCCGGCGGTTGACCGAGAGTTCGACGTCGGTTGTCACCCGCCCATCGTGGCATGGGAGAGGTCATGACATGATGTGCCACATGTCAGTCACTGTCACTTTTTCGCGCCTCGGTCGTGCGGTCACCCGTCGGCCGTGGTTGGTGATAGCCGGATGGCTGCTCGGTGCGGGCTGCCTGATCGCGTTCGCCCCGGGCCTCGGCTCGGTGACAACCGCGGACCAGGCGGCGTTCCTGCCCGGGACCGCCGAGTCCTCCCGGGCCGCGGAGCTGGCCCGACGGGCGTTCCCGGACGCCGGTGGCAGTACCGCGGTCGTGGTGGTACAGCGGGCGGATCGCGCTCCGCTCACCGACGCCGACCTGGCGATGGCCGCGCGGCTCGGGCCGCCGCAGATCTCGGAGAACCGGGCCGTCGCGCTGGTGCCGGTACGTTTCCCAGGCTCCGCCGAGGCCGCCTCGACCCACGACGCCGTACGGGAACTGCGGGCCTCGACCGCCGGCGCGTTGCAGGACACCGGGCTGGTCGCGGGAGTCACCGGTGAGGCCGCGATCGCGGTGGACAATGCCGGGGCATTCGCCGACGCGGAGAAGATCGTCACGCTGGCGACACTGGTACTGATCGTCGTCCTGTTGCTGCTCATCTTCCGCAGCCCGGTGGCGGCCTTGCTGCCGCTGCTGACCGTGGGACTGGTCTACGGTGTCTCGGCCGCGCTCGTGGCGCTGGTCGGGCACGCGCTCGACCGCCAGGTCGGGCAGGAGCTGCCGACCATGTTGACGGTGGTGCTGTTCGGCATCGGTACCGACTATGTGCTGTTCCTACTGTTCCGGTTCAGAGAACGGTTGCGGGCCGGCGACCCCCCAGGCGAGGCCATCGTCGCCGCGGTCGAGCGAGTCGGCGCGGCGATCGGCTCGGCGGCGTTCGCCGTGATCGCCGCGTTCGGGGCGCTGGTACTGGCGACGCTGGGCTTCTTCGCCACGATCGGACCGGCGCTGGCGATCGGGGTGGCGGTGATGCTGCTCGCGGCTCTCACGCTCGTCCCGGCGACGGTCGCGGTACTGGGCCGCTGGACGTTCTGGCCCTCCCGGGGACCTCGGCCGGGCCGGGGCGGATTCGCGCGGCTGGGCCGGCTCGTCGCGCGCCGGCCGGCGCTGGTGGTCGCCGGGTCGGTGCTGGTGCTCGGGGCGCTGGCGGCCGGGGTACCGCGGTTCGTCGCCGACTACGACCCGATCGGCGTGCTGCCGGCCGGGACCGAGGCGGCCACGGCCTTCGGGGACCTTCAGCGAGGCTTCCCGGCCGGGGCGGTACAGCCGACGACGGTCTACCTGACCGCGGACCATGCGCTGACCGAGGCCGAGACGGCCGCGTTCACGCAGCGGCTCGCCGCGGTCGACGGGATCGCGAGTCCGATGCCGCCGCGGGTCGCGGGCGATGGTCGTACCGTTGCGGTCCCGCTCGTGTTGGCGGCGACGCCCTATTCGGCCGAGGCGCTGGACCTCGTCGGCGGTCCGTTGCGGGACGCGGCCCGGACGGCCGCACCCGCCGGCACCAGCGCGGTGGTGGGCGGGCCGACGATGGCGTTCGCGGACGTCCGGGCGGCCACGGACCGCGACCTCATGGTGATCTTCCCGGTCGCCGCTCTGCTGTTCGCGTTGATCCTCGCCGGGTTGCTGCGCGCCGCGCTCGCGCCGGTATACCTCGTCGCGCTAGTGGTGACCACGTTCGTCGCCACGCTGGGTGCGACGGCGTGGCTGTTCCAGGGGCTGGCGTTCAGCATCCCGATCATCCTGTACCTGTTCGTCACCGCGATCGGCACCGACTACAACATCCTGGTCACCGCGCGGCTGCGCGAGGAGATCCGGGAAGGCCGGTCACCGCGCGAGGCCGCCGGGCTCGCCGTCGCCCGCGCCGGACCGACCGTCGGCGCGGCGGGGGTGATCCTGGCCGGAACCTTCGGCGCGCTGCTGATCTCGGGCGTACCGTTCTTCATCGAGATCGGGTTCGCCGTGATGCTCGGCATCCTGCTGGCGGCCTTCGTGGTGTCGTCCATGCTCGTGCCGGCGATCACCGCGCTGGCCGGCCGGGCCGCGTGGTGGCCCGGTCTTCGGCCTGACCGAGCCCACGTGGAAACCATAGTAATTAAGGAAGAAGCCCGGCAAGGCGAGCGATTCGGCAGCTAGCTTCGATTTGTGGCGCAACATCGGTTCGCGCGCAACCTCGCGGGCAGCCTGGCGATCCTTGCCACGCTCGGCGGCATCGCGTACGGCCTGCCCGCCGTCGACCGGGCCTTGCCGTCGGACCGACCCGTTACCGCCGGCGAGCCGTACTCCGTGGGCGGGGGCGTCACCGTCGTACCGCCGCCGCACTCGATGATCGACGTGACGAAGACACGGCCTGGTTCAGACCGTGGCACCGCCCTCTTCGTCCTCGACTCGGTCCGGTACGTGATCGTGGTCGTCCCGTTCGCCGGCACGCTGGACCAGGCGGCCGCCCGGCTTCGCCGCAAGATCACTGGGAGTACGGGCTACCAGGTGGCGGGCAACGAGCGCCCGGTCACGACGGCCCAGGGTGTCGTCGGCCGGCAGGGCGCCTACGCCGCTCCCGGGCGCGCCGGCCGGTACGCCGTCTTCGTCACCGACGGGCTCGCGGTCGAGGTGACGGTCAGCGGCTCGGGTACCCGGTTCGACTCCGCCATCGCGAGCGTGCGCTCGATCGCGGTTCGGCGGGCGTCGTGACCACTGTGGGCGTGCGGCCCGCGTCACCGAGCGCGCGGCCCGCCAAGTCGTTGCGCCTGCCCGCCTTCTGGCTCGTGCTCGTGCTGCTGGGGATGGGCGCGTGGCGGATCTTCGCGATCGTCCGGGACTCGTTCGGCCTCTACCCGCGTGCGACCGCCGTCGCGCTCGGGCTCTTCGGGCTGTACGCGGTACCGTTCTGGATCTTCGTGGAGCGGCTGGACTATCTCGAGCGGGAACCGCCGCTGCTGCTGGCCACGGCGTTCGCTTGGGGCGGCCTCGTGGCGACGTCGACGGCGATCCCGGGCAATGCGGCTGTCCACAACCTGCTGGCCAAGCTGGTGTCGCCGGAGTTCACCGCCGCGTGGGGCTCGGCGATCGCCGGGCCGACGATCGAGGAGCTGCTCAAGACGCTCGGCATCGTGGCGATCGTGCTGATCGCGCGGGCACAGGTGAACAGCGTGCTCGACGGCGTGGTCTACGGCGCGCTGGTCGGCCTGGGGTTCCAGGTTGTGGAAAACATTGTGTACGCCGTCAACGCCGTCGCCATCGTCGGCAACGGGGACCGGGTCGGACCGGTGGTCTCGACGTTCTTCCTGCGCGGGTTCCTCGCCGGGCTGTGGAGCCACACGCTGTTCAGCGCGCTGGCGGGGGCGGGCGTGGCGTACGTCGTCGTCCGTACCGACAAGCCGCTCTGGATACGCCTCGTCGTGGCGGGTGGAGCTCTCGGCGGCGCCTGGCTGTGCCACTTCGTGTGGAACTCGCCGCTGCTCGCCGACGGGCTCGGCGGAGGCGGGTTCGGCCTGCTGGCCGCGCTGCTGGTCAAGGGCATCCCGCCGCTGGCGATGATCCTCGTGATGGTGCGCGCGGCCCGGCACCGGGAGGCGGACTACTACGTCGGCCAACTGGTCGCGCTCGGCGATCCACAGGTCGCCACCGAAGGCGAGTTGAAGGCGTTGTCCACAGGCCACATGCGGGCCGCTGCGCGGCGTTACGCCCACGGGCGCGCCGGGATCCGGGGACGCACGGCGGTACGTCGGTTGCAGCGCGCCCAGGCCCGGCTGGCCGTCGAGCTTTCGCGCCTGGGTTCGACGGCGGACCTGCGGGCGCCACCGCTGGAACGGTGGTACCGCGAGGCGCTCGTACAGCGGTACCGCCTCGTGGCGATGGGGCACGCCGAGGCGGTCGTCCCCGCTCATCGCTACAGCGTTCTGCGAGCGTGGCTGGCCGGGGCGGGCGTGGTGACCTTGGTTGTCGCCGCCATCTGGCTCGGCATCCGAGCGCTGGGCGGCGGCTGACCCGTCTTCCCCGCCTTCTCCCCCGTCGATCAAGGACTTGTGCACACGGTTTGGAGATCAAACCGTGTGCACAAGTCCTTGATCGACGGGAGTGAGGGGCGGCGGCCCTAGTCCGGGAGCGGCACGCCGCCATCGCCTTTGGCGACGATGCCGGGGGTGCTCGGGTCCTGGTCGAGGTCGGAGATCGTGACGTCGATCTCGCCGTCGCCGTCGTGGTCGAGCTGAATCAGGTCCGACTTGCCGTCACCGTCCGTGTCGACTACCCATACATCCGGCTTGCCGTCGGCGTTCGTGTCGAAGGTCATGAGCTCGATCCGCTCGTCACCGCGGGTCTCGATGTGCTCGTCCGTCATCGAGGGGGTTCCTTTCGCCAAGTAGCAGCAGTCGTCCGTCACGGTAGGGCACCGGGCCGGCTCGCGCGAGCCGCGTACGGGGTGGATCAGTGCTGGGCGTACGGGTTCGCGTCGGGGTCCACATAGGACACCGTGTCGATGGCACCGTCACCGTCGGTGTCACGCTCGATCGAGTCCGGGACGCGGTCGCCGTCCTTGTCGGTGATCAGCACGTCCGGCCGGCCGTCGAAGTCGGTGTCCTTCAGGTACGTGTCCGGCTTGCCGTCGAAGTCCGAGTCGATGACGATCGTGTCGATCTTGCCGTCCTCGTTCGTGTCCCGGGCGACGTAGTCCACCTTTCCGTCCGCGTTCTGGTCGGCGAGCAGCTGGTCCGGCGTACCGTCGTCGTCGACGTCGTAGACGATCGTGTCGATCTGGTGGTCACCGTCGGAGTCGTAGTACGACGCCTCGGCGTACCCGTCGGAGTCCTTGTCGTGCCGCACCTCGTCGGCATAGCTGTCGGCGTCGTAGTCGGTCACCGTCGTCGTCGAACCGTCCGGATACTGCTGCACGATCCGGTGCGGCTCGTGGTAGTCCTCGTAGCCAGGCTCGCCCCCCTGGCCGAAGCCGTCGCTGTGCTCGGGCTGTTCCTCGACCAGTGTCGGGTCGTCCAGCTCGCTCATCGTCTCCGATGTCCTTCCTCGGGAGTGGATGACGACGAAGGTACGCGCGGCCACTAGGACCGCGCGTCCCGACAACGTGCCAACCACGATCGGCTCAGTGATGCAGCGCGACACCCGACTGGACGAGGACGTTGATGATGTACGCGGACTCGTCGAAGCCCAGGATCACCGCCCCGTCCGGCGCGAAGTTCTTGATCTCCTCGGGGATCGTGCCGAGATCCGGCTCGTTGCTGTCGCCCGGCTTGTACATCAGCAGCCGGACGTTGTCCGGCCGGATGCCCGAACTCTCGAGGTTCGCCCGCAGGTTCGCGGACAGACCCTTGCCCCACGAGTCCTCGCGGGCCACGATGACCACCTTCTGCGCGCCGTCGCGCATCACGATGTCGGCGAGCGCCTTGGCCTGCAGGGTGTCCGGTGGCGCGGTACGGAAGAACAGGTTGCTGTCCGCCGCCGCGGTCAGCTCGTCCGAGGTGGCCGAGGGCGAGATCATGAGTACCCCCGCCTGAACGACCCTGGGCAGCACGGCCAGCGATACCCCGGACGCGCCGGCGCCGATGATGACGTGCACCTTCTGGCGTAGCAGGCGCTCGACGGCGGCCTTGGCCTTGTCACCGGAGGTACCGTCGTCCTCCTCGATGTACTTCACCTTCTCGCCGAGGACCCCGCCGCTGTCGTTGATCTCCTTGATCGCCAACTGGACACCGACGACGAGCGGCGGGTAGCTGCCGGCGAGCTGGCCGGTCTTCGGCAGCAGGCTCGCGATGACCAGCGGTACCCCGTCCGCCTGCCGGGTCAGCGGCGGCGCGGTCGGCGGTTTGGCCTTCGTGGTGTCCGACTCGTTCCCGGCGCCGACGAACTCGGTCTTGCCCGCGTCGAGCCGGTTGTCGTTGCTGAAGTGCAATGTGGCGTAGGACGCCGTGGACGGCTCGCCGGCATCGGTGAAGCCGCCGCGGCGCAGCGAGATGCCTCGGTATTGGATTCCCTTGCCCTGCCGGACGAGGGCTGCGCACTCGGGGAACGACCGGCATTCGGTGTCGTCGGCCTCCTTCGACGTCACCCCGTTGACGAAGCGGGCGATCGACTTCGGCTCGGTCGTGCGGGCGATCTCGGCGGCCAGCGCGGCGATGTTGGTCGCGTCGTAGGACTCGCCCGCGTAGTTGTAGTCGGTCAGGTTCGGCCGCAGCTCCCGCAGCCGGCGTACGAAATCGGCGCTGAGCGGAGTCAGCGGAGCGGTACCCTTCATGCCCGCGAGCAGACCCGGCCGGTCCTGGAACGTGTCCCCGAGCGTGTTGAGCATGTTGCCGTCGGAGCCGTAGAGCCGGACGCCCTCGGATATGGCCCCGGAATCCAACCCGTCGTTACCGCCGCATCCGGCGACGGTAAGCAACGCGGTAGCGACCGCCGCAGTGACAGCGCGTGATAGGCGCATAGGACGGCCTCCTCCCCAAAACGTTCGCACGCACATTAGTACGCTCCGGGCACGAAGTGTGACTCCGGTCGCTGGGTGCCTGGTCGACACGCCGGTAACCTGGCCTGCGTGACGCTGCCGACCACGAAACTTACCGAGGTGGCCATCGAGGGCACCCTGTTCCAGCGCCTCGGCATCAAGATCACCGAAGCGACGCCGGAGCGCGTGGTCGGCACGATGCCCGTCGAGGGCAACACCCAGCCGCACGGCCTGCTGCATGGCGGCGCCTCCTGCTCGCTGGCCGAGTCGCTGGGCTCCGTCGGTGCCGCCCTGCACGGCGCCACCTTCGGCGCGACCGCGCTCGGTGTCGAGATCAACGCCAGCCACCACAAGGCCGTCCGGAGCGGTCTGGTGACCGGGGTGGCGACCGCCGTACACCTGGGGCGCAGTGTGGCGACCTACGAGATCGTCATCACCGACGAAAGCGGTGGGCGGGTGTGCACCGCCCGTCTCACGTGTCTGCTTCGCGGGGCTTGACCGCTCGGCCTACGCTGCGGCACGTGGCCAGCATTCCCTCGGAGGTTTACGCCGACGCGCAGCTTGTGCTCACATCCGCGCTGGCCGGAGATACCGACCGGGTGGTGGGCACGTTCGACTCCGTCGTGGCCAGGCTGGGCATGGCCGGGGCGTACGACTTGGCGTGGTGCCTGGCGGCGACGATGGTCGGCGCCGACACGCCCGCCGGGGCGTGGACGCTCGACTTCCCCGGCATCGACGAGGCACAGTACGACGCCCGCTGGGTCGCGCGGTTCGTGAGCGCATACGCCAACGCCGACCAGTCCACCGCCGCCGCGCTCTTCGGCGCCGCGATCGAGGATGGGCAGCTGCCCGAGTGCCTGCTCTCGCTGGTCACCTCCGCGGTGGCGACCCTGCGCCGGCGCGCAGCCTGATCTTCCTTTCTGGTTTCTTGGGCTTGATCTGCGCCGACCGAAGGTCCAGGCGCCTGAGTCGACACAGCCTACCGGCGCTTGGGTCGGCGCATCGGTCCGGTACTGCTGAGGGTTTCCAGCACGCCGGCGATACGCAGTACGCGCTGGACGATGCCGCGCGGGTTGATCACCACGAGCTTGACGCCGGACTGCGCGGCCGCCTGGTGAGCGCTGACCAGCGCCCCGACACCGGTCGAGTCGAGCAACGAGACGTCGTACAGGTCGACAATCAGACGTTCCAGCGTTTCGTCGTCGAGAGCACTCGTCAGGGCCGCTAGTACCTCATCCGCCGCATCGAGGTCGACCTCACCGTGTATCTGGACGATCGTCGCCCCCTCCGACCGGTCGATGTCGAACGAAACCACGTTCTGCGCCTCCTTCGACCGTCGATCGGCCGGCCCGATTCTGCCTCACGAATACCTGTCGATGCCGCTGCCCCACCTCATCCGTCCGGGCGAGATTGCGACGTTTGCCGCGACGAGCCGCCGGGCATTGCCTTGGTTTGGGAGGGCAGGGCTGAGCGCCCAGAAACGGGCGGGAGCTAATGGCGGATCAGAACGACATTGCTCACATGCTCGACATGATCGAGCTGGAGTACGAGCTGACGGCGCTGCGGGTGCGTGCCCGCCGGTGTATGAACGAGATCGAGTCCGTACGCCGTCGGCTCACCGTGCTGCAGCGCGTAATGGAAGAGCGAGCTCGGCGTAATCGCCCCGGGCCTGACGCCGACTGAAGAGCGCCAGGCGTGACGGTGGCCCGGGGGCTGGGCTGATAGATCGAGCCGGTATTCACCGTGGTCTATTAGTCAGACGTTTTCTGGATTGATTCCAACCGATACCCCTTGGGACCCTGGCCCACCGCGTCCGGTCACCGGAACACTGCCCGGAACCGCATGAATGCTTTCGCCCGCAAAGACCTGTGGGCGGGGTACCGTGCGCCCTCCTACTGGAAGGTACGGATATGTCCGGGGCCGAACATGCACCTAAAGGTAGACAGAAACGACTAGGCCGGCGCCGGTTCCTCGGCGGTGTCGGCGCGGGCGTGGCGGGGACAGCCGGCGTACTGGCGCTCAACAACGTCGAGGCGCTCGCCGAGTCCGTGGAAGGGCCGGTCGTCGACGCGGCACCGGATCCCCGGTTCAGCCGGATGTTCTCGTTGCCGGCGTTCGCCAACCCGACCTCGACCGCCGTCAAGAACGCGATGATCGACATTGGCAAGAAGAACGGGCTGTTGGACGCGCGGGACCCACTGGGTGAGGGCCCGGTGCGGCTGATCACCAACCCCGAGCTGAGCCCGAACAACAGGGACAACGTCGTCACCAACATGACCGCCGGTACGACGTTCGTCGGCCAGTTCCTCGACCACGACATCACGTTCGACGCCTCGTCCGCGCTGGGCGTCGTCACCGACCCACTGGCCACCTCGAACACCCGCGACACCCGTATCGAGCTGGACTCCGTATTCGGTGGCGGTCCGACCGTGAGCCCCCAGCTGTACCAGTCGTCCGACCGGGCGAAGTTCCGGATCGAGACCGGCGGACTCTTCGAGGATCTGCCGCGCACCAGCAACCGGACCGCCATAATCGCCGACCCGCGCAACGACGAGAACCTCATCATCTCCGGGCTCCACGCCGCGTTCCTGCTCGCGCACAACCGGACCGTGGACGACCGGCGGGCCAGGGGGCTCCCGGGTGACGTCTGGTTCTACTCGCGGCGTACGGTCATCCACCACTGGCAGTGGATCGTCGTGAACGAGTTCCTGCCGCAGATTGTGGGTCAGGCACTCGTCAACGACATCTTCGCCAACGGCCTGCGCTGGTACCGCTTCACCCGCCCGACGATGCCCGTCGAGTTCCAGACCGGCACGTTCCGGTTCGGACACAGCCTGGTCCGGCCTTCGTACCGAGCGAACCTGGCCGGCGATCTGCTAAACGGCGCGCCGGCACCGTTCTTCGGGTTCATCTTCGACCCGGCCGGTCAGGGTCAGACCGACCCCGTCGACCTGCGCGGACGGGCCCGGGCGCGCCGCCGGTTCATCGGCTGGCAGACGTTCTTCGACTTCGGAGGCGACCAGACCCAGCACGTACGGCCCAACAAGCGCATCGACACCAGCATCTCGACGCCGCTGTTCGACCTTCCGCTACAGGCGATCGCCAGCGGTGACCCGCCGACCTCGCTCCCGCAGCGCAACCTCCTGCGGCACCTGACCTGGTCGCTGCCATCGGGCCAGCGGATCGCGCAGCACACCGGTTCACCGGTACTCGGTTCGAGCCACTTCCCCGAGCTGCGAACGTACGGCCTCGGCCTCGACGCGAGCACGCCGCTCTGGTACTACATCCTGCGCGAGGCGGCCGTGTTCAACGACGGCCTGCGGCTTGGCCCGGTCGGCGGCCGGATCGTCGCCGAGACCATCATCGGGCTCCTCGCCAAGGACGAGTTCTCGTACCTCAACACCGGCTTCACGCCAACCCTGCCACGACAGAACTCCAGCACGTTCAAGATGACCGACATGCTCCGGTGGGCGCGGGTCGACCCCGCCAGCCGCGGTCAGTAGTGCATGGTTCTCCTCCCACTTCCCCGCCGGCCAGGTCCCGTGGTCGGCGGGGAAGCCCCCTCGTGAGGTCAATCAAACTGGTTTGATGTATCGTCGAGGTCGTGGACTCGTGGAGTCGAACCGCCCCGCCGTTCGTACGCCTGGCCGGGCATCCACTGCGCTGGCGGCTACTGACCGCACTCGCAGACAGCGATCTGCGGGTCCGTGAGCTGGTGACGCTGGTCGACGAGCCGCAGAACCTGGTCTCCTATCACCTGCGACTGCTGCGCGACGGGGGCCTGGTCACCGTCACTCGGAGCAGTTTCGATGGCCGCGACAGCTACTACCATCTCGACCTGGACCGCTGCGCTCGATCGCTGGCCGACGCGGGCGCGGTCCTGAATCTTGGCAGCGGCAGTCTCCTGAACCACGGCCTCTCGGTGCTTTTCGTGTGCACCGGTAACAGCGCACGCTCACCGATCGCGGAAGCCCTGCTGCGCCGCCACACGGCAGGCCAGGTGGAGGCGATCAGTGCCGGAAGCTCGCCCAAACCGCGGCTGCATGCCAACACCGTGCGGGTGTTGCGTAGCCACTTCGGCATCGACGTCGCCGACCAGCGGCCCCGGCATCTGGATACGCTCACCGGCCGCCGGTTCGACTACGTGATCAGCCTGTGCGACAAGGTGCGCGAGGTCTGTCCCGAGTTCGACGGCCATCCCCGCCGACTGCACTGGAGCGTCCCTGATCCTTCCGCGGAGGCCTATGCCGCCTTCACCCGTACCGCAGCCGATATCGACACCCGTGTTCGGCACCTGTTGCCCGTTCTCTCGAGGAGGTCTGAACCGTGACCACAACCGACAAGTACGCCAGCGTCCGGTACGTTGTCGACGACGTTCAGGCGGCCGTCGACTTCTACACCACCCACCTCGGCTTCAAGCTCAACAACGGCGCCGGGCCTGCCTTCGCCGATGTCGTACGCGGCCCGCTGCGCCTGCTGCTCTCCGGACCTGCGAGCTCCGGCGCTCGCGCCACCCCCAGCGACGTCGACGCCCCCGGCCGCAACCGCATTCACCTGATCGTCGACGACCTGGACGCCGAGATCGACCGGCTCCAGGGCGAGGGTCTGTCGTTCCGCAGTGAGCCGGTCTCCGGGCCTGGCGGACGCCAGATCCTGATCGCCGACCCCGCCGGCAACCTGATCGAGCTGTTCCAGCCCGCCGGTACCTAGCCTCAATAATTCTGTCTACATGTCGCTAGGCGGCGACCCTGTGTCGGTGCGACACTCCATCGATTTCTTTCAGCCCGCACCGACACGCCACGAAGGGGAGCCGGCATGACCACCGAATGGGCGGTGACGACAGGGACGGAACGCATCGCCCTCGACTCGGCAGGCGCCGCCGAGGTCATCTTCACGGTGACGAACCGTGCAACGGTGAACGACCGCGCTGTACTCGACATCGTCGTCGAACCGCCTACCGACAGATCCTGGTTCACGGTCGAGGAGCCGCAGCGTCTGATCACCGCAAGCGCGTCCGTTCCCTACCGGGTAAAGGTCGCGGTACCGCCGGGCGCCCAGACCGGTACCCATTTCTTCAAGGCCCTCGTCTACTCCGCCGACAGCGCGCCGGAAGAGAACGCCCGCTACAGCAATCGCGTGGCATTCGAAGTCAAGGCGGCGGAGCAGCCCAAGAAACCGTCGTGGATTCCAATCCTCATCGGCGCCGGCGTCTTGCTCGTGGTCGTGCTCGTTGTCGTCGGATTCCTGGTGTTCAGGTCCTCACCATCGGAGTCGCCCACGGACGGCGCTCCACCGACCGGCCCGGACGTGACCGATCTGGATGTCGCGAGCGTCCGCAGTGACGTCGTGGCGCCGGGTCAGCAGGCAGAGGCCGTCGCGAACTGCCCGGCCGGTACAGCGCCCCTGGGCGGTGGCCACCTCCTCCGCTCGTCGGTCGGTATGGTCATCGACATTTCTCAGCCCTCTAATCAGGGCTGGCGGGTCCACGGGTTCAACCCGGGCGCTGTCAACGTCGACTTCGACATCGAGGTCGTTTGCGGCATCGTGCGGGACCGGCAGGTCGTCAACGCGTCGATCAGCGTGGCGGCCGGCCAGGTGGGGACCGCAGTCGCCAACTGCCCAGCCGGCAAGGTGAGCGTCGGCGGCGGTGGGGCGGCGGTAGGCCTCGTCATCGACACGTCTCGACCGGCCGCCTCGGGCCAGGGTTGGCAGGTGCGCGCCATCAACAACACCGGCGTCGCCCGCATCGTCGCCGCTCAGGCGGTGTGCGCCGTTGCGCCCTCCCGCACCGTGGCCACGACGTCCTTCACCGCCTAGCCCAACGCCATCTCGGAAAGCGTCGTACCGTGTCCGGACGGCACGGTAGCTACCGGTGGGGGCTTTGTTTTCAACCCGACGACCGGTCTCAGTCTGTTCATTTCCACACCGTCGTCCACAAAGGGCTGGGACGTGCGGGCTGACAACCGCTCGAATGCGACCCGGAACGTCACCGCCTTTGCCGTCTGCGTCAGCGAAGGCTGATAGCCGGGCGAGTCGCCGACGCTTGCGGGCTCGGTAGGTCGGTATACATTGCATGCAATGCATGCAGCGAGGTACCTTGGGCAGGTGCAGACGGAACGAGCGCACCACCGGCTACGGGAACTCATCCTCGACGGCACCTACCCGCACGGCGCTCGCCTGACCGAGCTGGAGGCGGCCGGTGTCCTGCAGATGAGCCGTACCCCGGTGCGGGAGGCACTGCGCGCGCTGGCGGCTGATGGGCTGGTGCGCGCCACCGGCCGGGGCGTCGTGGTTGTTGCGCTGGAGCCGCCCGACCTCGACGACGCCTACCAGGTACGCGCGGTGCTGGAGGCGCTCACCGCGCGGGCCGCGGCGGCGCGCCAGCGCGCGGGGCGAATCGCGCCCGCCGACCTCGTCGCGTTACGCGAATGCGCCGCCGAGACAGCTGCGGCCACGGAGGCCGGCCAGCTCCAGCAGGCAATCGTCCTCAACCGCCGGTTCCACCGCGGCATCGCGGAGCTGTCCGGCAACGGCATCGCGTTGCGCACGCTCGACCGGCTCTGGGACCAGATCCAGGTCTCCACGCTTCGCTCCCTGAGCCCACCGGCGCGGCCGGCGCGCGTGTCCGCGCAGCACGATCGGCTGCTCACCGCGATCGAACAGGGGCACGACGACGAAGCGGATCGGATCGCCCGTGAGCACGTCCTCGACACATACGCCAGCACCGACCAGAAGGGCTGAGCAGATGGCACGACAGCACCACTACTCCACGGTCGTCACGTGGACCGGCAACCGCGGTATCGGCACGAGCGGCTACCGCGACTACGACCGCGACCACGAGGTGAGCACCGACGGCCCCGCGCCGATCGCCGGCAGCTCCGACCCGGCGTTCCGTGGCGACAAGACCCGGTGGAACCCGGAGACACTGCTCCTCGTTGCGCTCTCCCAGTGCCACATGCTCGGCTACCTCCACGCGTGCGCCGATGCCGGCGTGATCGTCACCGGCTACGTCGACCGGGCCGATGCCGTGATGACCGAAGACGCCGGGACCGGGCACTTTACCGAGGCATTACTCCGACCCGAGGTCACCGTCGCGTCGCCGGACATGATCGAGAAAGCCAACCGGCTGCACGACGTCGCGCACCGCAACTGCTTCATCGCCAACTCGGTCAACTTTCCCGTCCGCCACGAGCCGAGCGTCACCGTCGCCGACGCGGATCTTACAGAAATAGGGGACTTGGTCGGCCCGGGTCAACCGACATGACGGAGAGCCAGTCCGGTTCGGCAATATCGAGCGTCCGACAGGCTGCTTTTGCGCCGAGCACAAGGGCAGGGCCGCCTTGGGGGACCATCGACCAGGGTTTGACAACGTTCGCCCAATAAGGATCCTCCAATGCCAAGGTGGTTACCCGCTCGAGGCGGACGTCTGTTCCGTCGTACTCGGCCGTCCGGAATTCGTCATTTAGGCAAAGGTAGTCGAGGCCGGTGGCGGCGGCCGCAAATCGGTCCTTCTGATCCTCGAACCACCTCTCGTCGTCGATGATCAGCAACGTACAAATCTCCGGCCGGTGGGTTAGTAAGTTGAAGGAAAGCCCTACGCCCCAGAGACGCGCACTGCCATTTGCGAGGAGGCCACGGAGGTATCGCAAATTCGGATGTGCGTAAAAGTACTCCGCCGACACCGACCTCTTACTCATCTGTGCCTCGGGTACGTCAAATAACTCCTCGAGGTACTCCCTAAAGATGTTGTGCCGGATGTTCCATTCGGTTTGGAGGTTGTCCGATGTCGGGCTGACGACAGGTTGAAATATGAATGACGGCGCCACGTGGTACAACGCGCCGTACTCGGCGACCGACTCCGATCGCACTTCGCAAATCATCCAGTACCGACCGTTCCGTTTGTACACAACGAGCGTGGAGATCGAAATGGTGGCATCAACGCCGCCCCCACTCAGGAGGCAGGATAGGGGATCGGCCGCCATACTCAGTGCTCTATTCCGTGCGGGCAACTCCTCGAGTCCGATCGGCCGGAACGACGAGCGGATCAATGCGGCAAGCATCTCGTACTCGAGATAGTCGGCGGAGCAGACCATGTCGAAGTAGCTGCCGAGATACGCATCAAAGGACACGGCACGCCCTTGGGCATCGGTGCGGAGTTCGGCGAGCGAGAAGGTGTTGCCGTTCCAGATGCTGGCGCCCCGCCTTCGTACGGCTTCCAAGACCCGCCGCTCGTAGACCGGCCGATCCGCGGGAGGCTTTACGAGTCTTCCGCGCAGAGCCTCTGGGTTCGCCTCCGCCTGGGGGGTTAGTGGAAGAACGCCCATCGGGAAGGGCCCGTCTGGCCCGGTGAGGACAGGAACGTCGTAATAGAGCACGCGGAGAGAGTCGTATAGCTCGGGGAGCGCACGAGCACCGGTGGCTCCGCTAGCGATTTCTCTCGTCCTCTTGGAGCGGACGTAGCTATACAGGCTCCTGCCCTTTTCGACGAGCGAAATGATGTCACCAACGCCAATTGGAATCAAATGTCACCATTCCTCCATTGAGGGTTGGAACGCATTCTATGCGACCCGTATCCGTCATGCGACCAGCCCGTCGATCGCGTGGAGGTAGCACCTGGCGGAAAATTGCTCGGCGTGCGGTGGCCAGGGCGGTTAGGTTGCCAGACGTGAGCAGGATTGTCTCGGTCAACCTGGCGGTGCCGGAGCCCAACCCGGCCAAGGACGTTGGTGTCACGGGCATCAACAAGCGCCCGGTTGATCACCTGGTCACCGTGCGCGCGCCGGGGCCCAAGACGACCGGGTTGCACAGCGGCCTGGTCGGTGACCAGATCTTCGACATCGAGCACCATGGCGGCGACGACCAGGCCGTTTACGCGTACGCGCGGGAGGACTACGACTGGTGGCAGGCGCGGCTGAGCCGCCGGCTGGCCAACGGGCTCTTCGGGGAGAACCTGACGACCGAGGAGGTCGACGTCAACGGCGCGGTCATCGGCGAGCGGTGGCGCATCGGTCCACGGTTGATCCTCCAGCCGACATTCGGCCGCATCCCGTGTGTCACGTTCCAGCGCAAGATGGGCGAGCCACGCTGGGCGAAGACCTTCACCCGGGCCAACCGCCCGGGCGCGTACTTGCGCGTGCTGGAGCCGGGCGAGGTGTGGGCCGGCGATCCGGTGACCGTGGAGGACCGTCCGGCGCACGGGGTGACGATCGCGCAGGCGTTTCGGGCGTACATGACCGAGCCGAAGCTGCTGCCCGAGCTGGTCGACATCGACGGGCTGCCCGACGATCTACGCGAGACCCTCGCGGAGCGGATTCCCCAGCGGCGGTAGCGGTAAGCGCGGGCGCCGGCTCGCCACTGACGAAACCATGATCGCCAGAAACAGGTGATGACCTGCACGAACGGCAGGTCATCCGATGTGGCCAGGGGCGGGGTCGAACCGCCGACCTTCCGATTTTCAGTCGGACGCTCGTACCAACTGAGCTACCTGGCCGTTGCGCGGTCCTGACGGGACTTGAACCCGCGACCTCCGCCTTGACAGGGCGGCGAGCACTCCAACTGCTCCACAGGACCTGGTCCGGCTACGCCGGTTGTGCCCCCAACGGGATTCGAACCCGTGCTACCGCCTTGAAAGGGCGGCGTCCTGGGCCGCTAGACGATGGGGGCGGCCCCGCAATCATCGCACATGGCGCGGAAGCTCCCATCCGGCCCCGCCGGAGGCCACGCCAGCATACGCGATGCCAGGCACTGGACAAAAACCGGTATCACGTCGCCGGCCGAACTGGCAGGGCGATCAGCTTGAACCGCGACCGCAGCTCGGGCAGGAACGTACGGCACGCCTCGATCGTCGGGGACCGGTCGCCACCACCGTCGTGCATCAGGACTATCGAGCCGGCCCGGGTGTGGGTCGTCACGCGCTCGACGAGCACCTCGGCGGGTTCGCCGGCCCAGTCCCGCGTGTCGACGTCCCAGTCGATGGACGTCATCCCGAGTTCACGGGCCACCTGGACGACCTGAGGGGTCCACTTTCCGCCGGGCTGACGGTAATACGACACTCGGGCACCGGGTACCGCCCGCTGGATCTCCTCGGTGGTCCGCCGCAGGTTTGCCCGGATCTCGTCGATCGGTCTGCTGCCGAGGTCCATCTCGTGGTGCCAGCTGTGGTTGCACAGCGTGTGGCCTTCCCGCACGATGCGTGCCACGAGCTCGGGGTGGTCGCGTACCTCCGTGCCCACCAAGCAGAACGTGGCCTTGACCCGCTCGGCGCGCAGCAGGTCCAGCAACTGCGGCGTCCACTGTGGGTGCGGCCCGTCGTCGAAGGTCAGGGCCACGGCGGAGGAGCCGGTCTTCGAGCGCACGTTCGGCCGCTGCGTCGGGGTCGTCGTCGGGCGCACGGTACGGCTCGACGACGGGGACGCGGACGGGGACTGCTGCGGCGTGGGTCGCCGTTGACCGGAGGCTGGCCTCGTAGTCGGTGAAGCGCTCGGCGAGGGGCTGCCCGCCGGCGTGATCGGTGAGCGTTGGCCGGTGGAACGTGACACGCCGAAGACATACCCGCCGCCGGCGATACCCAACGTGATCGCGCACATCACGAGCGCAGCGGCGCTGAATCCCGGCCCGCCGGAGCGGTGCCGAACAACCTCGCTGCGCTGCCTCATCGAGTCTCCCGGGGGGTGGGCAACAGAGCAATCAACATAGCGGAGACACGCAACGGACCCGTCGAGCGCGGCAGCGCAAGTGGGGGAATCTCCCGGATGACGGGAAGCCGATACGAAGGGAGACTACATGTAGGAACAAGAGCTATCGGAGGTGTGGCTATGCGTCGCGTACTCGTCATCACGCTCGTGGCGGTGCTGGTGCTGTGCGGCGGGGGTACGGCACTCGCGGGCTGGATGTGGAGCCGCACGGCGATCTCGACGGTCGGTGACGTCGACTTCACGCGTCCGTTGGCCATACCGCCCCTGGCGGCCTCGCACGTCGACGAGCAAGGCCGCCGGGTGTTCGACCTGCGGGCGGCGGCCGGAACGACGGACTTCGGCCGGGGCGGGCCGACCCGCACCTGGGGATACAGCGGTGGATATCTCGGACCCACGCTGCGGGCTTCACGCGGCGAGAAGGTGCTCATCAATGTCCACAATGGACTCGATGAGGAGACCACCGTCCACTGGCACGGCATGCACCTGCCCGCGAGCATGGACGGCGGACCGCACCAACCGATCCGCCCGGACGCCACCTGGTCTCCAACGTGGACGATCGACCAGCCGGCGGCCACGTTGTGGTACCACCCGCATCCGCACGGCGAGACGGAGTTCCACGTCTACCGCGGACTCGCCGGCATGTTCATCCTCGACGACCCGGCCGCGTCCGCGTTGCCGTTGCCACACCGGTACGGCGTCGACGACATCCCGCTGATCGTCCAGGACAAGCGGTTCGACGGCGCGCAGTTCGGCGAGCGGAGTTCGGTGCTCGGCTCGCTGGGCATCCTCGGCGACACCGTGCTCGTCAACGGGACCGTCGGCCCGTACCTCGACGTCTCCACCGAGCGGGTCAGGCTGCGGATCCTCAACGCGTCCAACGCCCGTACCTTCAACTTCGGCCTCGCCGACGACCGCTCGTTCGCGATCGTCGCGACCGATGGCGGGCTTTTGCCCGCCCCGGTGGTCGAGCGCCGCGTTCAGCTTGCGCCCGGCGAGCGCGCGGAAATCATTCTCACGGTACGACCGCACGAACGCGTCGTCCTCCGCGGCTACCCGGCCGACCTCGGTACCAACTTCATCATGGAGCGGCTGTCCGGTGGCGACGACACGTTCGATGTGCTGGAGGTACGCGCTGCGGCAACGCTCCGACCGTCGGCGGATGTACCATCGTCCCTTGTGGACGTTCCGCGCATCGACCCGGCGGAGTCGGTCCGGACGCGCTTCTTCGATCTCGCCGACGAGTCCATCAACGGTGCCGAGATGAGCATGCGGCGGGTCGACGCCGTGGTCACCAAGGACACCGTAGAAACCTGGGAGATCCGCAACCGGGACGGCTTCCCGCACACCTTTCACGTCCACGACGTTCAGTTCCAGGTGCTGTCCATCGACGGCGACCAACCGCCGCTGTACCTGCGGGGCTGGAAGGACACGGTGTACGCGGTGCCGAACGCGGCGGTACGCATCATCGCCCGCTTCACCGACTACGCCGACCCGCAGTCGCCGTACATGTTCCACTGCCACATGCTGCGGCACGAGGACGGCGGCATGATGGGCCAGTTCGTCGTGGTGGAACCGGGTCAGCGGGTCCACGTCCACGGCGACTAGGGCAGCGTAATGGTAATCGTGGTGCCCTCGCCCGGGCGGCTGTCCGCGGCGATGTGCCCGGCGTGGTCGGCGACGATCTGGCGGGCGATGGCCAGGCCGAGCCCGCTGCCGCCGGTACTCCGGCTGCGCGCGGCATCGGCCCGCCAGAACCGGTCGAAGATGTGCGGCAGATCGTCGGCGGCCACGCCCATTCCGGTGTCTTGGACGGTGACGGTGGCGAAACCGTCGCGGGTGGCGGCGGTGAGGGTGACCGTGCCACCGCTCGGGGTAGCGCGCAGCGCATTCGTCACGAGGTTCCCGACGACCTGGCGTAGCCGGTCGGGATCGGCGTGCACGGTCACGGGACCGGCCGTGTCGACGCGCAGTGCTACCCCGGCCGCGTCGGCCACTGCCTGGTGGGCGTCGCGGCAGGTCTCCAGCAGCTCGGCCAGGTCCACATTCGTGCGGTGGTACGCGAGCACGCCCGCCTCCGCCAGCGCGAGGTCCTGCAGGTCGTCGACGATGCGTTGCTGGAGTACGGCCTCCCGGTGCAGATTGGCGAACAGCGCAGCGTCGCCTGGCAGCACGCCGTCCTTCAGCGCTTCGAGATAGCCGCGCAGGTTCGCCAGCGGCGTACGCAACTCGTGCGCGACATCGGCCACGAGCCGTCGTTGGCGCTCCTCGCCGCACTGCAGTGAGTCGGCCATGCGGTTGAACGAGGTCGCCAGTTGAGCGAGCTCGTCGCGCCCCCGTACCGGTACCCGCAGGCTCAGGTCGCCGTCGCCGAGCCGCTGTGCCGCCGCGGTCAGCGTGTCCACGGGACGAAGCACGCGGCGGCCGAGCAATGCCGTACCGCTGAGGGCCAGCAGAGCCACCAGCCCGGCGGCGGCCAGCACCGGTCCGAGCGCGAGCGACGGGCCGGTGTCCCCGTCCGCGCCGAGGTAGAGCCGCAACGGCGCCGGCCCGACCTCGGCGGTGAACCTGGCGAACGCCTTCTGTAGACAGTCGATCGTCGACTCCGGTGGTTGCTCGTCGCGACAGAACACCACAGCATCGGTAACAGCCGGGTCGTCCGCTATGAGTCCCGCCCGCGACTCGGCCGCGCAGCCGGCCACGGCTCCGGGCTCCGCACTGCTGTCGGCGGTGTACCGCGGGATCCCGTTCGGATACCGCGACGTCGCGAGGGTGATGCCGAGTCGGGTGAGGCAGGCGCCGAAGCGCACCTCCGATCGGTACGCCGAAATCGCCTGGAGCGTCGCGTTCGACGGCTCCGCGTCGCCGGTGAGCACGAGGCTGGGTGTGGGGTCGACCAGCACCGGCGGCTCGACCACGGGCCGGGCGGTACCGTCCAGCAGCTCGTCACTGTCCACAGTGAACTCATCGGCGACCAACCTGATCCGCTGGTGCGTCCGCAGCGCCAGCCGGCGAACCTCCTCGGAGACGCCGTACCACGTGCCGTGGTCCCGGGCGTAGTCGGCGAGTACCGTCGCGATCTCCTCGGCCGCGCGCCTGTCCGTGGTGGCCGACGCGGCGGCTTGCCGGGCCGCCTGGGTGAACGCGAGGGAGGCGGTCGCCCCGGTCGCGGCCAGCGCGACGAGCGAGAACAGCGCGAGTACCCGTACCCGGAAGCTCATGTCGGCTCGGCCAGGCGGTACCCGCGGCCGTACACGGTCTGCACGTACCGCGGTCGTGTCGGATCCTGTTCGATCTTTCGGCGGAGGTTGAGCACGTGCATGTCGACCGTCCGCTCCAGCACGTCGTGGTCGAATCCGAAGGCGCGGTCGATGATCTGCGCCCGGGTGAACACGCGGCCCGGCTCGGCGGCCAGCGTCTCCAGGATGCCGAACTCCTTTGCGGTGACGGCTACCGGCCGCCCGGCGACCCGCACCTCGAACCGGGCCGCGTCGACCTCGAGCTCTCCGACGACGTACACGTCGGGTGCGCCCGGCGTGTAGGCGCCGGCCCGACGTAGCAGAGCCCGCACCCGGGCGGCCAGCTCGCGAGGGCT
>DASRII010000382.1:0-10208 GCA_035650075.1 Micromonosporaceae bacterium | reverse complement strand
GTTACACAGCGCGCGCATCGCTTCGCTCGCGCTCATTCTTCTCGGTGCGGGGTTGACCTTCACGGATCTGCCGCCGAGCGACCGTCACTGTCTGTCACAGGCACTCGTGGTAGTCGCGTCCCTAATCTGTTGGCGGCGGCGGTGACGGGCGGCTGGAATCGGCCGCATTCCTTAGCTGTCCGTTACGCGGTAGGGTCGCTGCGTAATCGATGAGGGTCGAGCCAGGGTGGCGCCGTGGATCTCGTCCCGCGGTTTCCGGCGGAGGAGCGTGTGCCCCGTTCCGATCTGGTAGCGGTGCTACGTCGGGCGTTGGGTCTGGCAACGTCGGGTTCGGTACCCGCGGCGAGGGTGCTCAACCCGCGCGTGTTGGAGGCTGCTGTCCTGCTGAGTCGACTGGCCGAGCCTTCGGACGTCGAGGCGTGGTGCCTGGTCGCATTGTTGCACTGGCGCCGGTGCGCGGAGCTGCAGCCAGGCGAGGACCAGGCGGATCTGCGGGCGGCCATCGACCGCACGAGTCGGCTTCTACCAATCTTGAATCGGCTGCCGCCCGACGTGCCGCCGATCGGATCCGGCGCGGCACAGGTCATCGCCCTCCTGGCCGCCCATGCCGACCGAGCATGCCTGGGGTGGGCTGGTCAGGCCGTCATGTTGATGGACCAACCGCACTTCACCGAGACGATCACGGATCTCGACCAAGCCGCGGGTCTGCTTCATCAGGCGGCGGGGATCACGCGGGCTGCCAACCCCGAGGCGCTCGCGGTGTTCGAAAACCTCGGCGCCGTGCACATGTATCGGTACGAGCTCTGCCATGGCGAGGATGACCTGGATCGGGCCATCGCGGCATGGGAAGCGGCACGTCAGCGGACGGGAGTGAACGTGCCCTGGTCCTTGTGGTCCAATCTTGCCCTCGGCTACGAGACACGGCACGGGTTGACCGGCGCTGCCGCCGATCTCGACGCGGCGGTCGACATGCGCGAACGCTCCGCGGAAACGGCGGACGCCAGTCGCCGTGGCAGCGAGCTTCGGCAGCTGAACGCACTGTTGGTGATGCGGTTCGACGCAATGGATCGGCCGGCTGATATCGACGACGCTGTCGATGTCGCGAACCGGGCCGTGGCCGCGTCCGGGGCGGATCGGTCCGAGCTGCTCCGCAGCTGGATCGCGTTGGTCGACGCGCTCGGCCTGCGGTTCCGGCAGTCTAATGTGCTCGCCGATTTGGACCGGATGATCAGCGGGCTACGGACGATGCTTGATGTGGCCGACAGCGCCGAGGTCCGCGCCGCGGTGCTGCGCCGGCTCGGCGGAGGTCTACTCGTCCGGTACGAGCGAATCGGCTGCTTCAACGACTTGGACGACGCGACCGCCGACCTGCGGACCGCGGTGTCGCTCACCGCCGCCGCCGACTCCGCCCGTCTACCGGAGTGTCTGACAAAACTCGGTGACGTGTTGCGGGCCCGGTATGCCCGGTTCGCGGACCCGGCCGACCTGGCCGAGGCGATCGACGTCGGGCGCCGCGCGCTGGCGTCCACGCCGCCGGGCGACCCCGCCCTCGGCGAACGCCGAACGGATCTCTGCCTGGCGCTTCGACGACAGTTCGAGCGCACCAGCGACCCCGCCGATCTGGACGAAGCGATCGAGCTGGGTCGCGCGGCCGTCGACATGACCCCGACCGGCGACAGCGACCTGCCCCGGCGCCGGACCGCCCTGCGCCTCGCGCTGGCCCTGCGTGCCGAGATCGGTCCCGAGGGCCTTGACCGGCTGGTCGCCGAGGCGCGGGACACGGCCGCCGCCATGGCGGCGGACGACCATAACCGGGCTGGTGCGCTGTCCAACCTCGCCGGCCTGATCCTCGACCGGTGCCAACGTACCGGCCGCGACGACGAACTCGACGAGGCGGTGGCGCTCGCCGATCAGGCATTGAATGTGGCCGGGGACAGCGCCGAGCGTGGTGTGTTTCTGTCGACGGTCGCGGCGACACGCTGGGCCAGATACATCGCCCTGGGTAACCGCGTCGATCTCGACGAGGCGTTCGCCGCGATCTGCTCCGCGGCCGCCAGGGTGCCCGACAACCACGCGGCGCTGCCGAAGGTGCTGTCGGGCCTCGCCGGCATCGTCGCCGCCCGATTCGATCTTATCGGCGATTCCGCTCTGCTCGACGAGGCCGTCGACGTGCATCGGTCCGCCGCGGACGCCGCGCCTCGAGGCAGTTCCTTCCACGTGACGGTGTCGGCGCAGCTGGCCGAGATGCTGCGGATCCGCTCCCAGCGCACCGGCAACGCCGACGACCACGTCGAGGCCGTCCATTTGTACCGTCGGGCGGCCGCGACCTCACCGCCGGGCGATCCGCGGCGCGCCGAGTGGCAGATCGGGCTCGCCGGGGTGCTGCTCGACTGGTTCGACCGCTTCGCCGACGCGACCGACCTCGATGAAGCGATAGATGCCGCACGTGCCGCCGTCGCCGAGTCGCGGGCCGGTGGCCCGCTGCGTGCCAGATGCTGCTCGACACTCGCCTCCGGTCTGCAACGCAGGTACGAGCGGACCGGGGCGCCAGCAGACCTCACGGCGGCGTCGGAGGCGGTTCGGGAGCTCGCCGCCCTGCCGTCGGCCGACCGCATCGAAGCCGACAACCGGACCGATCTCGCCTTCAACGTCCTGGCCGAGCGGTTCACCCGCACCGGGTCGGTCGCCGACATCGACCTCGCAGTTGACCTGCTGCGCCGGTCGGTTGCCGGAGCACCGATCGACGGCTCGACCCTGGCGGCGCGGTTGACGAGCCTCGCCGGCGCCTTGGCCGGACGGTACGAACGAACCGGCGCGTCTGCGGATCTCGACGAGGCGGTCGACGTGTGCCGGCAAGCGCTCGCGTCCGCCGCTCCCCGGTCTGAGTTTCACTCCCGGAGCCGCGTCCAGTTGGCCGACATTCTGCGGCTGCGGTTCGAGCGTGACGGCACGTGGGTCGACCTGGACGAATCGGCGGATCTTGGCCGGCAGGCGGCTGCGGCGACGACGGGGTGGCCACGGGCGTCGGCGCTCTCGAGCCTGGCGCTGACACTGCGCCTGCGGTCGGAGCACGGTGCACCAGGCGCGGACTTGGACGAGGCCGTCGCCGTCGCGCGCGATGCCGTGTCGGGGGTTCCGCCCGATCATCCGGCCCGGCCCGGCTACCTGTCGAACCTCGGCCTGGTACTGCTCCAGCGGTACCAGCACGCCGGGCGACTCGCCGACCTCGACGCCGCGACAGACGCCCGGCGGGAAGCCGTGTCACGGACTCCGACCGACCACCCGGACCACGCGTTCTACCTTGGCAACCTATTCCAGGATCTGTTGAGCCAGTTCGACCGCCGGCGTCGCCCCGGCGATCTGGCCGAGGCGTTGCAGGTCATCCGCACCTGTGTCGCCGCGACACCGCGCGACGACCCCCGCTACCCCGGACGCCTGCACGGTGTCGCCGCGGCCCTACTCATCCGGTTCGAACACACCGATGACAGGGCGGCCCTCGACGAAGCCGTCGACCTCCAACAACAGGTCCTCGCCGCGACCGTGACCGCCGACCTTAACCGGCCCAACCGACTGCACGCCCTAGGCGTCATGCTCCGGGTCCGGTACCTCCGCGGCGGGCCGTCCGGCGACATCGACGACGCGGTCGACGCAGCCCGCGAGTCGGTCACCTCTCTTGCCGCGGACCACCCAAGTCAGGCCGGCCACCACCTGGATCTGGGCAGAACACTTCAGACCCGCTTCCTGCGTTCCTATCGGCCGACAGACCAACAGATGGCCTACACGACCTTCCGCGCCGGCGCTCAGGTCCAGACGGCGCCACCGGTCATCCGTGTCCAATGCGCGGCGCGATGGGCCGCGCTCGCCGCCGACCTCGGCCAGTGGACCGAGGTGGCGGCTGCGTGCACGGTCGCCTTTGCGGTCGTGCCGCAGCTGGTCAGCCACGACCTAGCCTTCGCCGACCGGCGTCATCATCTCGAGCAGATCCAGGGACTCGCGCAGCTGGCCGCTAGGGCCGAGCTTCGCCGAACCGACACCGCAGCGGCCCACGACGTGGACTCGGACGCCGAGGACGGTATCGACCGGGCGTGGGCAAGGCTGGAGTTCGGTCGGGGCATCCTGATAAGTCAGGCGCTCGACGTACGGCCCGACCTGACCGACCTGCGGGCTCACGATCCGAGGCTCGCCGACGAGCTGGACAGCATCCAGACGCAACTGAACCGGGGAGCCGGCGCCGCCGGTCACGACCTTGCCGGCTTCGAGGCCCAGGCCGCTGAACCGTCCCCGCTGTCGGCCGCGAGGCTGCTTGCGCTCACCCAGAGCCGACGCGACATGGTGCAGCAGTGGGAGCGCGTCCTCGCGACCATCCGCTCCCGACCGGGCTTCGCCCGGTTCGGTCGGCCACCATCGCTGCGGGATCTGAAGCGGGCGGCCGCCCACGGACCGATCGTCGCCATCAGCGTCACTCACGGTGGTACCGACGCGTTGGTACTTACCGAGCACGGCGGCAGCCATCTCGAGATTCCAGAGCTGACCCACGACGAAGCCGTGGCCCAGGTCAACCGGTTCATCGCCGCGTTGTATCCACCAAACGGCCGCCCGGTCGACACGTCGGCCATGTTCAAAGTGCTGGCCTGGCTATGGGACGTCGTCGCCGAACCGGTGCTCGACTCCCTCGGCTTCACCGCCGCATTGGCACCAGGGCAGCCCTTTCCGAGACTGTGGTGGATCCCTACTGGGGCGCTGTCCCTCCTGCCGCTCCACGCGGCCGGTCGGCACGGCGATCCCGGTCTGTCGGTTCTCGATCGCGTCGTGTCGTCGTACAGCCCGACCGTGCGCGCCATGCTGCACACCATGCGTCCCCGCCGATCCGACGGTACAGCGCTCATCGTCGGCCTCAACCAGACGAACGACGACACCATGGCGGCGCTGAATTTGGCCGAGGACGAGGCGACCGCCGTCCGTGACCTCCTGTCCACAGTGGACTCGCCACTGCTCGGACCGCATGCCACCCGCGCCGCGGTGGCCTCAGCCCTGTCGACCGCCACGTGGGTGCACTTCGCCTGCCACGGCATCGCCGACCACCGTGATCCCGCGGAAAGCCACCTCGTTCTGTTCGACGGCAGGATCACCGTCGCGGAACTGCTCGAAATGGCCCTGCCGGAGGCGTGGCTCGCCTACCTGTCGGCCTGCACGACCGCGACCGGACCGGAGCGGACGCTCGACGAGGCCATCCACATGGCGGCGGCGTTCCAGCTGGCCGGGTATGCCCACACGATCGCCACCCTGTGGCCCATCTCTGACCTCGTCGCTCCAGACCTCGCCTATCACGTCTACTCCGCCATGGCTACGGGCGTTGGGCCGGCGCAGGCCCTGCACGACGCGACCCGCATCCTGCGCGCCGCATACGCCGGCCTGCCGGAGCTGTGGGCCTCCCACCTCCACTTCGGACCGTAGTAACAGCCGCGAAAGAAGGCCACCGATGACGACCCCGCACCGGTTCCGCGCCGTCGCCACATGGACCGCCCACGTCATCGAGCGGGCCCACACGTGGTCCTGGGACGACCGCACCCTGGTCGAGTACGCCGCCGTGCTCGACCGGATCGACCACGCAGTCGAAACCGGTGATCCGGATGCGCTGTATACGGCCTACCAGGCCCTGGTGACGCTGGACAGCCGGACGACGCGGTTCGGTAGCCGAGCCGACCACCCGGCCCCGGCCGACGACCGCTACCCCTACCAGCGCACAAACGAACTCGTCCACCGCCTGCGCAGCATCTCCGGCACCCAAGACACCACCCCCGCCGACAACGCCGCTGGCAAACCGACCGGCAACGAGGACGGCGCCCGTGACCCGGCTTCATGATCACAGATTGGTGGTGTACCTGTACGCGGCACTGACCGGCGACGACCGCGCAGAGGCCCGCCGGCGCCTGGAAACGGTGTGGGGAATCTGTGCGGACAAGCTCGGCATGACCGTCGCCGCCACCGACTCGATCCGTATCGACCCACCACCCGTCGCCGACCAGCCGCGAACCGGGACGGTCGCCGGTCGACGGGCACTGGCTGACCCGCTACGCGAGGCGTGGTGGGACAACGCCGGTGACACCGCCTGTGTGTCGATCACCCTCGCCGGCGTAGCTGCGTCGTGGGCGGACCTCTACGACACGTGGACGGCGGCTGTGTCAGCCGTGGAACTCGATGCGCTGCTCGGCTACGCGACGGTGTTCACGGCGCTCGTCGACTGCGGGTCGACGCCGGCAATGTCCGATGACTCGGCCACGGAGGTCACCGGCGAACGGGTCTCGGGCGACCTGGCCGCGGCGTTCGCTCATGACCTCCCGACCGCGGTCAAGCTGACGGACACCGCGTGGGCCGCCACCGCGGTGGACCTCGGCGCTGGGGTCGTCGCCCGCCAGATCAGTCCCACCCGCAGCCACGGCCCGTCGCGCGTGCTGGTCGTCACCTCTGTGACCGACCGCGATGCCGAGCTCGGCAGGTGGATCTGGGCACCAGACCTGGGCAGACTCGGGCGGTATCTGTTGCACGCCGCCAAACTGCGGTACCAGGTACGTGTGCTCCACCGTGAACGGGACGGACTACACGAGCAACGACTGCGCATCAGCGACAAGCTCGACCGGCTTCAGGACGCCGCCCTGACGCTCGGGGACGGCCCCGACGCGGACGTACAGAGCGTTCAGCATGAGGTGTCACTCCTACAGGCGGACCGGTCCGGCATCATCGAAGCGCTGATACAGGCCCGCAGGATGCGCCACACCGTCCAGATCGCCCAGGCGAACATGACGGCACTGCTGCCGACCATCGGTGCCACTGACCCCGGCCGGGCCGCTCCCACCTTCGCGATCGCGGACCGCGCCATGGCCATTGAACTCGACCAGGACCTTCACGACGAAGCTGCTTACCTGGACGCCGCGGCCCAGCGCGCGCAGCACATCGCAGACATCGCAGATCGGGAGATCACGGCACGGGCGCATCGTCACGCGGAGGCGGCACGGCACAGGCAGGAACGCTTCGCTCTCACCCAGACGGCCATCATCGGCACCGTGCTCATGGCACTCACCGCGTTCCAGACGCTGGGTTACGAGATGCCGCTGCCCGGACGGACGAAACCGGCCATCATCGCCACCCTCGGCGCTGCCGTACTCTGGCTGTCGATTGTGGCGCTCCGGATGGCGACGCCGGCCGACGAACCCCATCCCCGACTGGTTCGTCAGCTGCCCGAACTGACCGCGTTCGGCGCGCTGACCGCGGCAGTCGCATGGTTGTCTATGTCGTTGGCGGCCGGTCGCGTGCGATGGATTACCCGCGACGAGATCGCCACCCTTGCCGCCGCTAGTGCGGCGTTCCTGTTCGGTGCCATAGTCGCGTGGGCCTGGTACCGAGGCCGTCGTCGGTAGCTTGCGACCAAGCTTTGGATAGATAGCGTGGTCCTGCACTCGAGCGGCCACTGTCGACAAACACCGCAGATCCTCGTCATCAACGCCGGTTTCGTTCTTACCGCCAGCGCCGGGAACAAGCCGGCACGATCAATTGCCCCGGCGCAACAGCTTGCTGACCAGCTCCACCCAAGCGCTAGCTGGACCCTCGGCTCCTCACCACGAAAGCCAGTGAACCGGCGTCATCAGGTGCGCTGTCATGCCGCCGTCCGGGCGGTACGGAGAGTGCGGGCGCGCGCGTCGCTTCGCTCGCGCTGTCTCTCCTCGGTGCGGGGTTGACCTTGACGTGCTGATCTGCCGCTGCCGGCGTGCTGGTGTTCATCTTCGCCGGTGACGCACGGTGATGTATGGCTGCCTTCCCTGCTCCCGGTACCGGCATCGCGCGAGCGGACCAGCTCGTCCTGCGCGCTGCGGTGTCTGCCTATCTCGGCCGCTACCGCGGCCAGACCCGGCTGCACACCGAGTCCGACCTGCGGGTCTTCCTCCGCTGGTGTACCGACGAGGACGTGGATCCGCTCGCCGCGGTGCGGGTGGACATCGAACGCTATCTGCGCTGGCTGCAGGACATGCGCCGCTACCAGCCGTCGACCGTCTCGCGCCGACTGTCGGTCGTGGTCGGCTTCTACCGGGTCTGCGTGATCGACCAGATCCTGCCGCACTCGCCGGCCGACTACGTCCGCCGGCCCACCGTGCCGGCCGAGTCGCCGACCCTCGGCCTGGGCCATCTGCAGTTCGAGGCCCTACTGACCACGGCCCGGCTGTCAGCCAACCCGAACGACTTCGCCCTGGTCGCGCTGCTCGGCTTGCTCGGGCTGCGGATCTTCGAAGCCTGCGGCGCGAGCATCGCCGACCTCGGTGAGGAACACGGCCACCGGGTCCTGCGGGTGCGCGGCAAAGGTGGCAAGGTCGTGCTCGTCCCGCTGCCACCCGCAGTGGCCCGGGCGATCGACCGCGCCGTCGACGGCCGCGGGGAAGGCCCGATCCTGCGCAACACCCTCGGCGTCCGGATGGACCGCCACGCTGCGACCCGTCGGCTCAAGCACCTGGCGGCCACTGCCCAAGTGCGGATGCCCAGGATGCACCCCCACATGTTGCGGCACACCTTCGTGACGACCATGCTCGACGCCGGCGTGAGCCTGCGTGATGTGCAGATCGCCGCCCGCCACGCCGATCCACGCACCACCATGCGTTACGACCGTGCTCGAAAGAACCTCGACCGCCACCCGAACTACATCCTCGCCGCTTTCATGGCCTCCGGGACGTAACTGACCTTCACGACTCTGCCGAGAAGAGTATGTGCTTGAGTGGGGGGCAGTGGAGCGACCTTCCTGTCGTTTCATCGACAATGCCGTGGGAGAGCTGCGCCTACACTGCTGGGCGCAGGAAGCCTCTGAGGAACCCGAGGACGTGATGCAAGAGCCGGGGCTCTACTTCCCGTTCGTCCACATACGTGACGATGACTGGCTCAAGATGGCAGCGTTGTACTGGCCATCCGTGCGCAGGCTAGTACCGGTGGACTACGTCAAGCATGACAGCGTCACTGCGCAGACCTTCTTTGACGCCCATGTCTTGCGGGACGAGGATCCTGAGCAACTAATGCCGGCCCTGGGCTGGGATCTGGCAAGGGCCCTGCGCAAGAACGCAGCCCGGCTGGTGCGCGACTTCAGCCTCGCCCGAGCCCATGCCGATTGGGACGGAGAAGCTCGGTTGGAAGGTGGCCCTGACCGTGACCCGCAACTCGGATGGATCCATGTAACGAAGTTCCCGATGGACGCCCTTCGACAGCTGTCTCAGATGGGGCTGGCTCGTGTAGGGCGGTCGTCCGACCCCGTTAGAGGCCACGCCGGGCCGCCTGCTGACTGGATCGGAGTACATCCGGCCCTCGCGGGAGCGTACATGACGGCCCTCGCCGGCTGGGTCAGCAAGGCCGCCAAGTTTCAGCCACTCACCGACCAGGACGACTTGAGGGCTGCCACGCCGAGCAACGATGTTGGGGCCGCGCTCGGGCTGCTCATGGGCCGATCGACCGAGTCAGCAAACAGCGAAGACATGACTGGTGCCGGTATGGAAACGTACGTCATGCTTGCGTTGCAATACGCACGGCCCGAAAATCTTCCAATCATCTCGGCCGAAAAGGTCCTCCAATGCCGAACGAACCTCGCCGAAGAACTCGCGGTATTTCGCGACTATGTCGCATCTCAGCGTGCGGAGTTAGCTGAACTGGCCTCCGTGCCGATCAGACGCAGACGTCTTGAGGCGTTCGCTCAGCACGTCGAGCACACCGTCGAGATACCGCTACGGAAGCTAGAGAAGGGGTTGTCGCTCCATAAACTGGAGCCGGCCAGGTCTCTCCTCGTGGCCGCCTCGTTCGTACCACCCGCCGCCGTTTCCGTCGTAGGTGTGATCCCACCTGCGGCGGCCACCACGGTAGGCGCATTGGCGGCCGTCGGCAGCGCATGGTGGCAAGTCAACCGTGTCCGGGAATCAGCCAAAGCCGGCTCACCGGTCGGCTACCTACTCGATGTACGAGATCGGTTGACGCCGAAAACTCTAGCAACTCGAGCACGAAGAGTGCTCCGCGGCACATATGGCCGCACCAAACTCCAGCAGCGTTAGCACTCGTCACGGACAGCGGCGCGCGCCTCGCTTCGCTCGCGCTGTTATCTGTCGGTGCGGGGTTGATCTTTACGGATCTGCCGCCGTCCGGGCGTTACGGAGAGCGGCGCGCGCCTCGCTTCGCTCGCGCTGTTATCT
>DASRII010000381.1:0-9557 GCA_035650075.1 Micromonosporaceae bacterium | reverse complement strand
TCAGCCACCACCGCGCTGTCACAGAGCATGGCGTCGATCGTGAACGTGCCCGGGTCGGTTATCACGCACGAATCGTCGCACCGCCCACGAAGCGATGTCGCCGGTGGGGCGCCTCTGCCGCTCGTACCTCAGCGCGTCCTTCGCGTCCTTCTAACCTGCGTCGCACGGTCGAGGATGTCGGCGAGCGCGTCACCGAGCGCGGGTGGTGACCCGGCCGGCTCCTCGCAGCACGGCGGTTTGGTACGTCGTTCGGCGTCCGGAGGAGCCGCACCGAGCAATCGGTAGAGCTCCGTGTACACGTCCAGCACCGGATCGCTGTCCTCGTGCGGTCCTACCAGAAGAATCCAGGCCAGGTCGGCTGTCTCGAATGCGACCACGACTCGCAGAGTGCTGTCGAGGTGCTTCACGCAGATGTGGTCCATCGGCGCGGTTCCGGTCAGCCGGTAGCCCAGAGCTCTACATCCTTGCGCCGCGAGCTCGTCGAGGAAGCGATCGAGCGTCCGTCTCTGCCTGCGGTCCAGGCGTTCGATCTGTTGGTCGGCCCGAGGTGTGGATCGTACTTCGGTGGGCACCCGAAGAACGTAGCGATTGTCGATGGGTCAGCGTGGGAGCGGGCGAAGGACACGCCCCTTCCCTTGCCGCATCTGTTCCAGACTCTCTTTGAGATCGTCCCGGTCGAGCAAGGCTTGGTCCGACAATCGTTGCCATACCTCGTCGAGCAGGTCGCGGTCCTTACCGGCGGCTCGGATGTCGCGAACCAGGTGACTGACCAGATGCACGCTGATCGTGTCGAGGAGCATGCGAGGGTTACGGCGCACGACCGTGAGCACCCCTTTGGCCGCCCATGCCCGTACCGTTTTCTCGCTGAGCCCGAGCAGGTCCGCGGCGATGACCGGCCGGATCGTGGCCTCGTCCGCGAGCACCGCATGCGCGGCACGGAACAGCCTCGTCCGCAGCTCGTTGTCCGGATCGAGGCTGTTGGCCGCTTCTTCCGCGGCCTCTACCAGATCGAAGAGCTTGCGCACCCGCGCTTCCTCGACAGCTAGAGTCACGCCCTCACCTCCCACACGGCTACTTCCGATTATGCGCCAGTTTTTCGGAACCAGCCAGCACCAGGCGGAACTTACTCGTACGTGAGCAGGGGCGTGATCGGCCGCGTCGCGAGCAGCCGCGCCGGGGCGGTGACCGCAACCGCGTACAGCGTCAGGGACGCCGTGGCGATCACGGCATAAACGAGCGCCGGCAGGCGGATCGGACCCAGGTCGTCGCCCGCGACGAAGGTGTTGTAGAGCAACACCCCGAACGGGATGCCGAGCAGGCAGGCGAGCAGGCACGCGCTGAGCTGGGCGACGACGAACGCGGTGACGGTCTGCCGTGGAGTGGCGCCGAGGGTACGCAGGATCGCGTGGTGACGCGCGTTGTCCCGGGCCGCGAAGACGGCGAGAACGAACGCGTTGACCACGGCCAGCGCTACCAGCACAGCCGCTGACCCGAAGACGATGTTGAGCAGCAGGTCGATGAGCGACTCGCTGGCCCGCCGGTCCACCGACTCGGCCTCGCCCAGGATCGGGGTCGCCAGGTAGGCCCGAGTGCCGCGGTACAGCCCGAGTCCCACCACGACCATCGCGATCCCGAGCGCCAGCCCGACGGCTCCGCCGAGCGTCCGCCCGGGGCGGCGCATCGCGGTACGCACACCGAGAACCGCGGGCAGCGGCAGCCCGGCGAGGCCCGCGAGTCTGGCCAGCCGGCTGGGCCGGCGAGGCGGGCGGATGGTCGCCGCGAGCGCGCGTACGGTGCTGAGCCGTACCCCGCGCAGCGCGGGCCGGATCGTGGCCAGCACCACCACCGCGGCCGCCACGGCGAACGCGACAACGGCCCGGGTCCACGTGATCGGCGGCGCCTGCGGTGGGCCGTACAGCACGGCCGCCGGAGCCAGCAGCGGGGAGAGCAGGGTGCCGGCCACGACTCCGACGACCGCGGCGGTACCGGCCAGCATCAGGTACTCCACCAGCAGTACCCCCGTCACCTGACCCGGAGTCACGCCGACCGCCTTGAGCGTGCCCACCTGGTGGCTCTGGGCGGCCATCCGGCCGGCGACGAGTACCGCCGCGGTCGCGATCGTGAGCCAGGCGAGCAGGGTGGCGATGATCAGGAACGCGATGGCGAAGGTGGTCAGCGTCTCGTGTACGCCGACTCTCGTCTGCTGCCAGGTGACCAGCCGCGGCCCCGATCCATGAGCGGCCACGAACGCGGCCGCGTTCTCCTGGTGCGCCAGCCGCAGTTCGAGCTCGGCGGCGAAGTCCACCGCGCCGGCCGCGCGCAGCGCGCTCGCCGTCGGGGCGTTCACCCAGACGCGAGCGGGTTGATGCAACGGGTACCGGCCGAAGCTGACCGTCGTCGCGGAACCCACCACCGGCAGCCGCCGGCCGGCGATCGTGATGGTGTCGCCGGGCCGGTCGCGGAGGATCGCGGCGACGCCATCCTCCAGTACCACGCCGTCGCCGGAGTCGGACAGCCAGCGGCCCGAGGTGACCAGCGGTTGACCGACCGCGGCCGGGGCCGCCTCCCGCACCATGACGAACAACTCCAGGTGGACGCCCCCGATCTCGCCATCGGTGAACAGAATGGGCCACGGTCCGCTGGCGGCGACCACCTCGGGTTCGGCGGCCAGCGCGGCCAGCCGGTCGTGGGCTCGCGCCACGTCCGCGGGTGTCGGCGGGTGCGACTGGACCTGCGGCGGTAGCAAGGACTCCTGGTACGCCAGCGACGTCCGGATGTGGTGCCCGTTGGTCGCCCGGTGCAGCCGGTCCCAGGCGCCGTTGCCGGTCTCGTTGATGGCCAGCGCGAGGCTCAGCGTGGTGGTCGACACGGACAGAGCGAGCAGCAACAGTACGGCCTGACCGGGGCGAGCCCGCAGGTTGCGCCAGGCCAACCGGGCGATCAGCCGCATCTACGCCTCCCAACCGGCGATCTGGGCCAGTACGGCCTGCCGCGACAGGCCGCCGTCGAGCCGGGTGTCCTCCACAATGGACCCGTCGCGCATGCCCAGTAGCCGGTCCGCGACCGCCGCCACCCGTGGGTCGTGGGTGACCAGCAGTAGCGTCTGGTGGGCCTCGCGCAGCTCCGCGAACAGCTTCAGGATCTCGCCGGTGGCGTGGCTGTCGAGATTGCCGGTCGGCTCGTCGGCCAGCACCAGCAGCGGCTCGTTGATCAGCGCCCGGGCCAGGGCAACCCGCTGGCGCTGGCCGCCGGAGAGCCGGTCGGGCAAGTGGCCGGCGCGGTCGGCGACTCCGAGCCGCTCGAGCAGTGCGACCGCGCGTCGCCGGGCCGTACGCCGTGACGCGCCCACGAGCAACGCCGGCAGCTCCACGTTCTCCACCGCCGTCAGCTCGTCGACGAGGTGGAACGCCTGGAACACGAACCCGACGTTGCGCCGGCGCAGCCGTGCCCAGGCCGTCTCGGACAGCCTGTCGACGCGTTGCCCGCCGAGCCTCAACTCCCCGGCGGTGGGCCGCTCCAAGCCGCCGAGCAGGTGCAGCAGGGTGGACTTGCCGCAGCCGCTCGGCCCCATCACGGACACCGCCTCGCCGCGCTCGACCACGAGGTCGACCGAGTCCACCGCCCGTACCGGAGTGCCGTCGCCCGGGTAGTGCCGGCTCAGCCCGCGCGCCTCGATCACCGCATTCATCTCCGCGTCCATCTCCGCTCACACGCCTCCAGCCAGCGCACGTCGGCCTGCAGCCGCAACGCCGTACCCTCCAGCAGCAGCACGCCGTCGGCATCGACCGACGGGTCCTGCGCGACCCGCTGCACGTCGCGCAGCCGGCGCAGCAGCTCGCGCCGCTGCGCGTCGATCAGCGCCAACGGGTCCGCCAGGCCGGTCGCGGCGGCGGCCACCAACTTGAGGTGGAACTCCACCGGCGCGACCTTCGGCCACGACGCGTCCAGCAACCACGCCGTCACGTGTTCGCGGCCGGCGGCCGTCGCCTCGTACACCTTCTTGTCGGGGGCCGTCGTCTGCGCGACCTGATCGGCCCGGACGAGCCCGGCCTTCTCCAACCGGGAGAGCGTGACGTACACCTGACCCGGGTTGAGCACTTCCCCGATCGGGCCGAGCGCGCGGCTCAGGCGCTGGCGCAACTCGTACCCGTGAGCCGGCTCCTTCGCCAGCAACGCCAGCATCGCTTCCCGCATGGACGCCTCCTCTAGATAACAGCAATCTACAACCGTTATCTAGAGGCGTCAACGGACCCTGCTGGTAGCCATGCCGGAGCACAGCCACGAACAGCCTATTGTGAAAATCGTACACGTGTTCGATGATCGACTTATGGGCACGTTGGTAGGGCACTGGTGGAACCAGCTGTGGGGCACGTTGACCCGGCGCGACATCCGGCTGGAGTACGACGAGCGCGTCTGGCTGGTCGAGATCCGGCAGGGCGGCAAGACGACCGGCCGGTGGCTCTACTCCGACGAGACGCGGGCCTGGGACGCCGTCCGAGAGCTACAGAAAACCGGCGCCGAAGACTGGCGGGAGATCACCGGTGCGTTCCACGCATCGGAGGAGGCCGCCCGGCGCCGCCGTGAGAGCTGAATTATATGGATTCGCGGCCGGCGGCGATCGTCTGCTCGACCTGTGCCCTTCGGCGCTCGTCGACCTCGGCCGCGGCGACCTCGTCATGGGTCATCACGGCTTCGATGTCGACCTGTTGGAAATCGAGCACACCCAAATCGGCGAAGGCGGCCTGCAGCCGTGGACCCAACATTCCGATGTCGCGCAACGTCGGCACGATCCGGGTGAACAGCAGCGTGCGGAACTGTAGGAAGGACTGGGACGAGCGGACGAAGCCGATGCACTCCTCGGGATCGAAGTCCAGCGCGCGCCAGACCTCCTCACCGACGAACCGGTCGCGCATCAGGTAGCACGCCTCGATACAGAACTCCTCCCGCTCCTGCAGCTCCCGGTCGGTGAGCTCGCGGTAGTAGTCGCGCAACGCCAACCGGCCGAACGCGACGTGGCGAGCCTCGTCCTGCATGACGTACGCGTTGATGGCCTCCGCGAGCGGGTCACCGGTCAGGTCGCGGATCAGGCCGAAGGCGGCCAGCGCCAGACCTTCGATCAGCACCTGCATGCCGAGATAGGTCATGTCCCAACGGCTGTCGGCGATGACGTCGTTCAGCAACGCCTTCAGGTGCTCGTTGATCGGGTACGCCAGGTCCAGCTTCTCGCGCAGGTACCGCGAGTACGCCTCGACGTGTCGGGCTTCGTCCATCACCTGGGTCGCCGCGTAGAACTTCGCGTCGAGGTCGGGCACCGTCTGCACGATCTTCGCGGCGCAGATCAGCGCTCCCTGCTCGCCGTGCAGGAACTGCGAGAACTGCCATGCCGACAGGTGCCGGCGGACCAGGCCGCGGTCCCGCTCACCGAGCGCGGACCAGATGCGCGAGCCGTAGATGGGTACCGTCTCCTCGGGTACCGCGAGCGGGTTGTCCAGGTCTATCTCGTGTGACCAGTCGATCCGCTCGGCCGCATTCCACTGCCGCTGCTTTCCCTTGTCGTACAGGCTGAGCAGACGGTCACGGCCCTCGTCGTACTCCCATGAGAACGCGGTGGTGCTGCCGCTCGGCAGGTGCCAGCCGGTCTCCTGGACAGGTAGAACATAGATACGGGTACTCATCTCGCCTCCCCATCGGCATACTACGAAACCCGGTGCTGTACAAGCTGGCCGGATTGATCTGACCCGGGGCGACTTCTCGACAGGTTCTTGACAAGCGCGGCCGTACGGTCGGCGGCATGTCGGGAAGGTTTGGGATCGTACTGGTACTCGTGTTCGGCGCGGTGATGGCGTGCGGCAAGGCTCCAGAGGGCGACGGGGTCGCCAGCGCAGGAGGCGCCACACCGTCCGCGACCGCCGCTCGTGACTTGGTCGCCGAGCAACGCCGGTGGGCGCAGTGCATGCGCGGACAGGGCATCGACATGCCCGACCCGGATCCTGTCCAGAAGAAGATCACCGGCTTCGAGTTTCCGGCCAAGGGGACAGCCGAGGCGGACAAGTTCGCGCAGGCCGAGCAGGCCTGCATCGCCTTCTTCACGTTCAACGACGCCGGTGGCGAGCGCAAGCCGCTGAGCGCCGAGGCCCTGACCGCGTGGCGAACGTGGGCCCAGTGCATGCGGGACAACGGCGTGGACCAGCCGGACCCCGGTCCCCTCGGCTTCGAGCCCGACGACGAACAGGGCCGGGGCGACCCCGCGACCGAGGCGCTGAAGGACAAGGCGTCCGAGGCGTGCTTCGAGAAGTTCCTGACGGCCCGACAGGTGGAGGCCGGACAGTGACGAACCGTACCGCGCGACGCCGGAGGCGAATCCGCACGGTCGCCGGCCTGGTCGCGGCGTTCGTGGTACTCGCCGCGGCGGCGATAGCGTCGCGCGGCTTCGGCGGGGCCGATCCCCGCCCGGCCAGCGTCAGCGACCTGCCTCCGGCTACGGCCCGGGTGACCAGGGCGACGTTGACGCAGACGGAACGGTTCGGCGGCCTGCTCGGCTACGGCGCCACAGCCACTGTGCTGGCCCGGTCGGGCACGGGCACGATGACCTGGCTGCCGCCGGCCGGTACGGTGATCCGGCCCGGGCAGCCAGTGTTCAAAGTGGACAATCTGCCGGTGGTGCTCGTCGCCGGGACGACGCCGCCGTACCGGGCGCTCGCCGACGGTACCAAGGGCGAGGACGTCCGGACGCTGGAATCCAATCTGCGCGCCTTCGGCTATGCGGGGTTCACGGTCGACGAGGCGTACACATCCGCGACGGTTTCGGCGGTGAAGCGATGGCAGCGGGACCTGGGACTGGCGCCGACCGGTACGGTGAACGTCGATCAGATCGTGGCGGCGCCCGGCGCCATCCGGGTGACCGAGGTCGTGGCGGTGGCCGGCGGCCCGGCCACTGGCGAGGTGCTCGAGTACACCGGCACCACGCGTGTCGTTATCGTGTCGCTCGAGGTGACCAGGCAACATCTGGTCCACATTGGACTGTCGGCGACCGTCGCGCTGCCGAACGGCAAGACGGTCACGGGGAAGGTGGCGGCCATCGGTACGGTCGCGGCGGCCGCCGAGAACCAACAGGCCGCGCCGACCGTCCCGGTGACGGTGACGATCGCGGACCAGGCGGCACTGGGCACATTGGACGGTGCTCCGGTCGATCTCACGCTCGTGGTCGCCGAGCGCAAGGACGTGCTGACCGTACCGGTGGGGGCTCTGGTCGCGCTCGTCGAGGGCGGGTACGGCGTGCAGGTCGTCGAAGGATCGTCCAGTCGGTATGTGGCAGTGCGGGCGGGCATGTTCGCCGACGGAAAGGTCGAGATCTCCGGGACCGGCATCGTGGACGGGCTGACCGTGGGAGTACCGGGATGACCGCGGTCGTGGAGCTGGACCGGGTCAGCAAGGAGTACCCGGGCGTGCAGGCACTGCGGGACGTGTCCCTGCGTTTCGAGCACGGCGAGTCGGTGGCGATCGTCGGTCCATCGGGATCGGGCAAGTCGACGATGCTGCACCTGATCGGCACGCTCGACCGGCCGTCGTCGGGCACGGTGCGCGTCGCCGGGTACGACGTGGCGGCACTCCCCGATCGTCACGTGTCGGCCCTGCGGGCCCGTACGATCGGCTTCGTATTCCAGCAGTTCCACCTCGCGGCCGGAGTGTCCGCTGTGGACAATGTGGCGGACGGCCTGCTCTACACCGGGGTCGGCCTCCGCGAACGACGGGTCCGGGCGGCGGAGGCGCTCGACCGGGTCGGGCTGGCGCACCGGCTCGACCACGAGCCCCACGAGCTGTCCGGCGGCGAGAGGCAACGGGTGGCGATCGCCCGCGCGGTAGTCAGCGAACCGGCGCTGCTGCTGGCCGACGAACCGACCGGCAACCTGGACTCCGCATCCGGCGCTGCCGTCCTCGAGGTGCTGCACGCGCTGCACGCGACGGGTACGACCGTCGTGGTCATCACGCACGACCGGGCCATCGCGGGTGGGCTGCACCGGCAGGTGGAGATGCGCGACGGCCAGATCGCTGGTGACGCGTGAGACCGGCGCGGCTCAGCCTCGCGGACGTGATCCGGATCGGGGGCGCGGGACTGCGTACTCGCCCCGCGCGGGTGATCCTGTCCGCGCTGGGAATCGCCATCGGCATCGCCGCGATGCTCGCGGTGGTCGGCATCTCGGCGTCCAGCCAGGAACAGCTGAACCGGCAACTGGCCGCCCTCGGTACCAACCTGCTCACCGTCGGGCCGGGTCAGACGTTCCGCGGCGACCAGTCGCACCTGCCCGAGGATGCGGTCGCGATGATCGGCCGGATCGGAGCGGTCACCTCGGTCACCGCCACCGGGCGGGTCGACGCGAAGGTGTACCGCAACGACAAGGTCCCCAGTGGACAGTCCGGCGGGATCGCCGTGCTCGCCGCGCGGACGGATCTGCCGGGTACCGTCGGCGCGACAGTGGCCAGCGGCGCGTTCCTCAACGAGGCCACCGCCCGCTATCCGGCGGTCGTCCTCGGCTCCGGCGCGGCCCGCCGGCTCGGCGTCGGCGTGGCCGGTCCGGAGCAACAGGTGTGGCTGGGAGGACAGTGGTTCGCGGTCGTCGGGACTCTGCATCCCGTCCCGCTGGCGCCGGAGCTGGACAGCGCCGCGCTGATCGGGTGGCCGGTAGCCCAGGAACGGCTAGGCTTCGACGGCTACGCCACGACCGTCTACACCCGCAGCCGCGAGGAGTGGGTGGAGGCGGTGCGCCGCGTGCTCGCCGCGACGGCCAACCCGGAGCACCCGAACGAGGTCGAGGTGTCCCGGCCGTCGGATGTGCTGGCCGCCAAGCGGGCCACGGACTCCACGCTCGACGCGCTCCTGCTCGGCCTCGGCGCCGTGGCACTGCTCGTCGGCGGGGTCGGTGTTGCCAACACGATGGTCATCTCGGTGCTGGAGCGCCGCGCCGAGATAGGGCTGCGCCGGGCGCTCGGCGCGACCCGTGGGCAGATCCGGGTGCAGTTCCTGGCGGAGTCGCTGCTGCTGTCCGCTTTGGGCGGGGCCGGCGGCGTGCTGCTCGGCGTCGTGGTCACGAGCGGATACGCGGCCACCCAGCAATGGCCGGCCGTCGTGCCCCCATGGGCCAGCGTCGGCGGCGTGGGCGTGACGTGCGTCATCGGCGGGCTGGCCGGCCTCTACCCCGCGATCAGAGCAGCCCGCTTGGCGCCCACCGAGGCACTCGCGGCACCATGACGCGCATGGGTGCGCGGGTACTGGTCGCCGAGGACGACCGCATGCAGGCCGACCTGATCCGGGTGTACCTGGAACGGGACGGTCATCGGGTCCAGGTCGTCCACGATGGACGCCGCGCACTGGAACTCGCCCGTGCGCGGCAACCGGATCTGGTCGTGCTCGACGTGATGATGCCCGCGGTCGACGGGCTCGACGTGTGCCGGATCCTGCGCGCCGAGTCCACGGTACCGATCCTGTTGGTGACCGCGCGCAGCACGGAGGACGACAAGCTGCTCGGGCTCGACATCGGCGCCGACGACTACGTGACCAA
>DASRII010000380.1:0-60349 GCA_035650075.1 Micromonosporaceae bacterium | reverse complement strand
ACTCGCTCGCCGTCCATCTGAAGAAGGGCTTCGAGTACGCGAAGCAGCGGTGCACGGCATACCCGAGGTTCGTGGTGCAGCGGGAGTTGGTCGACTCGTTCCTCGACATGTACCTGCCGGTCGTCCGGTCCGTCCACTTCGGACACCCACTCGCGGTCGACGGTGAGGGCCCTCTCCCGGAGCTGGACTTCGGCCCGCTGATCAGCGCGGCCAAGGCGGACGAGCTGCGCCGCAAGGTGGACGAGGCGGTACGCGGCGGAGCCGTGCCGCTGTACCGGGGCAAGCTCGCCTCCGGCACGTTCCTGCCGGACCAGGACACGTCGGCGTACGTCGCCCCGGCCGTGCTGCTCGCCCCGCCGGGGCGCTCGCGGCTCATGCACGCCGAGCCGTTCGGTCCCGTCGACACGATCGTCGTCGTCGACACCGAGGAGGAGCTGCTCGCTCAGATGAACGCCTCCAACGGCGCGCTCGTGGCGAGCCTCGCCTGCGATGACGAGGAGCTGGCGACCAAGCTGGCCAAGGATCTGCAGGCCTTCAAGGTGGGCATCAACCGGCCGCGTTCGCGCGGCGACCGCGACGAGCCGTTCGGCGGCCGGGGTGCCTCGTGGAAGGGTGCCTTCGTCGGCGGCGACCTGCTGGTGCAGGCCGTGACGGTGGGCGACACGGGCGAGCGACTCTTCGGTAACTTCCCGGACTACAACCGCTATCCGGTCACCTGATCCCAATTGCCCCCGGGCCGAGGTAGCGTCGCGCCTCATGGCGATGGTCCGGCGCAATTCAGTGGCGGCAGCGGTACCGCGGCAGATGCGATCGACCGACGACGACCCGACCCAGGCGCTGTCGTCGGACGAAATCACGGTCGTCGGCTCGCTCGAGATGGCGGCCAGCGCACCCAGCAAACCGGCTCACCCGTGGGCGGTGGTGCTGGGCCTCGGGTTCGCGGCGGTCGGTGGCGTCGGGGCGTTCCTGGTACAGGACATGATGCGGCAGCCGACCCTCGAGATGAGCAGCCAGATGTCGGTCTGGGCCAGCCTGGTCGTCTTCACCGCCGTTGTCGAGCGGGTGCTGGAGCCGTTCACCCGCTGGCTGCCCGGACGCGCGGCACAGCGGCGGTACGAGCTGGCCGTCGCGGCGATGGAAAACGGCGCGCGGGGCGGAATGATGGCCGCCGCCCGGGCAAAGGCGGACGTCGCCCAGGCGCGGGCCGACCGCGGTGTGATGGCGTGGGGACTGGCCAGCGGCGGAGCCACGATCCTGGCCGCGTTCGCCGGGTTCTTCCTGCTGCGGATGGTCGTTGCCGACCCGGCCTTCAACTCGATCCCCACCTGGGTCGACGCGCTCGTCAGCGGTCTGGTCGTCGGCACCGGCACCAAGCCGCTGCACGACGTCATCAGCCGCATGCAGCGGTCGAACGACCAGTCCGCGGACCCTCTCGGCTGAGGCCGGTCGGGGCGCGCCGACGCGGTCTCTGCCAGACATACCACGCGGGCCCGAGGGATTCGGCTCAGTTACTGCCTCGCGGGCCGTAGCCAGCGTCGCCAGGCTCCGGTCGACTGCTCGGCCTCGGGCGTCGACGGACCTGCCGTCAACGCCAGCGTGATGGCCACCGGTCGAGCGGCGGCACCGTTGCGGCCGTACCGGGCGATCGTGCGGGCATCGTCGTCGAGGTAGAAGTTCGGCCGCAGGTCGACCTCGTCGTAGTACCGGTGGAAGACAGCCGTGGCCGAACTCGACAGCGGCGGCACGATCCACGTCCAGTCGGCCGGGGTCGGTCGACCGGCCCGCTCCTCGCGGGCCACGTGGGTAAGAAACCGATGGGACTCCGTGTGGTGGTCGGCGATCCGCACGCCGGACTGCTCGAATGACCACAGCACCGCGCGGTTGAGCTCCACCAGAGCCCGGTCCCGCCACAGCGTTCGTTCGTCCGTCGTGTCCAGTCCGAGCCGGCTGGCGACCAGCGGCAGCATGTTGTACCGGGTCACGTCGCCGAGGTTGCGGGAGCCGATCTCGGTGCCGAGGTACCACCCGCTGAACGGGGCGAGCGGGTAGTGCACCCCGCCGATCGAGAGTCGCATGTTCGAGATGGCCGGTACCGCGTACCAGCGCAGGCCCAACTCGGCGAACCAGCGGTACTCGGGATGGGCCAACGCCACCTCGACCACGGCACCCTCCGGCAGGTCGTAGACCCGCGGCCCGTAACCGGGCACGTCCAGCACCAGTGGCAGGATGTCGAACGCCTCGCGCTTGCCCTGCCAGCCCAGCGCCGACACGGCCGCCGTGAAGTCGACGAACCTGGGGTCCCCGATGGTCCCGCCGTCCGGCATGCGGTAGCCGGCGTACCGGATCAGCTGGTCGTTCCAGATCCGGCTGACCGGCCGACCCGGAACCGCCTGCCCGAATATCGAGATGACCGGACGGAGCCGGCCGACCGGCTGGCGGTACCGTCCACTCGCGACGATCAGGTGAGCCACGAGCTGTTCGAATATCTCTTCGGGGGCGCGTACCGTGCGCCGGTCGAGCACGACCAGGCTGCGCCAGTACAGCCGGCCGATGCACTTGCTGCTGTTGCGCCACGCCATCCGAGCACCCTGCACCAGTTCGGCGTGGGTGTGCACGTACGTGCCGACGGCGTCGACCTGCTCGCGTACCGCGGCCAGGCGCGGCTCGACCGGCCCGAGCGACGGCAGCTCCGCATAGCACCGCCGGAGAAACTCCTCAGCCTCTGCCAGGTCCACCGCCGCGTCCGGGTTCCATTGCTCGATGGGGGCGTCACGGTAACCCGGTACGGCGCTCATGCCCCGCGATTCTGGCGTGATCTCGACAGCAGATGACGCACAGTGTGTCCGCCCCGTTGGCGGGTTATCTGAGTATCCGCATCCCAATCGGGATCGCCACGGTGGTAACCGTTCCCCCGTTCGAGTGACGGCCTCCCGGCGCGACATCCCGGAGCAACCGCAACATCGAGGTGTTGCCGGCGAACACGTGGGCGTGCAGTACGCCGTACCCGGCCTGCTCGGCCGCTTCGACGGCCCGCCGTAGCAGCACGCGGCCCAGCCCACGACGCTGCCAGGCGTCCTCCACCAGCAGCCCCAGCTCGGCGTCCGGACCGTCACCGACGACGTGCGCCGCGCCGACGACCTGCCGCGGCGGCGCCATGACCTCCGCGACCAGCGTGTGTCCCCGGGCGCCGAGCAGGGCGGCCAGGCGGCGAGCGCTCGGCCTATCGTTCGACAGATATCGATGTCGCAGGCTCTCCGCGGAGCACCGGCCGTGCATGGCCACGATCTCGGGCAGGTCGGCCAGCCCGCCCGGTCTGAGCACGACCTCCGCGCCACCGGCCAAGGCCACGAGCAGCCGCGGCGCCGTCGCGCGCCCGAGCCCGACGGCCAGGCTCGCCATGGAGTACGCCCGCGCGTACTCCGCCGGCGTGAACACCGGATCGGCGCGTTCCACCACCAGTACGCCGCCGGCGGGGTCGGGCAGGCAGAGCTTGGTCGGCGCGAACCCCTCCGCCTCCCCCGCACCCCGCGGCCGCCAGTGGACCTCGCACTCGCCGAGCATCTCGCGCACGACATCGCCGAGCGCGTCGGGATCGCCGACCAACCGGTGCGCGAGCGCGAGGATCTGGGTCGGCGGGTCCACGAGCCCGTACGCGTCCGCCGGGCCGACCCAGGCGTCCCGGCCCCGACCGCGCTCCACCGCGGCGAGCAGTTCCTCGGCCGTCATCTCGTCCGGCGCGTCGACCACGAACTCGTCGACCGCCGCTCCCGGTGTCGCGTGGACCTGCACCGACAGGATGTTGACCGACCGCAGCGCGAGGCTGGCCGCCAGTACCGCGAGGAAGCCGGGCCGGTCGTCGATGGTCGCCCGCAGGCGCCAGAGGCTCATGTCGCACCCACGAGATCCAGGCGGTCGCCGAGCATCAGCGCGGCGGTACGCACGAGCTGGGCGGCCCGCTCCATCTCGCTGGCATGGAAGTCGGGTGCTCCGTACTCCACAGTGGAGTCCGCGTCCCTGGCCATCAGCAGGACGAGTCCGGCGCGGCCGAAGGGCACGGCGGCGTACCGGGTCCCGTCCGGCCCTCGGAACGCGCGCGGCCGCAGCGGCGCGACGTCGGGCAGCGCGAGCACGTCGGGCGCCTGCCAGCTCGCGTACACCACGGTCGGCGGCGCACCGGCGAGGCCCGAGGCCCAGTCGGCCGGTACCGCGACCGCCGCGGCCCAGTCGGCGGCCAGCAGTCCCGGCAGCGCGTCGACGAGCGTGGCGATCCCGTCGGCCGGATTCGCGGCCACCTGGCCGAGCAGCTCCGCGTCACAGCCGCCGGTCACCGGCGCGCCGATAGCCTGCCACATGCCCAGCACGTGCACGCCCGGTACGGCGGCCAGCCCGGCCAGGAGCCCGTCGACCCGCGCGGCGGTGGGCCAGACGACGGTGAAGTCATCGATCGCCCGCCCGCCGAGCCGCTCCAGTACCACGACCTGGACGACGTCCGCACCGGACACCCCGAGCGTGCGCGCGACCTGGCCGAGCGAGCCGGGACGATCCGGCAACGACACCCGCACTCGCAACAGCATGAACGTCCTCCTCGCCGGTGACCCTGTGCACAGAGTCGGTCACTGTCGTTTCGGCGCTGTTGCCGAGCGATGTCCACGCCGAAACGGGTCCTCCTTGACGGGGGGTCTCCGCTCGAGAAAGGTGTTCGGGGTGGAATCCTCACCACCCGGGCTCGATCTGGCCCGACTGGGCGCATACCTACGCGAGCAGCGGCCCGACCTGGCCGCCGGTGAGCTGTCGGCCACGTTGATCCCCGGCGGCCGGTCGAACCTGACCTATGAGGTCCACAGTGGAGATCGGCAGTACGTGCTGCGCCGGCCGCCGCTCGGTCACGTCCTCGCCACGGCGCACGACATGGGCCGCGAGTTCCGGGTCATCTCCGCACTGGCGGCTACCTCTGTTCCGGTCCCAGCCACTTACCTGCTGTGCGAGGACCCGGACGTGCTCGGCGCGCCGTTCTACCTGATGCAGTTCGTCCCTGGCGTGGTGTACCGCAGCCGTACGCAGACCGACCCCTTGACTCCGGACCAGCGGCAGCAGCTGGCCGACACGATGATGGACACGCTCGCCGCCCTGCACACCGTCGACCCGGCGGAGGTCGGACTGACCGATTTCGGCCACCCGGACGGCTTCCTCGCCCGCCAGGTCCGCCGCTGGGCGCAGCAGCTCGACCGCTCCCGCAGCCGCGACCTGCCCGGCGCCGACGAGCTGCGCGATAGGCTGGCGGCGACCGTACCGGCCAGCGGCCCAGGTCGGATCGTGCACGGCGACTACCGGCTGGACAACATGTTGGTCGATGCCGACACCATGCGCGTCACTGCGGTGCTCGACTGGGAGATGGCCACGCTCGGCGATCCGCTGGCCGATCTCGGTCTGCTGATGACGTACTGGGACGCGCTCGGAGGGCCGCGCCCGGGTGCCTTCGCCGACAACCCGGTGGCCGACGGCCTCGGCCCGCAGGCCGGTTTCCCGCCCGCGTCCGCACTGCTCGACCGGTACGCCCGGCGGACCGGTACCGACCCCGCCCGGTTGGACTGGTATATCGCATTGGGGTGCTACAAGCTCGCGGTGATCTGCGAGGGCATCCACTACCGGTACACCCTCGGGCAGACCGTCGGCATCGGCTTCGATCGCATGGGGGAAATGGTTCGCCCACTCATCGACCACGGCCTCGCGGCAATTGGAGATACCTGATGGATTTCGGCTTCGACGACCGGACGCAGGAACTGCACGACGCCCTGACCGACTTCATGACCGAGTGCGTGTACCCGGCCGAGCCGGTGTACGCCGCCCAGGTCGCCGCCCCGGAGGACCCATGGTCCCGGCCGCCGGTCATGGCGGAACTCAAGGCGCAGGCCCGGTCCAGAGGACTGTGGAACCTGTTCCTGCCGGATGCCCGGTACGGCGCCGGCCTCACGAACCTGCAGTACGCGCCGCTTGCCGAGCTGACCGGACGCAGCCCGCAGCTGGCACCGGAGGCGCTCAACTGTGCCGCCCCGGACACCGGCAACATGGAGCTGCTGGCCGAGTTCGGTAGCGACGCGCAGCGCAAAACGTGGCTCGAGCCGCTGCTCGAGGGTGAGCTGCGATCGGCGTTCTGCATGACCGAGCCGGAGGTGGCATCCTCCGACGCGACGAACATCGCCACGCGGTTCGTGCGGGACGGCGACGACTACGTCATCAACGGCCGCAAGTGGTGGTCGTCCGGGGCGATGGATCCGGTGTGTGGGCTCTTCATCGTGATGGGCAAGAGCGATCCTGCCGCGGAGCGGCACCGCCAACAGAGCATGATCCTGGTACCGCGGGACACCCCCGGCGTGACCGTCCACAGAGGAGTGACGGTGTTCGGGTACACCGACGGGCCGCACGGCGGGCACGCGGAGATCTCGTTCGCCGACGTCCGGGTACCGGCCACCAATCTCGTCGGCGGCGAGGGCGACGGCTTCGCGATCGCGCAGGCGCGGCTGGGCCCCGGTCGGATCCACCACTGCATGCGCCTCGTGGGCATGGCGGAACGGGCGCTGGAGCTGCTCTGCCAGCGGGCTTCCTCGCGGGTCGCCTTTGGTCGGCCGCTCGCCGAGCAGGGCGTGGTCCAGCACTGGATCGCCGAGTCGCGGGTACGCATCGAGCAGGCGCGGTTGCTCGTGCTCAAGACCGCCTGGCTGATGGATACCGTGGGCAACAAGGGCGCGCATACCGAGATCCAGGCCATCAAGATAGCGACGCCATCCATGGCGGAATGGGTCATCGACAAGGCGATCCAGACGTACGGCGGTGCGGGCGTCTCGCAGGACACTCCGCTGGCGTCGCTCTGGGCGCACACCCGTACCTTGCGCCTGGCCGACGGCCCCGACGAGGTACACCGCGCGTCCCTCGCCCGCCGCGAACTCCGCCGCTGGACCGCTTGACGCGGCTAGATCAGTGCGGCGACCGCTTCCTCGAGCTTCGGGTAGGTGAACTCGAAGCCCATCCGCCGCAGTCTGGCGGGTACACAGCGGCGGCCGGTGAGCCCGAGCGCGGGATCGGTACGCAGCAGCACCGCCCCGACATGCACCAGCGGCGCCGGCGTCGGCAGGCCGATGGGCCGGTGCAGGGCACGACGCAGGGTTGCCATCAGCTCGGCATTGCGGACCGGGTTCGGGCTCGTCGCGTGCACCACGCCGGCGACGTCCGAGTCGGAGAGGCAGCGCCGCACGATGCCCAGCATGTCGTCGATGTGCAGCCAGCTCACCCACATCCGACCGCTGCCCACCCGACCGCCGAGTCCCCAGCGGACGAGCCCGGCCAACCGCGCGAACGCCGGAGTGTCGCGGTCCAGCACGATCCCGGTACGCAGAATCACCTGCCGCGCGGCGGCCACACCCGCGGCCGCTTCCTCCCAAGCGCGGGCGACGCCGGCCATCTGGGGTGGACCGTCGGCCGGTGGCGTGGTCTCGTCGAGCTCCGCCTCCCCCGCGTCACCGTAGATCGCCAGCGTGCTCATCTGCAGCCACACAGGTACCGGATTGTCCAATGTAGACGCTGCCTCGGCGAGCGCGCGCGTCGGCTCCACGCGGGAACTCGTCAGCAGCGCGATGTTCGCCGGCGTCGGGCGCCGGTCGACCAGCTCACCGCACAGGTTGACCAGCGCGGCGCCACTCAGTTCGGCCGCCCAGGGCCCGACCGTCCGGCCGTCCCATTCGACGTGGCGAACCGGCCCACCGGCAGCGCGCCGGCGGGTCAGCACGACGACCTCGTGGCCGCGTTCCACCAGGTCCGACGTGATCCGCCGGCCGAGCGCACCCGACCCGCCCGCGACGACGATCTTCATGTCCCTACCAGGCCCGGTCGATCATGAAGTTGGTGTCTCGACACGCCGTCGAACCCGAAAGCAAGTTCATGATCAACCGAAGGAGGGTCGGGGGAGGTCATGCGGAGGCGCGGCGGACGAGGTGGGTGTCCAGGAGGACGTACGGCGGGTCGTCGGGCTCACCCCGGATCAGGTCCACGAGTAGCCGGGCCATCTGCCGGCCCATCTCCTCCACCGGTTGGTGGACGGTCGTCAGCGGTGGATCGGTCTGGTTCGCCAGTGGCGAGTCCTCGAAGCCGACCACGGCCACGTCCTGCGGCACCCGCCGGCCGAGTTCGCGCAGCACCCGCAGGGCACCCGCCGCCATCAGGTCGGAGGCCGCGAACACGGCGTCCAGATCGGGCCGGGCCGCCAGCAGCCGGCGGGCCGCGGTGGCTCCGCTGGCCTCGCTGAAGTCCCCGTACGCGACCAGGTCTCGAGAGACCTCCAGCCCGGCGGCGCTCAGCGCGTCGCGGTAGCCGGCCAGCCGTGCCACGCCCACGCCCATGTCCTGAGGGCCGGCGATGGTCGCCACCCGGCGGCGCCCGTTGCGGAGCAGGTGGTCGACGGCGAGCCTGGCGCCCCCGGCGTTGTCGACGTCGACGTAGCTGTCGACCTGCGCACCGGCGGCGAGCATCCGGGCGGGCCGTCCACCGAGGACGGTCGGCAGGTCACGCTGGGCGAGCAGGCCGGGCAGTGGGTCGGCGTCGTGCAGGGACAGCAGCAGTACGCCGTCGACGTGCTGGTTGGTCAGGTGCTGCGTCAGCCGTTCGCGCTCGAGGGGCGACTGGGCCATCGCGAGCCACAGTTGCAGCGTGGTGTCCGCCAGTCCCGAGCTGATGCCGCGGACGATGCCCGCGAAGAACGGTTCGCCGAAGACGCGCTCCTCCGACTCGGATACGACCAGCGCCACCGAGTCGGTCCGCTGGGTGACGAGCGCGCGGGCCGCCCGGTTCGGCACGTAACCGAGTTCGTCGATGGCCTGCTCCACCGCGGCCTTGGCGCGCGGGCTGACCTGCGGCGATCCATTGATGACGCGGGATACCGTGCCACGCCCGACACCAGCACGCGCGGCGACCTCGTCCAGCGTCGGGCGCCCCGCGGAGCGGGTACGTTGGGACGTCATACGATCTCCACTCACACGCCGTTGACCAACCGACCCCTCATTGTGCCCGCCGACCCCTGCAGCGCGGGAACCGGCCGGTCGGGTTAGGCCATGCGGCGTAGCAGGGTGGAGGCCAGGTCAGGGACGAAGATCTCCGGGTCGTACCGGCGGCCGAGCCACTCCCGCCAGGCGAAGTGGCGAGGATGATCGACGTCACCCAGCGCATCGACCAACTCGAGAAAGCCACGCACGCCGCCGACGTCCTCCGGAGGGCAGGCGCGCTCGCCGTCGACGCAGCACGGGTACCGCTCGCCCGGCTCGGCCGGGAACACGTCCTCGACCAGGACCTCGTGCTCCCACCAGTCGCCGAAATCGTACGTGTAGGTGAACTGGCTGCCCTTGAGCGCGACCGCGTCCAGCCGTGCGTCCAGCTCGTCGCGCAGCGCCAGCTCCCCGTCCGGATCGGGTTCGCCGTACTGGCTGCCGTCGATGTCGAAAGAGTGCAGGTGGCAGTCGAGCCAGCCCATCGCGTACTGGATCACCCGGTGCACCCGGTCCAGCGAGTAGCCACCGGGAATCAGGACCCGCCGCCAGATCCGCGGCGCGACCTCACTTAATGTGATCTTGAGCTGGTAGACCTGGCGCGTCATGGCTCCCACCGTTGACGACAGTGCCCCATTGTTGACCGATGCCGGGTCGTACACCATATGGTTTCTTCATGATCTGTCGTGCGTGTCGGGAGAAACGCCACGCCGAGTGTCGCGGCCGCGGCTGGTGCGACTGCCAGCACCAGCCGCCACGCCCGCCGCGACCTGCCACGGGACCGGCCGGCGAATGATCACACAGCTGCGACCGGACCCCGAGCCGCTCGACGAAGCGGCTCTGACCGAGCTCTATGTGGATAAAGCGGAGCGACCGCTGCTCCGGGCGAACTTCGTCACCAGCATCGACGGCGCGGTCGAGCTGGACGGCTACTCGGCCGGGCTGTCCGGACCGGCGGACAAGCAGGTCTTCGGCCTGCTGCGGATGGTCTGCGACGCCCTGCTGGTCGGGGCGGGCACGCTGCGCCACGAGGGGTACCGGGAGATCCGCCTCGACGAAGTTCGCAGGCGGTGGCGGCTGGAGCACGGGCTGGCAGAGTACCCGACCATGGTGGTCGTCTCCGGCCGGCTGGCCCTCGACCCGACCAACCGCGCGCTGGCCGCGGCGCCGGTCCGCCCGATCGTCGTCACGCACGCCTCCGCGGTGGGGCGCGAAGCGTTTGCGCAGGTCGCGGACATCGTCGCGGTCGGCGATGACGGGACCGTCGACCTGCGCGCCGCACTGGCCGAGCTGAACGGACGCGGACTGCGGCACGTGCTCTGCGAGGGCGGCCCGCACCTGCTAGGTGCGTTGACCGCCGCCGATCTCGTCGACGAGATGTGCCTGACGGTCTCACCGCTGCTGACCGGCCCCGGCGCCGGACGCATCACCGCCGGGCCGATCTGCCCGGACGGCCCGCGCCAGTACGCCCTCCGCCACGTGCTCGTCGCCGGAGACATGCTGCTCCTGCGCTACGCCCGCTGACCGCACGTCTATCCACAGGCTGTGGACAGACGGTGTGGATGACTGTGGATGTGTAGTCGAACGGTCAGTTTATTTGTCCGCATCGGCCAGTAATGGCCTGATGTTGGCACGCCGGCACGCGTGCGAGGTCCGACGACCCGGCCGTTCCGTGAGGCACGATGAGGCCCGTGGTGGTCTCCGGAGAGCCTGTCGGTCGCGTACTCGGGACGGCCGATGCCACGCCGCTGCAGTTCTGGACCGCGGTGGCCCCCGGCAGCTACCTGCAGCTGGACGATGTCGTGGTCACCGAACGCACGCTGCCCGACGGCTCCCAAGTCCGGATCTCCGGCATCGTCACCGGTGTGCGCGCCCGGCACGAGGGCGCCCAGTTCGAGTCCGACGTGTTCGCGATCGCGGACGGCACGCTGCCCGCGCAGGTCCAGGAGGCGGCCGAGGTCACCACGACCCGGGTCGATCCGGAGGTATACGTGCCGCCGACGCCGGGCGCGGTGGTCCACCGGGCACACGGCGACATCCGGGCCGCGGCGCTGAGCTTCGACCGCATGGAGCGGCGGATACCGATCGGTACCGGGCGGGACGGCGCACCCGTCTTCCTCAACGCGGACTTCCTGGACGGCACCCGCGGCGCGCACGTGTCCATTTCCGGCATCTCCGGCGTCGCCACCAAGACGAGCTTCGCCACTTTTCTGCTTTATTCGGCGCTGCGCTCGGGGGTCTTGGGCGCCGACTCGGTCAACACCCGGGCACTCATCTTCAACGTCAAGGGCGAGGATCTGCTGTTCCTCGACCACCCGAACACCCGCCTGGACGCCACGACGACCGAGGCGTATGCCAATCTCGGGTTGCCCGCGGCGCCGTTCCCGGATATCCGCGTCTACGCACCGGCCCGCCCCGGTGACCCGTCCGGTACGCCGGACGTGAGCAGCCGACTGTCCGGAGTGGACAGTTTCTATTGGACACTCGAGGACTTCTGCACCGGACGGCTGCTGCCGTACGCGTTCGCCGACGCGGACGACGAGCGGCAGCAGTACACGATGGTCGTGCACAGTGTGACGGCGTACCTGGCCCGGGCCGCTCAGCCGGCCGACGGCGGCGTGGTGCTCGAAGGCTCCCGGCTGCACTCGTACCCGGAGCTCGTCGACTACATCGTCGACCAGTTGGCCGATGACGCCACGCGGATCGCGTGGGCCGGTTCGGCCGTCGGGATCGGTACCGTCAACGCGTTCAGCCGCCGGTTGATCGCCAGCAAGAAGGACCTGTCCCGGCTCGTGCGGGGCGACCTGCCGAACCGCCGCCCGCACCACGTGAACACCGCGGACAGCGCCCAGGTCACCGTCGTGGACCTGCACAACCTGCCGGACCGCGCGCAGCGGTTCGTGGTCGGCGTGACGCTGAAGAGCGAGTTCGAGCGCAAGGAGAAGACCGGCACCGCGCGGCCGTTGCTCTTCGTCGTGCTCGACGAGCTGAACAAGTACGCCCCGCGCGAGGGCACCTCGCCGATCAAAGAGGTGCTGCTCGACATCGCCGAGCGCGGCCGGTCCCTGGGCGTGATCCTCGTCGGCGCGCAGCAGACAGCGTCCGAAGTGGAGCGTCGCATCGTGGCCAACTCGGCGGTGCGGGTCGTCGGTCGGCTGGACGCGGCCGAGGCGGGGCGTCCGGAGTACGGCTTCCTGCCGCCGGTACAGCGCCAGCGCGCGTTGCTCGCCAAGCCCGGCACGATGTTCGTCAACCAGCCGGAAATCCCGGTACCGCTGTGCGTCCAGTTCCCCTTCCCGGCCTGGGCCACCCGCCCGGGCGAGGCCGGCAAGGCGCCGAACGGCACGCTGCGCTCGATCGTGCAGGCGGCGGACCCGTTCGCGGTAGTGGGTGCCCGGTCCCTGTCCGACGACGACATCCCGTTCTAGGAGTACGACTTGAAGATCTTGCACACGTCGGACTGGCATGTCGGCAAGGTCCTCAAGGGACAGTCGCGGGTGGACGAACACATCGCGGTACTGGCGGAAGTGGTCGACGTGACCCGCGCCGAGCGGCCGGATCTCGTGCTGGTGGCCGGCGACCTCTTCGACAACGCCGCGCCCATTCCGGACGCCACCCGCATCGTCACCCGTGCGCTGTCCGCGCTACGGGCCACGGGCGCCGAGGTCGTCGCGATCGCCGGTAACCACGACAACGGTCTCGCGCTGGACGCGCTGCGCCCATGGGCCGAGGCGGCCGGGGTGACGCTGCGCGGCACTGTGCGTACCGCGGCCGACCACATGCTGACCGGCTCGACCGCCGACGGTGAGCCTTGGCGGCTCGTCGCGCTGCCGTTCCTGTCGCAGCGGTTCGCCATCCGGGCCACCGAGATGTTCGAGCTGACCGCCGCCGAGACGCAGCAAACGTACGCCGACCACATCGCGCGCCTGCTGTCGACGTTGTGCGCGGGCTTCGCCGCCGACGCGGTCAACCTGGTCACCGCGCACCTGACCGTGCTGGGCGGGACGGCGGGCGGCGGCGAGCGGGACGCGCATACCGTGCAGGCGTACGCGGTACCGGCCACGATCTTCCCGCCCGGTACGCACTACGTGGCCCTCGGGCACCTGCATCGGCGGCAGCAGGTGCCGGGACCGTGCCCGGTGCACTACTGCGGCAGCCCGTTGGCGGTCGACTTCGGCGAAGAGGAGAACACCCCGTCGGTGTCCATTGTGGAGGTGACGGTCGACACCCCGGCGAAGGTCCGCGAGGTACCGGTCAGCTCGGCGACGCCGTTGCGGACGGTCCGAGGGACTCTCACCGATCTGTCCACGATGGATACCGGTGAGGCGTGGCTGCGGGTGTACATCCGGGAGCAGCCTCGCGCCGGCCTCCGCGAGGAGGTCCAGGAGCTGCTCCCTCGTGCCCTGGAGGTACGCATCGACCCGGAGCTGCTGGCCCAGGCCGGTAGGGCGACCGCACCGGCGCAACGGGCCGGGCGCTCCGCTCGTGACCTGTTCGCGGACTACCTGGCCAGCCGAGGGCACGCCGACGAGTCGGTCCAGGCGCTGTTCGAGCGCCTCTACGAGGAGGTGTCGACCACGTGAGGCCGCTGCGGCTCGACATGGCCGGCTTCGCGGTATTCCGCGATCAGACCACAGTGGACTTCACCGACACCGACTTCTTCGCACTCGTCGGTCCTACGGGAGCCGGCAAGTCGACGGTCCTCGACGCGATCTGCTTCGCGCTCTACGGCACGGTACCGCGGTGGGGTAACCGCAACGCGGTCGCCAACGCGCTCGCCCCGTCGTCCAACGAGGCGCGGGTGCGGCTCGTGTTCGAGTCGTCCGGCGACCGGTACGTCGCTACGCGCGTCGTGCGCCGCGACAGCAAGGGTCGCGTCGGTACCAGCCAGGCGGGTCTGGAGCTACTGCCGGCAGGCTTCGACCTGCGGCGGTTCGACACCGGCCTGGAGGCCGAGGATCTCGGCGAGGTGCTGGCCGGCACCCCGGCCGAGATGGAGGCGGCGGTGCTGGCCGCCGTCGGGCTGCCGTACGAGCAGTTCATCACGTGCGTACTCCTGCCCCAGGGCGAGTTCGCCGAGTTCCTGCACGCCAAGCCGGCCACCCGACAGCAGATCCTGGTGAACCTGCTGGGCCTGTCGGTGTACGAACGGGTCCGCGAGCGCGCCGGTACGCTGGCCGCCCAGGGAGAGGCACAGGTGCGGGCCGTCGACCGGCTGCTCGCCGATCTGTCCGATGTGGACACCTCGCGCCTGGAGTACGCCGCAGAAATGGTCACCGCGCTGCAGGAACTGGTGACCGAGGTGGACATCCGCGGGGCCCGGCTCGCAGCCGCCCAGGCCCAGGCCAAGGCGACCCGGGAGGCGCTCGCCACACTCGACGCCGAGCTGACCCGGCTGCGGAAGGTCGTTCCGCCGACCGATTACGACATCCTGACCCGGGACGGGGCGGCCGCCCGCACCGCGGTCGCCCAGGCTCGAGCGACCGTGACCGCGGCGGAGGAGCGCGAAGAGAAGGTACGCGGTGAGCTGGCTACCGGCCCGGATCCGAACGCGCTGCGCCGCTTGCTCGACGGGCACACCGAACGGGAGCGTCTCGCTCGTCAGATGGCCGGCATGGACGAGGCGGTGGCATCGGCGACCGCCGAACGTACCACCGCCGCCACGGTGCTCGCGGAGGCGCAGGACGACGCGACCCGGGCCACCGAAATCCTCGACGCGGCACGGCAGGCGTACCAGTTGGCCCAGACGATGGACCGCGCCGCCGCCCTTCGGGTCCACCTCGTGGCCGGCGAATCCTGTCCGGTGTGCGCGCAGCCGGTCAACGTGCTGCCACCACCGGCCGCGGAGTCCACTGTGGCCGATGCCCAGGCGGCCGGCCAGGAGGCCCGAGCGGCGGCCGAGGCCACCGCGCGGGTGGTAGCCGAGCGCGACCGCACCGTACGCGACCTCGACCTCGCCCTGACCGCCGCACGGGCGCAACGGGACCAGCTCGCCGCTCAACTGTCCGAACTGGACGGTCAGCTCGCGGCGGCACCCGCCGTGCCAGCGTTGCGCGCCGAGCTAGCCGCGGTCGCGGCGCTGCAGAAGTCCCTCGAGGATGCGACCTCGGCGGTCCGGGCCGCCCGCGAGGCACACCGGCGGGCCGCGGTCGCCGACGAACGCGCGGAGGCACAGGTACGCGCCGCGTGGCGCGATTTCGACGGTACGCGGGACTCTGTCGCGGCGCTGAACCCGCCGGCCGCCGACCGCGACGACCTGGCCGCCTCGTGGATCGCGCTCGCCGACTGGGCATGGTCCGAAGTGGACAAGCGCACGGTGGCGCGCTCGCATCGGGCCTCGGACGTGGCCGATGCCGACGCGGACGTCAAATCCATCGGTTCCACCCTGAAAGACATGTTCACCGGGGCCGGGGTAGCGCTGCCCCGCGGCGCACCCGACGCCGCCGGCTACGCGCGGACCGCGGCGGTCGCGCTGGAGCGCGCCGAGGCCGAGCACCGGCGCCTCGTCGAGCGGGGCGAGCAGGTGGCCCGGCTGCGCGAACAACGCACCGAGCACGAACGCGACGCGCAGGTAGCCAAGGCGCTCGCCCAGCACCTGCGGGCAAACTACTTCGAGCGGTGGCTGCTCGAGGAGGCGTTGGACGCGCTGGTCGACGGCGCGTCGCGGATCCTGCGGGAGCTGTCCGGCGGACAGTACGACCTCGGCCACGACAAGGGAGAGTTCTACGTCGTCGACCACCACGACGCGGGGCTGCGCCGCGCGGTGCGCACGCTGTCCGGCGGCGAGACGTTCCAGGCGTCGCTGGCCCTGGCGCTCGCGCTGTCCGAGCAGCTGGCCGGCATGTCCAGCGCCAGCGCGAGCCTCGAGTCGATCGTGCTCGACGAGGGCTTCGGCACGCTCGACGCCACCACCCTCGACACCGTCACGGCCACCCTGGAGAATCTGGCCGCCCGTGGGGACCGCATGGTCGGGGTGGTGACCCACGTTCCCGGCCTCGCCGAACGCATCCCGGTGCGGTTCGAGGTCCGCAAGGACGCGCGGACGGCGTACGTCGAACGGGCGGGCCTGACCTGATGCGCTGGCATGTCGATCCGTGGAACCCGGCCTACGGGACGGGGTTGGAGCCGGCCGAGGAGTCACCGGCCGCCCGCAGCTCCGCCCAGCTCGACGCCGACGTCGAGGTACCGGCGGACGAGTGGCGCCCGCTGGTCGCCCCGGCCGACATCCGGTCGCCTCGGATCGTCCTGCTGGTCGACGGGGTCCGCCGCAACGACGCGTGGATGTGGAGTACCGAGCCCGACGGCGACTCCCATCCGGGCCTCGCCGCCTCCTACGCGGCCGGCGTGGTCCGCTGCGACCTGCGATCCGGTGCGGCGGCGGTCGCCGGGACCAGGGTCCTGCGCGGCCTGTTCACGAGCAGCCCGACCGCGACCGACATCCAGTGCGGCTCGATCAGGTACGCGTTGCGCCGCAGCACCGCCACCGACCCGGCCAAGCTGACCCATGCGGTGCAACCGGCCCTCACGGCGCTCGAGGTGGAGCTGGCGCAGGAGGCCCGAGCGTCCACACCGGACGGTGACGATGATCTGCTCGTGGTGGACGGACCACTGCGCGGTCGGGCCCACCTGCCGAGGGCACTCGGCTACGTCAAGACTCACCGGGTGGAGTACCTGTCCCGGCCACTGTCTACTGTGGTCGCTTCGCTGGCCGCGGGGCAGCGCTGCCCGGTGTTCCTGCTCGGCACGTCGTGGCACCGGTACACCTGGTACCTCCGCCTGCCCGGCCCGCCGGGTTCACCGTGGTCGGGCATCGTGCGGGTCGAGTGCTCGGCCGAGCTGAGCCGGGGCGCCGCGATCGCCCTCGCCGACCTGTCGGCCACAACGCTCCCCCGGTTCGCGTCGACGCCGTACAAGGACCCGCGCGCGCCGCAGAACCTCGTACCGGTGGCCGGTCTGGAACGGCGGCTGCGCGGTCTCCTCGGCGACCCGCGGCTCCTGCACCGCACCCTGGTCGGCGCCACCACCCGGGCCGCGTCTGCGACAGTAGACGCATGAGGCTGGCCGTCCCCGACCGCTACGACTTCGGGCGCACGCTCGGTCAGCTGGCCATGGGCCGGTACGACCCTTGTGCCCGCTTCGTCGACGGCTCCTTCTGGCTCGCCCTGCGTACCCCCGAGGGGCCGGGCACGCTGAGCCTGTCGCGGGTCGGCGGTGAGCTCCAAGCGAAGGCGTACGGCCCGGGAGCCGGCTGGCTGCTCGATCGCGCGAAAGCGGTGGCCGGACTGCACGACGACCTGGACGGCTTCGGCGAGCTGGCGGGTAGTCATCCGGTCGTGGCGCGGCTCGCCAGAGTCCACAGTGGACTCCGACTGCCGGCGACCGGTCGGATCTTCCCGCGGCTGCTGCGCAACATCCTCGAGCAGAAGGTGACGGGCAAGGAGGCGTACCGGGCCTACGCGGCGACCATGCGGCACTTCGCCGAACCGGCACCCGGGCCGCTGGACGGACTGCTACTGCCGCCGGATCCGCGGGCGGTAGCCGGTACGCCGTACTGGGTCTATCACCCGTTCGGCGTCGAGCAACGGCGGTCCGACACGCTGCGCCGCGCGGCGGCTGTCGCCGAACGGCTCGAGGCGTGTACCGATGCCGCCGAGGCGACCCGCCGGCTGATCGCGATACCCGGCATCGGGCCGTGGACCGCGGCCGAGGTGGTACGGGTGGTGTACGGCGACCCGGACGCGGTCAGCGTCGGCGACTACCACATCCCGCACATGGTCGCCTGGGCGCTCGCCGGCGAACCGCGGGCCAGTGACGCCCGGATGCTCGAGCTGCTCGAGCCGTTCCGCGGTCACCGCGGTCGGGTCTGCACGCTGCTCGAGGCCGCGGGCTTGGGGGCGCCCCGGTTCGGTCCGCGGATGCAAATCCGCTCGTTCGCCAGGTTCTAGTGGCTGACCTAGGGCGCCTGGACCTTCGGTCGGCGCAGATCCAGCCCAAGAAACTAGAAATGGCTTTCGCCCGTGACCCGGCCACGGCGCGGTACTACGACCGCCGGGCTCGCGAGTACGACGAGTGGTACGAGGGCACGGGTCGCTTCGCCGACCGGGACCGTCCAGGGTGGACAGACGAGCTGCACACGCTCGTGGACCTCGTCAGCGCGCTGCCACCGAGCCGGACGCTCGACGTCGCCTGCGGCACCGGGTTCCTCACCCGGCACCTGCCGGGCTACGTGGTCGGCCTCGACCAGAGCCCGGCGATGGTCGCCCTTACCAAAGCCCGGCAGAAGAACGGCACCGCGATCGTCGCCGACGCGCTGCGGCTACCGTTCCCCGACGGTACGTTCGACCGCCTCTTCACCGGTCACTTCTACGGCCACCTGGCACCCGACGAACGCGCGGCCTTCCTGGCCGAGGCACGCCGGGTGGCAAGGGAGCTGGTCGTCGTGGACTCCGCCCTGCGTGAGGATGTCCAACCCGAGCAGTGGCAGGAGCGCGTGCTCAACGACGGGTCACGGCATCGGGTGTACAAGCGGTTCCTCGACGCCGACCAGTTGGCCCACGAGATCGGCGGCGAGGTGGTACTACGGGGGCGCTGGTTCGTCGCGGCCAGCGCCGGCGGTGAGCTCGGAGATCAGCGCCGCGGCGGGTAGTCCGGCCGCCACTGCCCTCCCCTGCCCCGCCCTCCGGAGTGAGGTCGAAGCTCGCCCGGGCGTGAATATCCGGTGTGGACCCGTCGAGGCCATGGTGCACCGACGTGCACATCCGGCACGGCCGTGGCATGTCCTGCGCGTGAAGCGCCGAATCTTGCCAGACCGCCCGTCCTGTTCTATTGTCGTAGAGTCGTATGACAATAGAGAAAGAGTGACCGGTGATCGAGTTCTGGTTGGACGGCCACGCCAAGGTGGCGACGTACATGCAGCTCGTGCAGCAGGTCAAGCAGGCGCTGCGGACCGGCCTGCTCGGGCCGGGCGACCAGTTGCCCAGGGTGCGGGAGGTTGCCGAGTCGCTGGCGATCAACCCGAACACGGTGCTGAAGGCGTACCGGCAACTGGAGATCGAGGGCCTGGCCGAAGGCCGTCCGGGGGTCGGCACCTTCGTGCTGCGCTCGCTGGCCGGCCCGTCCCTCGCCAGCCACGCGGGACTGCGGCGCGACCTGATGGCGTGGTTGAAGCGGGCCCGCGCGGCCGGGCTCGACCAGGAGGACGTGGTCGCGCTGGTCGAAACGACCATGCGCGCCGCCTTTCAGGAGGGCGTAGCGTGAGCACGGCATTCGAAACCAACGGGCTCGGCAAGCGGTACGGGCGGACGTGGGCACTCCGCGACTGTTCGTTGCGCGTACCGGCCGGGCGCATCGCGGCTCTCGTCGGGCCGAACGGTGCGGGCAAGTCCACGCTGCTGCACCTTGCGGTCGGCCTGCTGCGTCCGGACGCCGGCACGGTACAGGTGCTGGGCGAGACCCCGGCGGCCAACCGCGCGCTACTGGACCGCGTGGGGTTCGTCGCCCAGGACGCACCGCTGTACCGCGACTTCACCGCCACCGACCTCCTCACCATGTGCGGCAAGCTCAACCGCCGCTGGGACGCGGCACTGGCTCGCGAACGCCTGGGCCACCTGCGGATCCCGTTCGACCGCCCGGTCGGCAAGCTGTCCGGGGGTCAGCGAGCCCAGGTCGCCCTCACGCTGGCGCTGGCCAAGCGGCCCGAGCTGTTGCTGCTCGACGAGCCGGTGGCCGGCTTGGATCCGTTGGCCCGCCGCGAGTTTCTGCAGACCCTGATGGGCAGCGTGGCCGAGGAGGGTACGACGGTCGTGCTCTCGTCGCACCTGCTCGGCGATCTGGAACGGGTCTGCGACTACCTGATCCTGCTCCAAGCCGCCCACGTCCAGGTGCTCGGTTCGGTCGACGACCTGCTCGCCGGCCACCGGGTGCTGATCGGCCCTCGACGCGCCGAAGCCAAGGTCCCGGGCAGCGTCGTCCACGCCAGCCATACCGACAAGCAGTCCACGCTGCTGGTCCGGACGAATGGCCAGCCGATCCACGATCCAGCGTGGACTGTCCACAGTGTCACGTTGGAGGATCTGGTGCTGGCGTACCTTGCCGACGCCTCGGCCGGCGCGTTGCCGGGTCCGGTAGGGATCGAGGTCACGCGATGACCTGGCTGACTTGGCGCCAGCATCGCAAGCAGTTCCTCTTCGCCATCATCGGACTGGCCGTGCTCGCCGCCGTCCTGGTACCGACCGGCCGGTCGCAGTACCGCGCGTTCGACGGCAGTGGCCTGGCCGCCTGCCTGCGCACGATGGGCGAGACGATCGACTACCGGCTGGCCGACACGGACTGCCATGAGCCACTCGAGCGGTTCAGCGCCGAGTACTCCGGCGACTTCGCGCCGGCGGTGTTGCTCATCTTCCTGCCACTGCTCGTCGGCCTGTTCTTCGGGGCGCCAATGGTCGCCCGCGAGGTGGAACGCGGTACGCACCGTCTGGTGTGGACACAGGGCACCACCCGGCTGCGCTGGGCGGTGACGAAGTTCGGCCTCGTCGGCGCCGGCGCGCTTCTGCTCGCCGCGGCGTACGCGGCGCTGGCGTCCTGGTGGCTCTACCCGATCGCGGTGGCCCACGCGGGCCGGTTCGACTACCTGGCCTTCGACGTGCAAGGCATCGCACCCGTGGGGTACACGGTGTTCACGGTCGCCCTCGGCACGTTCGCCGGGACGGTGTGGCAGAAGGTACTGCCGGCGATGGCACTAACCCTCGTCGGCTTCGTCGGCGCTCGGGTCGCGGTGGAACTGGCCCGGCCCAACTTCCTCCCGCCGGTCGAGCGCAGGTTTCCTGTCGTGGCGTACACCTTCCCGAACCCGATGCTCAGCGACTGGATCCTCGACCGGAACGTGTACGACGCCTCGGGGCAGGTGATCGTCCCGGGCGGCGACGTGTTCTGCGATCCACCGTGCCCGGAGTACGACCCGGCCGCCTACAACGTGCACCTGTACCAGCCGGCCGGTCGCTTCTGGCTGTTCCAGTTCATCGAGGCCGGTCTGTTCGTCGCGCTCGCCGCCAGCCTGCTGGCCCTGGCCGTGTACCGGGTCCGCCGGCGGATCGCCTAGGAGTACGCAGATGCTCTGGCTGACCTGGCGACAACACCGTACGCACGTGCTGTTCGCCGTCCTGGCCCTCGCCGCGCTGGCCGCGGTTCTGGTGCCCACCGGCCGGCAGATGCACCGCGTATTCGTCGACAGTGGACTGTCGGGTTGCCTGGACGCGATGAGCCGCGCCGAGTTCGTGCCCGAGGACGCGACGGACTGCGGGGCGGGCCGGTTCGCCGACCGGTACGGCTTGTTCGGCACGGTCGCGATCGTCTTCGCCGTCCTGCCGTTGCTGGTCGGGATGTTCTTCGGCGCGCCGCTGGTGGCTCGCGAGGTCGAGCACGGTACCCACCGTCTGGTGTGGACACAGGGCACGACCCGGCTGCGCTGGGCGGCCGTCAAACTCAGCCTCGTGGGCACGGTCACGCTGGCCCTCGCCGTGGCCTACGCGGAGCTGGTGTCGTGGTGGCTCACGCCGCTCGCCCGGGCCGGCGCCTCCCGGTTCAGCTCCCTGACGTTCGACGTGGTGGGAGTCGTCCCGATCGGGTACACCGTCTTCGCCGTAGCGGCCGGCATCGCCGCCGGTACCGTGTGGCGCCGGATGGTGCCCGCGATGGCGGCCACCCTCGTGGCGTTCCTCGCCACCCGCGTCGCCGTGGCGGTGGCCAGACCACACTTCCTGCCGGTACGGGAACGCCGGTTCCCGGTCGTCACCGATACCCGCCCCAACGCTCTGCTGGGCGACTGGCTGCTGGACTACGGCCTGTACGCCCCCGACGGCCACAAGCTCCGCCGGGTCTACCGCGCGTCGTGCGCCCCGGCCGCGACCGAGTCGTGCCCGTACCTTCCCGGCAGTTACAACCTGCATACGTACCAGCCCGCGGACCGGTTCTGGCTCTTCCAGCACATCGAAGCCGGCATATTCGCCGCGCTCGCGGTGGTGTTGCTGGCGCTGGCCGTACACCGGATCCGGCGGCGGATCGCCTAGGAGATACCCATGTTCTGGCTGACCTGGCGGCAGCATCGCAAGGAGACGCTCTTCGTCATCGCTGCCTTGGCCGTCCTCGCGGTCCTGCTGATCCCGAGCGGCCGGCAGATGCACTCCGCGTTCACCGGAACCGGCCTGGCGGACTGCCTGCGCGGTCTGGACCGGTCGGTACTGGTCCCGCTGAACCCGGACACCGGCAAGACCGACTGTGGCCCGTTGCTCGCCCAGTTCAACAGCAGGTTCGGTGGGCGTGCGCCGTTGGGCATCCTGTTCTTCTTCGTACCGCTGCTCGTCGGCCTGTTCTTCGGTGCGCCGTTGGTGTCCCGTGAGATCGAGCACGGCACGCACCGTCTCGTGTGGACACAGGGCGTATCGAGGCTGCGCTGGACGGCGGTCAAGTTCGGGCTGGTGATCGCCGGCGCGGTGGTCTTCGCGGCGGCGTACACCGTATTGCTGACCTGGTGGATGACACCACTGAACATGGTCGGCGGCAGCCGGCTCTCGCTGCTCGTCTTCGACCAGCAGGGCATCGTGCCGATCGCGTACACCCTGTTCGCGGTGGCACTCGGAGCCCTCGCCGGGACCTTCACCCGCCGGGTCCTACCGACCATGGCGGTCACGGTGGCCGGCTTCCTGGTCGTGCGGCTGCTGATCGCGTGGCGGGCCCGCCCGCAGTACCTGGCGCCCGAGCGGCGGACCTACCCCTACGCGGTGGGCGAGAGCGCGCCGAACGACCTGCTCGCCGGCGACTGGGTACTCAGCCAGGGGTTCCACGATGCCGACGGCTCGCTCCTGCAGTCCGGGACGGTGTGGTGCAGCGGTCCCGCGGACGCCTGCACGGAGTTCGGCGCCGGTGCCTACAACCTGGAGCTGTACCAGCCGGCGGAGAGGTTCTGGACGTTCCAGTACATCGAGGCCGGCTTGTTCACCGCGCTCGCGGTGGCTCTGCTGGCGCTGGCCGTGCACCGGATCCGCCGCCTCGCGTAACCCGACGGGAAAGAAGAGGCAGACTGGGGGCGTGGACCTGCCCATCAACCCGCCGGTCGAGCCGATGCTGGCCAGCAGCGTGGCCGAGATTCCCGTTGCCGACGGCATGACGTACGAACCGAAGTGGGACGGCTTTCGCTGCATCATCTTCCGCGACGGCGACGAGGTCGAGCTCGCGAGCCGCGGCGGCAAGACGCTGACCCGGTACTTCCCGGAGATCGTGGCGCAGGCACTCGATCAGCTACCCGAGAGATGCGCGGTGGACGGCGAGCTCGTCGTGGTACGCCGCGAGACCGGTACCCAGCCGAAGCTGGACTTCGAGCAGCTGCAGCAGCGGATCCACCCCGCCGCGTCCCGGGTGAACATGCTCGCCGAGACGACTCCCGCCGACTTCGTCGCCTTCGACCTCCTGGCGCTGGGCGACGAGTCGCTGATGGACCGGGAGTTCGCGTACCGGCGTACCCGCCTGGTGGAAGCCCTCGCGAACGCGACGCCGCCGGTGTACGCGACGCCGACCACGACGGACGTGGGGACCGCCCGGCGGTGGTTCGAGATCTTCGAGGGCGCGGGCCTGGACGGGCTGATCGCCAAGCCGCCGGAGATCCTCTACGTGCCGAACAAGCGGATGATGTACAAGGTCAAGCACACCCGGACGGCCGACTGCGTGGTGGCGGGCTTCCGCTGGCACAAGTCCGGTCCGGTGATCGGGTCGCTGCTGCTCGGGCTGTACAACGACGAGGGCGCGTTGCAGCACGTCGGGGTCGCGGCGTCGTTCTCGATGGCCCGGCGCCAGGAGCTCGTGGAGGAGCTGGCGCCGTACCGGGAGAACGCGCTCGACGGACATCCGTGGGCTGGGTGGGCCGAGGCCGTGGTGGACAAGCGCATGCCGGGGGCGGTGAGCCGGTGGAGCGCGGGCAAGACGCTCGAGTGGGAGCCGCTACGGCCGGAGCTGGTAATCGAGGTGGAGTACGGGTCGATGGAAGGGGACAGGATCCGCCATACGGCCCATTTCCGGCGCTGGCGGCCGGACCGTACGCCTGAATCATGTACGTATGACCAGCTCGACCGACCCGTACGGTTTGATGTTGATCGCGTCCTCGCGGGCGAGGTAATCGCCGGGAGGACGTAGCCTGGTTTCCGTGCTGTCGTCCCGTCGCATTCTCGCGCCCGTCGCCGCGCTGGTTCTCGTTCTCACCGGTTGCACCGCGCGGCCCGCGCCCGTGCCGCCTCCCCCGGGCACCCCGGGCGGGGCCACGAACGGCGCCGCGGACTGGCGCGAGTGCCCGGACGTCGCGCGCGACCTCGTCGGGCGCGTGCCGACGAACGTGACCTACGAGTGCGCGACCATCAAGGTGCCGCGCGACTGGGCGACCGTTGCGTCTGGCGCCTCGCCATCCGCGGGTACCGGCGCCACGTTCGACATCGCGCTGCTGCGCACCCGGTCCCGGGCGCAGCGGGAACGGATCGGATCGCTCGTGGTCAATCCGGGCGGTCCGGGCGCCTCCGGCGTAGACCTGGCCGTCTACCTGTCCCTCGGGCTGCCCGCCGAGATCACCCGGCGGTTCGACATCGTCGGCTTCGACCCGCGCGGCGTCGGCCGATCCACCCAGGTCAAGTGCATCTCCGACGAGGACCTGGACGTGTCGTTCGGCTACGAGCCGGACCCGGTCAGCCAGGCCGAGTTCGACGGCCTCGTCGCGCTGACCAAGAAGATCGGGCAGGCGTGCGGCGCGAAGTACGGCGACAGCTTGAAGTTCTTCTCCACCGAGCAGGCCGCGCGCGACATGGACGCCGTGCGCGCCGCCGTGGGCGACGAGAAGATCACTTACTTGGGGTACTCGTACGGCACGCTCCTCGGCGCCACCTACGCGCAGCTGTTCCCGCGGAGCATCCGAGCCCTCGTCCTCGACGGGGCGGTCGACCCGAAGCAGAATGCCATCGCCGCGTCGGAGGGGCAGGCCAAAGGGTTCGAGCGGGCGTTCACGAACTTCGCCAACTGGTGCCGGAGCCGGGGTTCGCAATGCCCGATCGGTCCCGACGCGCGGGCCGCGGTCAACTCCGCGCTGGACAAGGCCCGTAGCTCGCCGGTGCGCGGGCGCGACGGCCGCGACGCCACCGCCGGCTGGGTGTTCACCGCTGTGGTGTCCTCGCTGTACACCCAGCAGGGCTGGGCCGAGCTGGCTTCCGCGCTCGACAAGCTGGAAGGCGGCGACCCCGCCGGCGTGTTCGACCTGGCCGACCGGTACGCCGAGCGCGACTCCTCCGGCCACTACAGCAACCTCTTCGACGCGAACTCGGCGGTGAACTGCGCCGACGAGGACGAGAAGTTCACGATCGCCCAGGTACGCGAGCTGCAGGGGCAGTGGCGGACCAAGTACCCGCTGTTCGGCGCGCCGCTCGCGACCGGCGTCCTGACCTGCGCCCAGTGGCCGGGCGGGCGGGACCCGTACCCGACCGGTGCCGCCACCGGCGCGCCGCCGATCGTGGTGGTGGGCACGACCGGGGACCCGGCTACGCCGTACGAGCAGACGCCCAAGCTGGCCGAGATGCTCGGCGTCGGCGTCGTGCTGACCTGGCAGGGCGAGGGCCACACGGCTTACCCGGAGACGCGCTGCGTCAACAACGCGGTCAACTCGTACCTGGTCGACCTGGAGGTGCCGCGGGCCGGCACTACCTGCCCGGCGCGCTGAGCTCTTCGGCCTCGTCGCGCTCGCGGGCCAGCCGCTCGACGAACGCGTGGATCTCCCGCAACCGGGTCTTGATCTCTTCCTGCTCCTCGTGCTTGAAGACGTCCCGGTCCACGATCAGTTTGCTCGCGAAGTGTGCCGTGATCAGGGGGATGACGAGCAGGACCATCACGCAGATCAGCACGCCGGCGACGACCCGGCCGGCAATGGTTGTCGGGTACGTATCGCCGTAGCCAACGGTCGACGCGGTCACGACCGCCCACCAGAACGAATCTCCGAAGTCCTTGCCCTCGAAGATCATGTAGAGCGAGCCGCTGACCGCCAGCAGCGCGAGGTACGCCCCGACCAGCGCCCGGGGAGAGTTCGCGATCCAGACCAGGGTGCGCTTGACGAGCCTGAACGGGAGCAAGATATCGAAACCCTGTGACATCTCGTCATGGTGCATGAGCGATGCTCGGGTTAGCGGTCGCCCTTTCGGTCGCGATCCTTCGACGGCTGTACGCGCTTCGGCTCGCCCGGCATCTTCGGATGATCGGGCGGGTACGGCATGTCGCCCTCGCCGTTGCGCTCGTCCCGCTCGAACCACTCCAGCAACGGCGTGAGGTCGTGGGCGACGTCGTCGATCGTGGCATGCGGGTCACCGATCTTCGCGAACCGCTCGGGCACGGTACGCAGATCGAAGTCGTCGGGCTCCACATCGGACAGTTCCGCCCAGCTGAGCGGTGTGGAGGCCGTCGCCCGCTTGTTGGCGCGCAGCGAGTACGCGCACGCGATCGTGCGGTCGCGGGCCATCTGATTGAAGTCGATGAACACGCGTTCGCCCCGCTCCTCCTTCCACCAGGAGGTGGTCGCCTTGGCGCAGCGGCGGGCCACCTCCCGGCCGAACGCGATCGCCGCGTGCCGAACCTCCACAAAGGACCATCGGGGCTCGATCCGTACGTAGACGTGGATCCCCCGGCCGCCGGACGTCTTCGGGAAGCCGACCCAGCCCAGCTCGTCCAGGATCGCGTTCGCCTCGCCGGCCACGACGGCCGCGTCGGCGAAGTCGGTACCGGGTTGCGGGTCCAGGTCCAGCCGCAGCTCGTCCGGTCTGTCCACATCGGAGCGCCGGACCGGCCAGGGGTGGAAGACGATCGCGCCCATCTGCGCCGCCCACGCCACGTGGGCGAGGTCGATCGGGCACAGCTCGTCCGCGGGCCGCCCGCTGGGGAACGTGATCCGGGCGCTCTCGACCCAGGGCGGCACCCCGCGGGTCGGTATCCGTTTCTGGTAAAAAGCCTCGCCGTCGATGCCCTCGGGGAAGCGCTGGATCGTGGTGGGCCGCTCGCGTAGAGCGCGCAGGATCCCGTCGCCCACTGCCAGGTAGTACGAGAACACGTCGCGCTTGGTGAAGCCTCGATCCGGGAAGTAGACCTTGTCCGGATTGGACAGCCGTACGGTCCGCCCGGATACCTCGATCTCCTCCACCTGTGCCTTGGCCATGGGTCGAACCTACCCGTGGACCTCCCAGGACCGGTGGGTCTCCCAGAGGTTGCGCAGCGTAAACAGCTTGCGCTCGAAGTCGGGGTCGCCGGCGAGGAGCCGCCCGTCGTACGGCGCCGCGAGCTGGTGCACCGCGCCCGAGTCGAGGTATACGGCCACGATCGTCCGCGGTCCGCGCCGCTCCGCACGGATGTCGACGATTCCCCGCCACGGCGCGAAGCGCCAGGGCGCCAGCGCGTGCGGGTTGGCCGGCGCGCGGTGAATGCCCAGGTCATCGGCGTCCGCCCCGGACTCGCCGACGAACGCGGGTCCGAGGATCGCCCCGGCGGCCGCCGGTACCGCGAACACCACCACGACCAGCCACCACTCGGCCAGCCCCGCGGCGACGTGGCTCGCGGCGACCAGCACGGCGAGCACCGCGCCGGCCACCGTACCGGCGACGCCGCCCCGGGCCGCCGCCTGGCGCGCCGTCGGGCGAAACCGGGCCAGCATGCCGTACCCAACGACGGACGTATGGTTGGGGACATGAGCGAACCGCTGCCAAACACCGAAGAAGAGTGGCGGGTACGGCTGAGCCCGGCCGAATTCCGGGTCCTGCGCCAGGCCGGGACCGAGCCACCCTGGACCGGCGAGTACGTCGCGACCAAGACGCCGGGCGTCTACCACTGCCGGGCCTGCGGGGCGAAGCTCTTCGACAGCGCGACGAAGTTCGACTCGCACTGTGGCTGGCCCTCGTTCGACGAGGCGCTGCCCGGCACGATCAAGTACATCGAGGACCGCTCGCTCGGCATGGTCCGCGTCGAGGTCCGGTGCGCGAACTGCGACTCACACCTCGGGCACCGCTTCGACGGCGAGGGCTTCACGCCGAAGAACGCCCGCTACTGCATCAACTCGATCTCACTCCAGCTCGAGCCGATCGACTCCTGATCAGGGGATCGCCGGGACTGTGTCCACAGCCACGGCGCTCCCCTGATCTCAACCCGCGGCCGGCGCGACCGCGTAGGTCAGGTTCGCGAACTGGCGGTACCGGGCGACGTCCACGAGGGTCAGCCGCGACGCGAGGATCCGGCGAGGCAGCAGCGGCGCACCGGCGCCGAGGAAGACCGGCGCCACGCCGACGATGACCTCGTCCAGCCGGTCGCGGTCCGCGAACTGCCCGACCAGGTCTCCACCGCCGACCAGCCAGACGTTGCGGCCCGCCGCCGCGGCCACCATCGCGTCGTGTACCGGTTCGACGTCGCCTGACACGAACGTCACGTTCGCACCGGGTACGACTGGGAGCTCCCGGTGGGTGAAAACCCAGGACGGGCGGTCGGCGTACCACTCCTGCCACTTCTCGGGTCGTTCCAGCAGCTTCTCGTGGGCGATCACCCACTCGTACGTGGTCGAGCCCATGCACATCGCCCCGACCTCGGCGAAGAACGGGCCGTAGAAGCCCGGTCCGTCGCTGTCACCGGCACCGGGCTGATCGACCTCGAACAGCCAGTCCAGCGAGTTGTCCTGATCGGCGATGAAGCCGTCGATGCTCGTCGCGGTGTAGTACTGCGTCTTCGTCACCCGTCACATTCAACTGCATTACCGTGCACCCCATGACGCACGTCGCGCGCTTCGCCGACCTCGACGCGGCAACGCTGTACGCCCTGCTGCGGCTGCGCGTCGACATCTTCGTGGTCGAGCAGGCGTGCCCCTATCCGGAGTTGGACGGCCGCGACACCGAGCCGGACACGCGGCACCTCTGGCGGGCCGAGGGAGAGCGGCCGACGGCGTACCTCCGGATCGTGACCGACCCCGACGGCACCGCGCGGATCGGCCGGGTCTGCACGGCCGCGAGCGCGCGCGGACGCGGGCTGGCCACGCGGCTGATGGCGGATGCGCTGGACCAGATCGGCGACCGGCCGTGCGTGCTCGACTCGCAGTCGTACCTCGTCGACTTCTACCGCGGCTTGGGGTTCCGACCGGACGGGCCGGAGTTCGTGGAGGACGGGATACCCCACGTACCCATGCGGCGGAAATGAGCCGAGACGGTGACCGTCGGGAGACCAACTGCGCGATACCATCGCCGGGCGACGACCGCGAGGAGCGTGTCATGCCCCTAAAGATCCGCCGGGATAACCTGGCCACACACGCTGTGGTCCTGTCCGTCGTGGGGGAGCTCGATCTGGTGAGCCACGACGAGCTGGACGACGCGGTCGACGCCGCTGTCCGCAACGATCCGACCGACCTCGTACTGGACCTGACCGGCCTCACGTTCTGCGACTCGACGGGCCTCGGTCTGTTCGTGCGGTCGCACCGGCGGATGACCGACTGCGGCGGCCGGCTCAGCCTCGTCGGCGTCCAGCCGCAGGTGCTCAAGGTGATCAAGCTGACAGGCCTGGACGCCGCGCTGCGCATCTGCCCCGACGTGACGGTCGCGCTGGCCGGCTAATCTCCCGCCGATCAAGGGCAAACCGGCGTGAGTGGATCGCGGAACCACGCCGGTTTGCCCTTGATCGGCGCGGAAGGCGACCTACGGCAGGCCGGCGACGAGGTCGGCCAGCGGGCGGCGCCGGCCGGTGTAGAACGGCACCTCCTCGCGCACGTGCCGGCGGGCCCGGGAGGCGCGCAGGTCGCGCATGAGGTCGACGATGCGGTGCAGCTCGTCCGCCTCGAACGCGAGCATCCACTCGTAGTCGCCCAGCGCGAACGCCGCGACCGTGTTGGCCCGGACGTCCGGGTACTCCCGAGCCATCCGGCCGTGCTCGGCGAGCATCTCGCGACGTTCCTCGTCGGGCAGCAGGTACCACTCGTAGGACCGGACGAAGGGGTACACGCACAGGTACGCCCGCGCCGGCTCGCCCGCGAGAAAGGCCGGGATGTGGCTCTTGTTGAACTCGGCCGGCCGGTGCAGGGCGAGCTGCGACCAGACCGGCGCCAGGTGCCGGCCGAGAGCCGTGCGGCGCAGCAGACCGTAGGCGTCCTGCAGCACGTCGCTCGAACCGGCGTGCCACCAGATCATCAGATCGGCGTCGGCGCGCAGCCCGGCCACGTCGTACGTCCCCCGGATCACCACGTCCTTCTCGCCCAGCTGGGCGAACAGCGCCTCCGCCTCCGAGACCAGCTCGTCGCGCAGCGACGGCAACGGCTGGGCCGCCCGGAACACCGACCACATCGTGTACCTGACCGAGGCATTCAGCTCGCGCAGCCGCGCGGCGTTCGGATTCGTCGCAGTCACGGGTCACATTCTCCCAGAATTTCGTCCGCGGCCGCGTTGCCGGATGCGACACAGGCCGCGATGCCTACACCGGTGTAGCCGGCCCCCGCCAGCGCGAGGGTGGGCGCTTCGGCGCGCAGCGCCGCCCGGGCGCGCGCCACCCGGTCGAGGTGACCCGGCGCGTACTGCGGCAGCGACCCACCCCACCGGTTGACCGCGGTGTCGACGGGCGGGGGCAGGTCGAACCCGAGGCCGCCCAGCTCGCGGCGGACCAGCGCGACCAGCTGCCTGTCGACGGCCTGCAGCACCTGCTCGTCGCCGTACCGACCCAGCGACGCGCGGACGATCGTCGTGCCGTCGGCTCGCCGGTGGTGCGCCCACTTGCGCGGGAAGAACGTCACCGCCTTGACCGACAGGCCTTCCGTTGCCGGCACCAGGAAGCCGGACAGCTCGGGCAGCTCGACGGGCGGCAGCACGAGCGTCACCAGCGCGACGCTGGCGTAGTCGACTTCGACCGCCGCAGCCGGAACGGCGCCGCGCAGCAGGCGGGCGGCCCGGTGCGCGGGCAGCGCGAGCACGACCGCGTCGGCGTAGCGATCCTCGTCTGTTCCCCGCCGCAACCGCCAGCCCCCGCGCTCCCGGCGCAGCTCGCGGATCGGCAGTCCACAAAGGACGTTCGGTTTCAGCTCCGCCGCTACCGCGTCGACCAGTGTGGACAGTCCACCTCGGACGGTGGCGAAGACCGCCGCGCCGGCCGGACGGCGGCTCGCGGCAAGCGCCGCCCGCACCGCCCCGACCAGCGTGTGCTCCTTGCGGCAGGCGGTCGCGAGCAGCGGCACGGTGGCGGCGAGCGACAGCCGGTCGGCCCGGCCCGCGTAGACGCCGCCGAGCAGCGGGTCCACGAGCCGATCGGCTACCTCGTCCCCCAGCCGCTCGCGCACGAGCGCGCCGACCGCCACATCCCCGTCGTCTGCCAGCAACGGCCGACCACCGTCGCGGTCGAGCTCCGCGGCGGGTTGCGCTACACCATCCAGTGTGGACAGATCACCGGGTACGCCCATCAGCGTGCCACCGGGCATCGGACGCAGGACGCCGTCGACGACCACACCGGCCGCGCCAGTGGCGGGGTGGACGAGCGCGTCGCCGAGCCCCACTCGGCGGGCCAGGGCGACCGCGGCACTCTCGCCGCCCTCGGCGTCGTACGCGAGCATCGCGTCGGCCCCGGCTTCGACCCGGACCGCGGTACCGTCGACGCCCCGCAGCTCCTGCGTCCGCAGCTTCCCGCCGGACGTGGCCGCCTGCTCGTACACGGTGATCTCCGCTCCGGGCATCCGGTCCCGCAGGCGGAGCGCGGCGGCCAGCCCGGTGATGCCGCCGCCCACGACGGCGATCCTCATGGTCGGGACGCTACCTTATGCGCGTGGATGGACGGGTTGCGGTGGTGACCGGTGCGGCGCAGGGCATCGGGCGGCGGACGGCGGAGGTACTCGCGGCGACCGGCTTCTCTTTGGTCGTCTTCGATGTGCAGTCGGTGAGCGGGCTTCCCACCGCGCTGGGCGTGGTCGGCGACGTCACATCGGCGGCCGATGTCGACCGGTTGGCAGCCGAGGTCATGGAGCGCTACGGCCGGATCGACGTCCTGGTCAACAACGCCGGCATCGCCTGGATCGCGCCGGCCGAGGAGACGACCCCCGAGCAGTGGCGCCGGGTGCTGGACGTCAACCTGACCGGGCCCTTCCTGCTCTGCCAGGCGTTCGGGAGGCACATGCTCGCCCAGCGGTCCGGCGCGATCGTCAATATCGCCTCGGTGGCCGGGCTGCGCGGAGTGGCCGACCGGGCCGCGTACAACGCGAGCAAGCATGGACTGATCGGACTGACCCGGACCCTGGCCGCCGAGTGGGGTGGCCGCGGCGTACGGGTCAACGCCGTCTGCCCCGGCTGGGTCAAGACCGATATGGACGACGTGGCGCAGGCCGACGGCGTTTACGGCGATCGCGATATCACCGAACACGTACCTCTGGCGAGGTTCGCGCAACCGGACGACGTGGCGCAGGCCGTGGCGTTCCTGGCCGACCCCGCACGCAGCGGGTTCATCAATGGCGTAACGCTGTCCGTCGACGGCGGCTGGTACGCCGACGGTTCGTGGCAGACGTTGCGGCTGTCCACCAGAGACCGGTAGATGCCGCCCATCCGCGGCAGCACGGGGTCCGAATAGTGGCGGGGATGGGGATGCATACACACGATGACGCATGGGACGCGCTGGGCGCATGGGTGCTCGACGCCTGCGACGCCGACCTGGCGGAGCGGGTCGCCACCCACGTCGCCGGCTGTGCGCAGTGCCGCGCCGAAGCAGATCGCCTGCGCGCCGCCGCCGCGTGGGTCGGGGCGGCCGATCCCCTCGCCCCCGGTCCGGACCTCCGCGATCGGATGCTCGTCGCGGCCCGGGCGATGCGGCCACCGGGAAAGCCGGGGATCGGCGCGATGCTGGCCGGCTACCGCGAACAGATCGCTGAACTGTCCACATTGCTGAGTGGGCTGGACGCCGACGGGTTCTCGCTCGGCATTCCGCGACACGGAACGATCCGCGAGCTCGTGGAGCATCTCGCCGGCAACGACCGGGTAGTCGTGACGGCGCTCGAGCCGCCCGCATCGGACGGGCCGCCCGCGGACTGGTTTACTCAGGCGGGCCTGCTGGCCGACCTGCTCGATACCGCCGACGCCGAGGCGCTGGATCGGTTGGTACCGCTGGCCGGCCATACCACCACGTACCGGCCGGTGCGGGCGGCAATGGCCCAACGGGTGTTCGAGACGTGGACACATGCCGAGGATGTACGGGTGGCGTTGCGGCTGCCGTACCGGCCACCGCGACCGGCCGACGTCGAGACGTTTGTCGGTCTCGGCACAGACCTGTTGCCGGAGACGCTGTTCCGCCTCGGTCGGGCCCATCCGGGCCGGGCGGCGCGGCTCGTCCTCACCGGATCGGGTGGCCGCCGGTGGGTGGTACCGCTGGCGACCGGCTCGACCGATTCGCTGGCGTGTGCGGTGGTGGTGGACGCGGTCGACTTCTGCCGGTTGATGGCCGGCCGGCTGTCGCCGAGCGAGCTGCCGCACGCCGTGGACGGTGACACCAAACCAGCGGCCGACCTGCTGTACGCCGCGTCGACCTTGGGGTGCGACTGACATGAGCGAGTTGGCATGAGCGCCGAGCGCGACGCCGAGTTGCACGAGGGTCTGCTCGCTGGCGACGACGCCGCGCTCGGTGCCGCGTACGACCTGCATGCCGCGGCGGTCCACGGCACTGCGGCCCGGATCCTGCGCGATCCGACCGCCGCGGAGGACGTCGTGCAGGAGGTGTTCGTACGCCTCTGGGAACGACCCGAGGACTTCGACCCGTGCCGGGGACGGCTGCGCGCCTGGCTCTGCGCAGCCGCCCGACACCGGTCGATCGACCGGCTCCGCCGTGCCGAGGTGCAGGGCCGGTACCTGCCGTTGCTCGCATCCGACGTCGAGTCGCCCGTGGACGTCGCGGAGTCGGCCGTGGCCGACGTGGTCGGCAAGGTGGTCCGCACCGCCGTCAACGGGCTGCCCGAACCACACCGTGCCGCGTTGCTGCTCGCCTACTACGGCGGCCTGTCGTACCGCCAAGTGGCCGCCGAGTTGGGCATCGCCGAGGGCACCGCGAAGTCACGGCTGCGCCTCGCGTTGCGCCTGCTCGCCGAGAAGCTGGCCGCGGACGGGCTGACCGAGCGCTGATCAGATCCTTCCTACGCCCACCCCGGCCGGGATCGTGGTGGGCAGGCTCGCCGGATTGTCCACTGTGTACGAATAGTAGGTTGACGGTTCGACGACCGCGCCGTTGACCTCGCAGACACCCGAGCCGGCGTAGACGTTGTTGCGCTGCACGAGCCGACCCGGGCCACTGTCGGCGTAGCCGCTGGCCGAGAAGCACGGGAAGGCCACGTTCTCGAAGTAGTTGCCCTCGACGAGGACGCCGGCGTTCTCGGTCGAGGCGACGCCGTACAAACCGTTGGCGCGGTAGTAGTTGTTGTACACGTGCACCGGTTCACCGAACCGCGCCCGGGGGTGCCGTTGCTCCGTACCGTCGAAGAAGTTGTGGTGGTACGTGACCCGCAGGTGGCCGATGTCGGCGGTGAACGTGTCGGAGTGGCCGAGCAGCATGGTCTTGCTGTGGTTGTGGAAATGGTTCCACGAGACCGTGACGAAGTCCGATTGGCGCTTGACGTCGAGGAGGCCGTCGAAGCCGTTGGAGAAGTCGTTGTGGTCGACCCAGACGTGGTGGGCGGCGTTCGTCACGCTGACCGAGTCGTCCGACGCGTTGGTGAACCTGATGTTCCGGATGATGACGTTGTTGCCCGGGCGTGTCGTCGAACCCAGTTGCAACCCACCGCCGGTGATCTCGGCGGTCGAGCCGACGCCGATGATGCTCTTGTTGGCGACCACGGTCAGCATGTCACCGATCTGGATCCGGCCGGAGACCATGATGACGTACGGGGTGTTGCGCCCGACGAAGTCGGCCAGCTGGGCGCCGGTCGTGACGGTGACCGTCGGGCCGCCCGCGCCGCCGGTCGTCCCGTTCTGCCCGAGCGCGTTGACCGAGGCGAACCCGTCGGCCTGACCCGGGGGCGGCGGGGGCGGCGGGCTGGGCGTCGACGGGCTCGGGCTCGGCGACGGTGAGGCGGTGGTCGGGCTCGGGCCGGCGGCGTCGACCACCAGCACATCGTCGAAGTTCGCCGCGGTGTTGAACGTGGCCACGCCGACCTGACCGGCCGCGAACTGGCTGTCGGTAGCGGTCAACGGGGTGCCTCCGTTGACGCGCCCGCTCAACGACGTGCCGGAGACCGTCAACGACAGCGTGTACCAGGCGTTCAGCGTGAACGTGGTTGAGGCGGACGCCAGCGTCGTCGACGAGCCGCCGACGAGTTTCTCCAACTCCACCGTGTTGTTGCTGCGCAGCGCCAGGAAGTAGTAGGACGTGTTGGACTGCGCCCGGGCCAGTACCGCCGCGAACCGGTTGGTGCCGTTGACCGCGGTGGGCTTGACCCGCACCGTGACGGTGTAGTTGGTCCACGCCGTCGATCCCGCGCGGGAGCGGGCGTCGCTGCTGGTGCCGGACTGGCGGTACACGGCCGATCCGTCACTCGTCACCGACCAGCTGCCGCCGGACGTGGTCCACCCGGTGGCGTTGCCGTCTTCGAAGTCGTCACCGAACAGGGTCGCCGCCGAGGCGGTACCCGCCCAGCCGACCAGCGCGGCGGTCAATACCGCCGCGGTCGCGGCGGCGGCCCAACCGATCCTTGTCCGTCTCATGGCACTAGGACCCTCCTGTGTGGACCGCCGCAGCGGTCACCGACGGGTCCTCCCAGTTGGCGGAAAGCGCTTTCCCCGAGGCTTACTGTAGGAGCGCGGGTCGAGCTGTGTCAATGTGTACCAGCTCGACGACGCGGGCCAGCATGTCCGGATCGGTCTCCGGCAGCACGCCGTGGCCGAGGTTGAACACGTGGCCCTTGGCAGCGCGACCCTCGGCGAGAATGCGGCGTACCTCGCCCTCGACGACGTCCCACGGCGCCAGTAGGGCGCACGGGTCGAGGTTGCCCTGCACGGCGCGATCCGGGCCGACCAGGCGTGCCGCGGTGTCCAGGGGCGTACGCCAGTCCACACCCACCACGTCCGCGCCGGCCTCCCCCATTGCCGCCAGCAGCTGCCCGGTACCGACTCCAAAGTGGATCCTCGGTACACCCGACACTCCATCGAGGACAGACGCGGAATGCGGCAGCACGTACCGGCGGTAGTCGGCCTCGGACAGCGCGCCCGCCCACGAGTCGAAGAGCTGGACGGCCGAGGCGCCGGCGGCCACCTGTACCCGCAGGAAGGTCGACGTGATCTCCGCGAGCTTCTGGCACAGGGCGTGCCAGACATCGGGCGCGCCGTACATCATGGCCTTCGTCTTGGCATGCGTACGCGACGGACCGCCCTCGACGAGGTAGCTGGCGAGCGTGAACGGCGCACCGGCGAACCCGATCAGCGGCGTGTCGCCAAGTTCCGGTAACAGCAGCCGGACCGCGGCCGTCACAAAGTCCACATTGGACGGATCGAGCGGTCCGATGCGCGCCACGTCGGAGGCGGTGCGGATGGGCTCGGCGACCACCGGGCCGACACCCGGAGCGATGTCGAGATCCACGCCCGCCGCGGCGACCGGTACGACGATGTCGCTGAACAGGATCGCCGCGTCGATGCCGTACCGCCGAACCGGCTGGAGGGTGATCTCGCAGACCAGCTCCGGCCGGCGGCAGGACTCGAGCATCGGTATGCCCTCACGCACCTTGCGGTACTCCGGCAACGAGCGCCCCGCCTGCCTCATGAACCACACCGGGGTACGCTCCACCGGCTCCCCTCGGCACGCTCTGATGAAGGCTGAGGTGGTTGTGGCGGATTGGCCTCGTTCGGGTGGTGTGCCCGGCATCGTGGTGGTCATCGAGCGTCATCGTGTCACGTTCGGTCGCCCGGTGTGACACGGGCCTCGGCGCGCCGTCGCCCGCCTGTCGTACCCGACGCATAGGCTGTCGTCATGGCGCCCCCCACCGCGCTGCCCGAGACGTTCGCGCGCGCCGTCGAGGGTTTGCGGGACATCCTGCCACGCCCGGAGATCGAGCTGGAGGACGTGCCCGCGCCCCAGCGGCTCGCGCCGTACGCGCACGCCCTCGGCGCCGCCGTGCTACGCGACTCCGAAGAGGTCGCGACCGGCCGGCTGATCCTGCTGCACGACCCGGCCGGCCACGAAGCCTGGGAGGGGACGCTGCGCCTGGTCACCTATGTCACGGCCGAGCTGGAACCCGACCTGGCCGCCGACCCGCTGCTGCCCGCCGTCGGGTGGAGCTGGCTGGTCGACGCGCTGGACCTGCACGGGGCGCTGTACACGGCACTGGGCGGCACGGTGACCCAGACGCTGTCGACCCGATTCGGCGACCTCGCCGGCCCGCCCACGGCCGCCGACGTCGAGATCCGGGCCTCATGGACGCCGCTGCGGGACGATCTGAGCGCTCATGTGCTCGCCTGGTGCACTCTGCTCGCGTCGACGGCTGGCCTGCCGCCGCCGGGCGTGACCGCGTTGCCCGAGCGGCGGCGTGCCGGCGTGGCCTAGCTAGCTCCACAGTGGACCTTGGCTCGGAGTGTCGACAGTGGACACTCGACTGTGAACGTAGCGGACACTAGTCCAGATACTTGACCATCTCGTTGCACACCTTGTTGACCTCGGACGCCGAAGGCCGGCCAGTCGCCGCACGCTGGGCCGCCAGCTCGAGGCACTTCGAGATCACGGACTTCTGCCGCTTCAGCTCGGTCACCTCGTTCTGCGTACCGGTGAGGTCCTGCTTGGTCTTCGCCAGCTCGTCGCGGGCGTCCTGCAGGTCCTTCTTCAGCTGGGTGATCTCGTCGTCCCGGCTGCCGATGGTCTGCTCGCGGCTCGCCAGATCGGCCGACATCCGCTCCTTGGTGTCACTGAGCTGGGTCGTCTGCAGCACGGAGAACGTCACCGCCGCGCCGGTCAGCAGGAGCAGCACCACGAGCGCGGTCACCGTCAGCGCACGGCCGCGACGCGGCGGCGGCGCGGGCGCCGGCGCAGGCGGGGCGGACTGCGGGTAGACCAGCTGCGGGTACCCCACGGAGTAGCCCGGAGGGCCGGAGATCGGCGGACCCGAAACCGGACCGGGGTAGCCGGCCAGCGGCGGAGCGGAGACCGGGCCGGCGTAGGCGGCGGTGGTCGGCTCGTACAGCGGAGTGACCTGGGTCGGCGGCACCTGCACGGTCGGCGACACCGGCATTGGCGGTGTCAGGGGCGGAGGGCCCGCCGGCGGTGGTGGCGGCTCGACAGGGACAGCCGGTGGGATGGGCTGCTCCGGGAGTTGGAACGCCGGCCACGGAGAGGCCGGGGGTGTTTCCGGTACCGGTGCGTCGGACGGCTGGTTTGGCTCGCCCGGCGCGCTCGAGGGGTAGGACATGTTTCCTCCTGAGTCCTCCACGTGCGGCCCGTCCGCCGGGAGCGTCTAAGGGTTTGCGCGGATCAGCAGACGGCGAGCGTGGCGCAGGCTGTACCGATGGGCACGGCCAGGCCGATGCCTTCGGTCTCGCGCGCCTTGGCCGTGGCGATGCCCACGACCTGCTTCTGCGAATTGATCACGGGTCCACCCGAGTTACCCGGGTTGATCGCGGCATCGAACTGCATCATCTCGCCCGGGTAATCCGGGAACTTGCGGAAGGCGCTCACGACCCCGGTCGTCACCGAGTCCTCGAGCCCGAGCGGGGCACCGACCACCACGATCGGCTCACCCGACGAGACCCGCTGCGTCGCCGTGGCCAGCGCGGTGAACTTGCCATCGGTCTCGAGCAGCGCGAGATCCTGATCTTTGTCGATCTTCGTGATGTCCGCCGGGAACCGTTGATCCCGCCGCTCGATGAACACCTCGCGGTCACCGCGCTCGTATACCTGCTTCACGACGTGGTAGTTCGTGAACAGGTGGGTACCGCCCGACGCGGTGGGCCGGCCGACGGCGAACGCCGTACCGCTGAAGTCCCCGGCCACTACCCGGAACACGCTGGGCAGCACCGCCGCGGCGACGGCCGCGGGGTCGAACGCCCGGCCGAGCTCCTTCTCGAGCTCACCCGCGCGACGGTCGAGGCGATCGAGCCGCTCACGGTCCGCCGCCTGACCCGCCTCGTCCCGTTCGTCCGTCTGGGCCAGCCGCTCCTGCAGCTGGTAGATCCAGTAGCCCTCGCCACCCGCCACACCGAGCAGCAGTACGACGAACACCAGCGCCACCGTGCCCGGCCAGGTGCGTCGCCGCCGCGGTGGCTCGGGCTCGCGGGCCGGCGCATCGAACGCGGAACGGCCGTGGTACGGGTCCCACGCGGACTGTGGCCCGCCCCACTGCTGCGGCGGGCGCGGTACCGGGACTGTCGGCGGTTGCGAGCCGACCTGCCCCGGGACACCTGGCGAGGTGTCGTCGTACCCAGCCGTCATGACCGTTTGTCCTCCCCGTGCTACGCACACCAGCCTCGCACGCCGGGGCAAGCCTCGCCCGGCACGCAGGACCGTACCGGTAAGCACCGCTCGTTGTCGTCCCCCCTGTTTGCCGTGCGTTGGGACGTAGCGATCGACGCGCCGGAACCCGGTGCGGTTCCATCCCCGGGCCGCACCGTACGGTGGTCCCGTGACGGAGACCGAGCGAAACGAGGCAGAGGGTGTGCCGGGGGGTCCGGTCCTGCTGACCGCACCCCGGGACGGCACTCCGCCTCCGGTCGAGTCACCTACCGAACTGACCGCGGTGGCACGCCGGCTGGCCGCGGGGACCGGCCCGGTGGCCGTGGACGCCGAGCGCGCGTCCGGGTACCGGTACAGCCATCGGGCCTACCTCGTCCAGCTGCGCCGGGCAGGTGCGGGCACGTTCCTCGTGGACCCGATGCCGCTGGCCGATCTCGGTGAGCTGGCCGCCGGCATCGCGAACGAGGAATGGGTCCTGCACGCGGCGAGCCAGGACCTGCCGTGCCTGGCCGAGATCGGCCTCCGGCCGAAGCGGCTGTTCGATACCGAGCTCGCTGCCCGGCTTGCCGGGTTCGAACGGGTCGGGCTGGCCGCGCTCACCGAGGAACTGCTGGGGTTCGCGCTGGAGAAGCACCACTCGGCGGCCGACTGGTCCACCCGCCCGCTGCCGCAGGCGTGGCTGACCTATGCGGCCCTCGACGTTGAGCTGCTCGTCGAGCTGCGCGACGTCCTCGCCGCCGAGCTCGACCGCCAGGGCAAGACCCCGTGGGCGGCCGAGGAGTTCGCGGCACTCGCCGCCCACGGCGCACAACCACCCAAGCCCAGGCCCGACCCATGGCGGCGCACGTCGGGCATCCACCGGGTGCGCGGGGCGCGGGCATTGGCTCGGGTACGGGCGATGTGGTACGCCCGCGACGAGATCGCGGCTCGCCGGGACGCGGCCCCCGGTCGGGTACTGCCGGACGCGGCCATCGTCGCCGCCGCCGAGATGGATCCTCGCGACGAGCGGTCGCTGGTCGGCCTGCAGGGTTTCGGCGGCCGGTCGGTACGCCGGCTCGCCCGCACCTGGCTCGCCGCCCTCGACCAGGCACGGGCCTTACCCGAGGACGAGCTGCCGACCACCCCACCGCTCGACGGCCCACCACCCCCGCACCGCTGGGCCGAGCGCGACCCCGTAGCCGCCGCCCGGCTGGCCCGGTGTCGCGAGGTGGTGACCGGCATCGCCGCCGAGCACACCCTGCCGCCGGAGAACCTCATCGCGCCGGACGCGATCCGCCGGCTCTGCTGGACACCTCCCGAGCCCACCGTCGACGCGGTCCGCGACGCGCTGACCGGCTACGGCGCCCGCACCTGGCAGATAACCCTGATCGCCCCCTCCCTCACCGCCGCCCTCTCCCCTCCGTCGATCTAGGACTTGTGCACATGGTTCGATCTCTATTTCGTGTGCACAAGTCCTAGATCGACGGGGGCGTATAGCAGATCAGGAGGCTTGGCGGAACTCTGTCCACAGGGGACGCGCGCGTCCACAGATTCGCCGGCATGGCTGGTTCCGGTGTGGAGACGGCGCGCAGCATGGCTTTCCGTGCATGACCTCTATGACCAGGCGGCGGCGTTTCCCCTGTCATTGCGCGGAGAACACGTCGCCGTACCGCGAAAGGCGTTGCTCGACGACGGACTCAGCCCGCGCGCACTGCAATGGAGACTAGAGAAACAGCACATCGTTCATCCGTTTCGCGATGTCTACGTCGCCGGTAGCGAGCCGCTGGACCTTCTCGACCACATCCGGGCCATGCTTCTCGTTCTGCCGCCCGGTTGCGTTGTCGGGTACCACACCGCGGCCGCGTTGTACGGGTTCGGAGTCCTGCCGACGAACCACCTCCACGTTGTCGTCCCAGCCGGTACGCAGGTACCGCAGCGGCGTGGAGTCGCCGCTCATGCGACGGTTCTCCCATTCGGCGAGCCAGATGTCGTGCTTGGAGTCCCATGTGTACCGGCGGCCCGCTGCGCGATCGATCTGGCCCGTACCGTGCAACGGATCGACGCGCTACCCGTTCTCGATGCGGCCCTGCGATCCGGCGCCTGCGAGCTGAACGGTCTGGTCATCGAGGTGGCCAGGCACGACGGACTGCGCGGCATACGGCAGGCTCGCGAGCTGACGCCGCTGGCCACTCCGCTGGCCGAATGCCGTCAGGAGAGCCAACTCCGGCTCATCCTCCACGATGGACGGATACCCACCCCACAGCCCCAGTTCAGAGTGTTCGACGAGTACGGCGTCGAGTTGTGGCGCATCGACCTGGCGCACGAGGAGGAGAAGCTCGGTACCGAGTTCGACGGCTCGTCGCATCTCGACCGGTCACGCCTGCGATCAGACCGGTACCGCCACAACTGGTTGGAGAGTCACGGCTGGACGATGCGGTACTTCACCGACGCCGACCTCTACCGCCGCCCCGACTTCATCGTGAGCACGGTCCGGTACGCCCTCACCTCCCGTCGATCGAGGACTAGTTAGCGTGAAATGGAGATCGAACTACGTTCACAAGTCCTTGATCAACGGGGTGACGGGGGCGGAGCCGGCGAGCACCGGGGTCGTTTCGGCGGCTGGCAGGTCGACGGTGACCTCGAGGCCACCGCCGTCGAGGGCGGTGGCGCTGACCGTACCGCCGTGCGCGTCCGCGACCGCTCGGACGATCGACAGCCCCAACCCGGAACCCCGGGCTCCGGTGCGTTCCCGCCCGCCGCGGCGGAAGGGCTCGAACAGCCCCGGTACGTCGGCCGCGTCGACTTCGAACCCGGTGTTTCCCACGACGAGCCAGGAGCGCTCGGCGTCGGAACCGGTACGCATCCACAGCCGGCCGTGCAGGTGGTTGTAGCGCACGGCGTTCTCGACGAGGTTGCCGGCGAGCCGGTCGAGCAGGCTGGGGTCGCCGACGACCGGGGCCGGGTCGAGGTCGGCGGACACCGAGAGGCCGAGCCGCTTCACCTCGCGTGCGACCGCGTCGAGCGCGGCGGTCGCGCCGGTCGCGAGATCGGCCGGTACCTTGCGCGCCAGCCGCCGCCCGGCCTGTGCCTCGGTACGGGCGAGCACCAACAGCGCGTCGACGAGCGCGTTGGCCCGCTCGGACGCGTCCCGGACGACGGTGGCCATCCGGCGGTACTCGGCGAGGTCCGCCTCGGGATCGGCGAGCGTCACATCGATCTCGGTACGCATGACCGCCAGCGGCGTCCGCAGCTCGTGCGAGGCGTTGGCGACAAAGCGTTTCTGGGAGTCGAACGCCTCCCCGATCCGGTCGAGCATCGCGTCGAATGTGGCGGCCAACTCGGCGACCTCGTCGTCCGCGCCGGTGTACCGGATGCGCTGGTCCATGGTCGCCTCGCCCAGCCGCTGCGCGGTCGCGGTCACCTGGTGCAGCGGGCGCAGCGCCCGGCCGGCGACGGCGTACGCCCCGGCCACCCCCACCACGCTGATCGCCAGCAGCGCGACGAGTCCCTTGGCGATCAGCTCGCGCTCGGCCGCGCCGACCACCATGCGCTGCCACTCGCGCGCGTCCAGCACCCGCCCGTCGGACAGCACGACGACCGTGCCCGGGCGCAGTTCGTCGGCCGGCCGCAGCGCGTCACCGACGAGCAGGAAGGCGAGCACGATGAGCAGCGCACCCGCACCCACGAGCAGGACCCCGTTGAGCAAGGTGAGCCGCAGCCGCAGCGTGGGCCGGAGTCGGCGGTTCCCAGGGCGGCCGTAGTACACGGTCACAACGGCACCCGGTATCCCGCGCCCACGACCGTCTCGATGAGCGCTGGCTCGCCGAGCTTCTTCCGCAGGGTCATCACGGTGACCCGGACGGTCGTGGTGAACGGGTCGGTGTTGGCGTCCCAGACCCGTTCCAGCAGCTCCTCGCTCGACACCACCCCGCCCCGGGCCTTGAGCAGTTCCTCCAGCACTCCGAACTCCTTGCGGGTCAGGTCGATCGGCAGACCGCCGCGGGTGACGACCCGCTTGGCCGGGTCGAGCAAAAGGTCGGCGACGGCGAGCACGGGCGGCGCGGCGGGGGTGGCCCGGCGCCCCAGCGCCTGCACCCGCGCGACCAGCTCGTCGAAGGCGAACGGCTTGGGCAGGTAGTCGTCCGCGCCCAGCTGCAGGCCGCCCACCCGGTCGGCGACGCTGCCACTGGCGGTGAGCATCAGCACGCGGGTCAACGCGCCCGACGACACCAGGTCGGCGCAGATCTGGTCGCCGTGGACCCCGGGCAGGTCGCGATCGAGCACGACGACGTCGTACCGCGTCACGAACGCCATCTCGTGGCCGGACGTGCCGTCGTACGCGACATCGACCGCCATCCCCTGTCGACGCAGTCCGCGCGCGATCGCGTCGGCGAGGTTGCGTTCGTCCTCGACCACCAACACCCGCACGGATCAAACGTTAACCCGCCACACCCGCAGCTGGTTGCCGAGCATCGTGCAGAACAGGTACCCGTCGGTGTACTGGCATTGCTTCGTGCGATCGAGCATGCCGAGCCACGTCATCGTCGACAGGTCCGGGGACAGCAACGCGAACCAGGCCGGCGCGCCGTCGTAGGGCCGGCGGGTGATGAGGAGGGTACTGGGCTTCGGCGGCACCCACTCCATCGTCCAGGTGCCCAGGCGCATCCGGATCTCCCCGGTGCGCGCGTCCGCGAACGCGACCCGCGGTGGGCCGTCCGGGATCGTCGACACGACGAGCAGGTCACCCGGCCAGGGACCGCTGACATACGCCCATTCCCGGTTGGACCAGCGCTGCTCGCCGGTGTCCGGATCCAGCGCCCGGGTGCCGTTCGGGCCGCCGATGCAGATCCACGACCCGCAGCGGCTGGCGAACTCCGCCCGGGTCGCCGGCGCGGTCCACAGGTGCGCCAGATCGGACAGCCGGTACGCGTGCACCTGTACGACCTCGCTCTGCGGTTCCCAGACGAGGAGCCGGTCCCCAGCGACGTCGATCCGGCCGTCGGCCGTCTGTTCCCGGATCGTGGTGGTCGCCACGACGGTGCCGGTGCCCAGGTCGATGAGGGACAGCAGCCCGTCCTGGTCGACCGTTACCATCCAGTGCATTTCGCCGGTTGGGTTCCAGTCCAGAGCCATTACCATTTCGGGCTGCGGGAACATCCACACCACCGCGCCCGTGGCGGCGTCGACGGCTACGTGCTCGGCGACCGCCGAATCCGGCCGGCCCCGGTAGATCAGCACGCGGCCCTGGGACAGCGTGCCCTGGATGAATCCGTCCTGGCTCCACAGCGGCCGGCCGGTCGCCGGGTCGTACGCCACCGTCCGCCCGGGTGGGTCGTTGCTCACCACGGGCTCCGAGCGTGACTGGGTCCAGATCGTCACCCCGAGCGTGCCGTCCATCGACCAGACGTACGCCAACTGCTCGGTCGGCGAGGAAGGCGAGGGCGCGATGCCGAGATCGGATGCCCACCGGACCGTCCCGTCGCGCAGCCGGAAGGCGGTCAGGGCGTAGCCGTTCGCGCCCTCCACCACCGCGTACAACGTGTCGCCGATCAGCGCGAAGCTGCCGTTGTCGGCGAACGGCAGCGTGAACACCGGCACGAACCTCGGCGGAACCGGTGTCGCGGCCGGCAGGACCGCCAGCGGCAGCACCAGCACCACGGCCACCACGCACCAGCGCCGCAGCCGTGCCGAGCGCCGCCAACGTGCCCGTGGACCGGGCCGGGGCGCGCCCGTGACCGGAGAGGACCGGTCCAATCCCAGGTCTATCAGCACGTCAGTCATCGAACGCCGAGCTTAACCGCGAACCCGCCACACCCGGACCCGGTGATCGATCGTCCGGCAGGCGAGCAGATCCCTTACGGCGGCACACGGTCCCCACGCATCATCGAGAGTCCCGAGCGGCTCGACGCGTTCCAGATCCGGTCGCACCACGCCGAACCAGACCCGGCCCCCGCCGATCCGCCGGCGCACCACCGGTTGCGGCGCCCCGAACGAGCCGGCCGCCGGGTGCCAGCCACGCATGTCCACAACCACCTTTCCGGTCCGGGCGGTGACGACGAAACCCATCATCTCGGTCGACCCGACCGCGACGAAACGCTCGCCGAGCAGGTAGCCGTCGGGCCACGGCGTACCGAGCCCGAACGCCTGGATCCAGCCGCCGCCCCACAACTGGATACCGGTGTCCGGGTCGAGCACGAGCAGACCGTCGGCGATCGTCACGCACAGCACCGGCGGACAGGACACGACGGACGTCTCCAGCGGCAGCCCGGTTACCGTCCACTGTGGATCGAGACTCGCCCGGTCGTACGCGCTCAGCGCGATGCCGTCCGGCCGCGGCTCGGACACGAGCACCAGCGGGCCGACCGACTGGGCGTACCGCGGTGCCGCCGGTCCGGGCAGCTGCCGCGCGGCGCGTACCTGCCCGGTCGCGAGATCCCGAACGGTCAGCAGGCCGGTCGCGTCGAGCAGCAGCAGGTGGTCGACTGGGGCGCGGCCGGGCAGCGGCACGTCGAGCTGCTCACCGGGCGGCAGGCGGAAGGTCCACGCCACGGCGCCGGTACGCGGCTCCACCACCTCGAACTCGTCGTCGCGGTGCAGCAGCAGCTTGTCCGCGCCGGGCGCCGCGAAGGCCACGCCGCCCGGGGCTCGCCAGCGCAGCTCGCCGGTCTTCTCGTCGTACACCGAAATCTCCGACGCCAGCGGCCGCGTGCCGCCACTGACCGTCGCGAGGATCAGCCCGTCGGCGAGATCGATCTGCAGTTCCGAGTACGCGCGCTGCGGTCGCCGCAGCGGAACCGTCCACTGTGGAGTGCCGTCGAGCCGGTAGGCCGTCAGCTCGGTGCCCTCGGCGGCCACGATGTGCAGCGCCTGCGGCGTCAGCCAGAACGAGTCGGCCGACGCCGACTCGAACAGCTCGACGAACCGCGGCGGCGCCGGTGATGCGGCACTCGGTCCCGCGAACACGCACACCAGCGTCAGCACGACCAGCACCGACAACCGGCGCGAAGACCGCACGCTGAGGTCCGGCTCCGCACGATCGAAGCCAAGTTCTATGACGGGTACGGCCATCCGCACCTCGCAGAGGTAGTTACCTCATTGTGACTGAGGTGGGCAGGTCGGCGTCCAGCCTGGAAACCGACTCGGTCACCTCGCGGGCAACGTCCTGTGCGGTGAGCCCCAGCTCGGCCAGCAGCTCGGGCCGGGTCCCGTGCGGGTACCAGCCCGGCGCCACGCCGATGTCCCGGACCGGGGTGGAGACGTTCGCGTCGCGCAGCGCCTTGGCCAGCGCGTCGCCGAAGCCGCCGGTGCGTACCCCGTCCTCCACGGTCACCACGAGCCGGTGATCGCGGGCGAGCGACACCAGGTCGACCGGTACCGGTCGCACCCAACGCGGGTCGACGACGGTGACGCCGTACCCCTGCTCCTTGACCCGCTCGGCGACCTCGAGGCCGAGGTGCGCGAATGGCCCGACCGCGACGAACAGCACGTCCTTGCTCTTGGCCTCGCGCAGGACGTCGACCTGGCCGATCCGGCGCAGCGAGGGCAGGTCGGCCGGCACCGAGCCGGTCGGGAAACGCACGATCGTCGGGCCGTCGTCGACCGCGACCGCCTCGCGCAGCTCCTCGCGCAGCGTCGCGGCGTCCCGCGGGGCGGCGATGCGAATGCCGGGAACGGTCGAGAAGACCGCCATGTCCCAGATGCCGTAGTGGCTCGGTCCGTCCGGGCCCGTGATCCCCGCGCGGTCGAGCACGAACGTCACCGGCAGCCGGTGCATCGCCACGTCGAGGAGCACCTGGTCGTACGCCCTGTTGAGGAACGTCGCGTAGATCGCCACCACCGGATGCAGGCCGCCGAGCGCGAGGCCGGCTGCCGAAGTGACGGCGTGCTGCTCGGCGATGCCCACGTCGTAGGCCCGGTCGGGGTACTTGCTCGCCAGCTTGTCGATGCCCGTCGAGCTGCCCATCGCGGCGGTGATGCCGACGATGTCCGCCCGCTCGTCGGCCAGTGCGATCAGCTCGTCGGCGAACACGCTCGTCCACTTCAGGCTGGACGCGGCGACCTGCTTGCCGGTCTCCGGGTCGAACGCGCCGGACGGGCTGTGCAGGCAGTCGACCTCGTCGTCCTCGGCCGGGCGGTAGCCGTATCCCTTGCGGGTCACCGTGTGCACGATCACCGGGCCGCCGAACCGCTTCGCCTTGTGCAGGGCGGATTCCATCGCGGCCAGATCGTGCCCGTCGACCGGGCCGACGTACTTGATGCCGAGGTCTTCGAACAGCGCCTGCGGCGCCAGCGCGTCCTTCATGCCCTTCTTCACCGCGTGCAGCGCGTCGAACAGCGCCCGGCCCACGAGCGGCGTCTTCTCCAGCGACTCCCGGATCAGGTCGAGCACCTTCTCGTAGCCGGGGTTGAGCCGCAGCGTCGCGAGGTGGTTGGCCAGGCCACCGATGGTCGGGGCGTACGAGCGGCCGTTGTCGTTCACGACGATCACGATCGGGTTCTTCGCGTGGGCGATGTTGTTGAGGGCCTCCCAGCACATACCGCCGGTGAGCGCTCCGTCACCCACGATGGCCACGACGTGGCGCTGCTCGCCCCGGAGGGCGTACGCCTTGGCGATCCCGTCGGCGTACGACAGGGCGGTCGAGGCGTGGCAGTTCTCGATGAGGTCGTGCTCGCTCTCGGCCTGGTTCGGGTAGCCCGTCAGCCCGCCCCGCTGGCGGAGACGGTCGAAGCCGGCCTGCCGCCCGGTGACCATCTTGTGCACATAAGCCTGATGCCCGGTATCGAATAGGATGCGATCTTTAGGCGAGTCGAACACGCGGTGCAACGCCAGCGTGAGCTCGACCACGCCGAGGTTGGGACCGAGGTGGCCACCGGTCCGCGAGACCTTCGTGACGAGGAAGTCCCGCACCTGCGCCGCCAGGGTCGCGAGCGCGTCCGGACTCAGCGACCGCAGATCCTCTGGGGAGTTGATCGACGCCAGCAGGGAGCCCGGATCTTCACTCATGACCGCTGAGTCTAACCGGGCCGTACCTACTGCCTACTGGTGCTGCAGGTGTCCGACACCGTCACTTCACAGATCCCTCACATCGGGCAGCAGCAGGCCGACGCACTCGACGTGGTGCGTCATCGGGAAGCAGTCGTACGCCCGCAGGTCCGCCAGGCGCCAACCCGCCTCACGGAATGTGCGCACATCGCGGGCGAACGCGGCCGGATCGCAGGCCACGTACGCCACCGCGCGGGGTGCGGCAGTCGCGATGGCCGCGACGACGGCGGATCCCGCTCCCGACCGCGGTGGATCCAGCACCACCAGATCCGGTGGAGGTAGCCCGTGCTTCAACGCTCCGTCGACGCGGGCGCGGATCACCGTCACCTGCGGCAGGTCCGAGAGGTTGGCCCGGGCGTCGGCGACCGCCCCAGCGGAGGACTCGACGAGCGTGACCGTCCCCTGTGGACCGACGGCCTCCGCCAGCGGGACGGCGAACAGGCCCGCACCACCGTACAGGTCCCAGACATGCTGACCCGGTCGGGGTGCGAGGAGCTCGAGCACCGCACCGGCCAGCACGTCCGGGGCCGACGGGTGCACCTGCCAGAACGTCGACGCGTCGAGTGTCCACTGTCGACCGACAGCGCGCTCGCGGACCCGTTCCCCGGGCGCGGCGACCACGACATCGCCGGCGGACGACGCGACCACCTCCACCTGGTCCGCGTCGGGCCAGGACCGCGACGTCACGTCCAGCTCCTGGATCGCGGGGTGCGCGATACGGCACCGGTCGACCGGTACCACCTCGTGCGAACGGTGTTTCAACAGTCCCGCCACACCGCCGAAGGACACGGCATAGCGCACCCGCGACCGCCAACCGAGCAGCCCACCGGGCAGGGCCTCGACCCGCACGTCCCACGGCAGTCCCGCCAGCCGCTGGAGCTGCTCGCGGATGACGTCGGCCTTCCACGCCCGCTGGGCGTCCGCCGCGACGTGCTGCAGGTCGCAGCCGCCGCAGCGGTCCGGGCCGGCGTACGGGCACGGCGCGTCCACCCGGTCCGGCGAGGGCTCGAGGACGGTGACCGCGTCGGCGCGCAGATACCCGCGCCGGACCTCGGTCACCTCGGCGACGACCCGTTCCCCCGGCAGCGCGTGCCGCACGAACAAGACGATGCCGGAGTACCGGGCCACACAGTGTCCGCCGTGCGCCACCGCGTCGACGGTGACCTCCAGCTTGTCGCCGACCTCCAGCTCAGTCATTCGTACGCGACTCCACCGGCGGTGGTAGGTCGGCGCGCGGACCGCGGACCGGGCCCGCACCGGCCAGGCCGCGGTCGAAGCGGGCGAGGTCCTTGCCCTCGGTGGAGGCGAGCTGCCACGGCACGCTGGTGACCATCACACCGGGCTCGAACAGCAGGCGGCCCTTGAGGCGCAGCGCGCTCTGGTTGTGCAGCAGGTGTTCCCACCAGCGGCCGACGACGTACTCCGGGATGAAGACCGTCACCACGTCTCGGGGTGAGTTGCGGCGGATCGACTTCACGTAGTCGATGATCGGCCGGGTGATCTCCCGGTACGGCGAGTCGACGACGGTCAGCGGTACCGGGATGCCCCGGCGCTCCCATTCGGCCTGCAGCGCGCGGGTGTCGTTGTCGTCGACGTTGACGGTGACCGCGGTCAGCGTGTCCGGCCGCGTCGCCTGGGCGTACGCGAGCGCCCGCAACGTCGGCAGGTGCACCTTGCTCACGAGCACGATCGCGTGGTTGCGGGCGGGCAGCACCGGGCGGTCCTCGGCCGGGTCCAGCTCCTGCGACACGGTGTCGTAGTGCCGCCGGATGGCCAGCATCGTCAGGTAGATCACGGCCATCGCGACGATCGCGATCCACGCGCCGAGCAGGAACTTGGTGACCAGTACGACGATCAGCACGGCACCGGTCATCGTGAGGCCGACCATGTTGATCGCGCGGGACCGGATCATGCGGTGTCGGGCGCTCGGGTCCCGCTCGGTACGCAGCAACCGGTTCCAGTGCCGCACCATGCCGGTCTGCGACAGCGTGAACGACACGAACACGCCGACGATGTACAGCTGGATGAGCCGGGTGACCTCGGCCCGGAAGGCGACGATCAGCACGACCGCGAACACGGCCAGGAACACGATGCCGTTGGAGAACGCCAGCCGGTCGCCCCGGGTGTGCAGCTGGCGCGGCAGGTACCGGTCCTGGGCCAGGATCGAGCCGAGCACCGGGAACCCGTTGAACGCCGTGTTGGCGGCCAGGAACAGGATCAGCGCGGTCACCGCGGCGACGACGTAGAGCAGGAACGAGCCGGAGCCGAACACCGTCTCGCCGAGCTGGGTCGTCACGGTCTTCTGCTCGTACCCCGGTGGGGCCGCGACGATCTGCGACGGGTCCTCGACGAACTGCAGCCCGACGCGGCGGGCGAGCGTGACGATGCCGAGCAGCATGGTGATCGCGAGCAGCCCGAGCATGAGCAGCGTGGTCGCCGCGTTCTTGCTCTTCGGCGGCCGGAACGCCGGTACGCCGTTGGAGATGGCCTCGACACCGGTAAGCGCGGCGCAGCCGGAGGAGAACGCCCGAAGCATCAGGAACGCGAACGCGAAGCTGGTCAGGTGCGACTCCTCGGCGGCGATGACCAGGTCGGCGCTGGGCGCCCGCAGGTCGTCGCCGAGCACGAAGATCCGCACGAAGCCGGTGACTATCATCCCGATGATCACGATCATGAAGCCGTACGTCGGGATCGCGAACGCCGTACCGGACTCCCGGATGCCCCGCAGGTTCATGGCGGTCAGCACGGCGACCGCGCCGATCGCGATACCGACCTTGTGCTCGGCCACGTACGGCAGGACCGAGCCGAGGTTCGCCACGCCGGAGGAGACCGATACCGCCACCGTCAGCACGTAGTCGACGAGCAGCGCGCTGGCCACCCCGAGCCCGAACTTCGGGCCGAGGTTGACGGTCGCCACCTCGTAGTCGCCACCGCCGGACGGGTACGCGTGCACGTTCTGCCGGTAGCTGGCCACGACGGTCAGCATCACCGCGGCCACGGCGAGCGCCACCCACGGCGAGTACACGTACGCCGCCGCTCCCGCTATCGACAGCGTCAACAGGATCTCGTCGGGTGCGTACGCCACGCTGGACAGCGCGTCGGAGGCGAAGACGGGCAAGGCGATGCGCTTCGGCAGCAGCTGGTGGTGCAACCGGTCGGAGCGGACCGGACGACCGACCAGCAAGCGCTTCAGCAAAGCGGTGGGAGACGCCACAACTCGTTACTGTAGGGCCGACGATCACATGCCGCGCGCAATGGTGTGGCACGCTCAGGGCGTGCACGTTCTCATCATGGGTTGCGGCCGGGTCGGTTCCACCCTGGCGGCCAGCCTCGAGGCCCGCGGACACTCGGTCGCGGTGATCGACCAGGACTCGGACGCGTTCCGTCGGCTCGGCCCGGACTTCCAAGGCCTGACCGTGACCGGTATCGGGTTCGATCGCGACGTCCTGATCCAGGCGGGCATCGAGCGCGCCGACGCGTTCGCCGCGGTGTCCAGCGGGGACAACTCGAACATCATCTCCGCCCGGCTGGCCCGCGAGACGTTCGGCGTACAGCGGGTCGTGGCGCGCATCTACGACCCCAAGCGGGCCGAGGTGTACGAGCGGTTGGGCATCCCCACCGTCGCCACCGTGCGCTGGACCGCCGACCGGATGCTGCGCCACCTCGTACCGGAGGGACACGTCGAGGTCTGGCGCGATCCGACGAGCACGATCTCCATGATCGAGATACCGGTGCACGCCGGCTGGATCGGCCGTCCCGTCAAGGTACTCGAGGAGGCGACCGGCGCGCGGGCGGCGTACCTGATGCGTTTCGGAATCGGCACCCTGCCCACGGCGTCGACCGCGCTACAAGACGGCGACCAGGTGTTCATGTTGGTGACCGACGAGATGGCGGGCGCGGTCACCAAGGTGGCCGCCGCGGCGCCGGCGTCTTGAGGGGTTATGGTCATGCGGGTTGCGATAGCCGGCGCGGGAAACGTGGGTCGCTCGATCGCGGGTGAGCTGATCGACAACGGTCACCAGGTGATGCTCATCGAGCGGCAGCCGAAGATGTTGCGCCCCGAGCGGGTACCGGAGGCGGACTGGATCCTCGCCGACGCCTGCGAGCTGTCCTCGCTGCAGGAAGCCGAGCTGAGCAACTGCGACGTGGTCGTGGCGGCGACGGGCGACGACAAGGTCAACCTCGTGGTGTCACTGCTGGCCAAGACGGAGTTCGCGGTGCCCCGCGTGGTGGCGCGGGTGAACCGGGCCGAGAACGAGTGGCTGTTCACCGAGCAGTGGGGCGTCGACGTCGCGGTCAGCAAGCCGCGGCTGATGGCCGCACTGGTCGAGGAGGCGGTGACCGTCGGCGAGCTGGTGCGGCTGATGACGTTCCGGCAGGGCGAGGCGAACCTCGTCGAGATCACCCTGCCGCAGGCCGCACCCTATGTGGGGCACGCCGTGCGCGAGGTGCCGCTGCCGCGGGACAGCGCGCTGGTCGCGATCGTTCGCGGAAAACGGGTGCTGGTACCGACGCCGGACGACCCGTTGGAGGCCGGCGACGAGCTCATCTTCGTGTGCACGGCCGAGGTCGAGGACGCGGTACGCCAGGTGATCCTGGGCGAGACGGCGACCGCTAACCGGCGGGGACGGTAGCCGGCTCGGCGCGCAGCACCCGCCGCACGATCCACACGGTGACCACCAGCAGCAGCAGGTAGGGCGGGAAGCCCAGCACGATCCGGGCGACGCCGAGCGCGGTGTCCTGGTGCGTCACGTAGAGCACGGCCTGCACGCTCACCTTCGCGATCCAGGTCGCCGCCCAGAGCGCGGTGAGCCAGGCGAACGTCCGCACCAGCCGTGGGTTCTGCCGCCACTGCTGGCTGCCGCCGTCGGCGACGATCGACCAGATCCAGCCGACCAGCGGCCGTTTGATCGCGATCGATCCCAGCATGACCAGCGCGTACGCGTAGCTGTAGAAGATCCCGGGCAGGTAGAAGTCCCGCGCGTTGCCGCTGCGCCAGGCCAGCACGGCACCGATACCGATACCGAACAGGCCGTTGAGCGCGTGCCGGATCGGACGCTTCTGGGCCAGGCGGATCACCGCCAGCCCGACCGCGGTCGCCACCGACAACACCAGCGCCGGCCGCAGGGTCCACACGACGTTCGTCACGACGAACACGAGTACCGGCACACTCGACTCGATCAGCCCGCGCCAGCCGCCGAGCTGCTCGGCCATCTGCTCGGACAGCGTGGGAAGACGCTCTTCCCGGGTTTGTTCACTCACCGATGCGTATCCAACTCGTAGTACGGGTTGTAGATGACTTTACGGTCGTCACGGATAGCTATGCGACCCCGGGCGGTGAGTGTTCGACCCGGCTCGACTCCGGCGATGTGCCGGCGGCCCAGCCAGACCAGGGTCACCACGTCGCTGCCGTCGTACAGCTCCGCTTCGAGCGTCGGCAGGTTGGTGCGGGGCGTGTAGACGACTGTCCGCAGCCGGCCGGAGACCGTTACCAGGTCACCTCGGCTCACCTGGCGGCATAGCGTCGAACCCGACGCCGCGCTCTCCTCCTGCAGTTCCTCGGCGTCGAGTTCCTCTTCGGATGCCGTCAGCCGGTGCACGAACCGACGAAACGGCGAAGGCCGCGTGCGCGAATCCTCCGTGGTCATGACTCCGTTGTCACCCCGCCTCCCCGCATAGGCCTGTCAGCCCAGGGTACGCGCGCGGGCGTTACCGCGGCGACCTCCGCGGGCGCGGCGACGGCTTGCGCCGCGGCGCGGTCGCCGTCCCGGCCGGGGGTTGCGCGGCGGGTGTTGCCGCGGGCACCGGGGCAGGCTCGGGGGTGGTGGTCACGGCCCGCTGGTCGGCCAGCTCCTTCGGCAGGCGCAGGGGCAGCGCTTCCAGTACCGGCATCGCCTCGCTGCCACGGTCCACGACGAGCCCGTAGAGGCACGTCGAGAGCGGCTCGGCGGCGGCCGGATCGACGGCGGCCTGGCCCTGGTACACGGCCCGGACGAGCCAGCGTGGCCCGTCCACGCCGACGAACCGCAGATCGGTCAGGCCCTCCGGGGCACGGACCCGAGCCCGCAGCTCGACGCCGTACTCGCCGTCGGCCTCCTCGACCGCCACGCCCTCGTTGAACAGCGACTTGCGGATCTCGCCGCGCGCCTCGTCCCAGATCGACTCGGAGCGGGGGGCCGCGAACGCGCTCAACTGCAGCGCGCTGTCGCCGTGCACCAGGAACACCTGCTGGATCACGCCGTTCGCGTCGGCCTGGACCCGCACCTCGACGCCTTCGACGACAGGGATCCGCAGGCTGCCCAGGTCGAGGTACTCCAGTTCGTCGGTCGGTGCCGCGTCGACGTCGTACGGGCCGCGCTCCGGCACCTCCGACCCGGCCTCGTCATCCGCCGGTTCCGGACCGAACTCGTCGTAGGTACGACGCCTGGCAGCATGCCGTGGACCGGTGCGCGGCTCTCCGCGCGCATGCCGCCCGGAACTCCCGCGACGTCGGGAGAAGATCACTGTCGTGCCCCTTCAGAAACGCTCGGTACCGCCAAGCCTAGACGCCGGTCGAGCCATGTCCGCCGGTACCGCGAGCGGAGTCCGGAAGCTCGTCGACGACGTCGAAGTATGCGTGTTCGACCCGTTGAACGACCAACTGCGCGATTCGGTCACCGCGGGCGATTTTCGCGGTCGTCACCCGATCGTGGTTGATCAGGTTCACCAGGATCTCGCCTCGGTAGCCGGCGTCGACCGTACCGGGGGCGTTCAGCACCGTCACGCCGAGCCGCACGGCGAGTCCGGACCGAGGGTGCACCAGGCCGACGTACCCCGGCGTCAGGGCGATCGCCACCCCGGTACGCACCAGCACCCGCTCACCCGGCGCGATGTCCACATCCTCGGCGGACACGAGATCCGCACCCGCGTCACCCGGGTGCGCGTACGCCGGCAGGGGCAGGTCGGGATCGAGCCGCTTCACGTACACGTTCGTCATGCCGCTCATCCTGCCGGGTCGACCGGTCCGCTCACGCCATAGGCTCGCGGCGTGGCACAGGAGCCGTACGCCGAGCGCCTCGGAGTCCCGTGGTGGCTGTGGCTGCCCGCGCTGGGCATCGCCGCGCTGCTCGCCGCCGAGGTGCATCTGGGGGCGCCGGGAGTCCGGTCCTGGCTGCCGTACGCCGTCCTGCTGCCGGCCACCGCCGCCGGGCTGTGGTGGCTGGGCCGGATCCGGATCGCGGTAGCCGGCGGCGAACTGCACGTCGACGACGCGCACCTACCGGCGCAGTTCGTGGCCGACGCCATCCCGCTCGACGCCTCGGGGCGCCGGGAGATCCTCGGCCCGTCCGCCGATCCCCTCGCGTTCGTGGTGCAGCGGCCGTGGGTGTCCGGTGCGGTCCAGGTGGTCCTCGACGACCCGGCCGACCCGACGCCGTACTGGGTGGTCAGCACCCGCGCTCCGGCCCGCCTCGCCGCCGCCCTACTCGCCGCCCGCGACAACCACCACCCCCACCCCCACCCCGGCCCCCACCCCGGCCCCCACCCCGGTTGATCATGAACTTTGTTGCGGTCTCGACGGCGTGTCGAGCCACCAACTTCATGATCAACTGGCGCCGAGATCCTTACGGATCTCTTTGGAAAGCGCGATGGTCGCGCGGCGGTTGAGGTAGCTGGCTACGGCGGCGCCGGTCAGCAGTGGGCCGAGGGTGGTCAGGTTGCGGCCGAAGCGCCGGAGCAGACGGTCGCGCAACTCCTTGCGCGCGCCCGTACCGAGCACGACGGCCATCGCTCCGGGGGCGAGCGGCGTGACCCCGCGCCGGCCGGCCCAGGACTGGACCAGCCGGATCGCGCGCTGCGAACCGCTGCCGACCACCGGCTGGCCGTAGACCTCATGCAGCTCGCCGATCAGTTTGATCTCGATGGCGACGATCGCGACGGTCTCGGCGGCGATCAGGACCGGTGCGCTCAGCAACGTGGGCGTCGCGACCCACTCGATCGCGGCCACCCCGCCGCCGGCGGCCCCGACCACGGCGGTAGCCCGGGCGGCGTTACGGATCAGGCGCTCGGCGAGCTCGTCCCCCTCGAGGTTGTCGTGGTGGCGGCGCAGCGTCTCGAGATCGCGGATCGGGATGTACGGGGCGACGTCGGAGACCGCGTCGGCCACCCAGCGCATGGCGGCGCGTGGATTGAAGAGATCGCGGATGCCGCGGGCGCGTACCTCGGCGGCGAGGCGTCCGAGCAGTTTGCGGCGCTGCGCCGGCTCCAGGTCCTCAGCCGTGAGGGCGGCTACGGTCTTGGACATCTCGGGGTCCGCCGGTGGGGGGTCACCGGCGGTGGCGGGTACCAAAGTGCCCGACGTCTCGTCGGGCACATTGTCGTCCCTGGTCATCTCGCCTGCCTCCGCTCCTCGGCCCTGGTACACGACCGAGCTAACCGGATGCCGTCAAGTCCGCAACCCGACAGCGTCAGGCGCACTCGCGACAGATCAGCTCGCCGTTGCGTTCGTAGGCCAGCTGGCTGCGATGGTGCACCAGGAAACAGCGTGAGCAGCGGAACTCGTCGGCCTGCATGGGCAGGACCTTGACGGTCAGCTCCTCGTCGGCAAGGTCGGCGCCGGGCAGCTCGAAACTCTCGGCGACCTCGGTTTCGTCGACGTCCACGCTGCCGGACTGGGCGTCGACCCGACGGGCCTTCAGCTCCTCCAGGCTGTCCTCGCCGAGGTCGACCTCTTCGCGACGCGGGGCGTCGTAGTCGGTGGCCATATCCTCGTCACACTCCCGTATTCGAATGGCGCCCGGTGTAACGCCGGGCGGTGGTATTTCTGTGCCCACTTCCGCGGACGAATCTTCAATGCCGGCCCGAACTGCCCCGGTCGAGCGCGGTACCTTACCTGTCTTGAACGCTGGTTGTACGCCCACGCGCCCAAAGTTGTTCCCACTGTGACTCAGGCGACACATAGGTTAGGTCCCGACACAGCGGTACGGGGTCGGCACGCCGAGGTTCTCACGCGGATTCACGTGGCACCCGGCAACCAGGCGCTAACCTCAGCGGCAGGGTATGTAGCGGGCCGCACGGTGGGAGCTTGGAACAGATGAGTTTTGCCCGGGTCCGAGCGCTCGTCGTCGTCGGCATCCTCTTCGTAGGTGCGGTCGTCGCCGTCACGCTGGCGATGGTGCGGGACACGCAGACCGTCGCCCAGACTACCGTCGGTTGCCCGCCGGACCACGTCCCCGCGGATCTCCGCCTGCCCGAGAACAAAGACGTCAAGATCAACGTTCTGAACGCGACCAGCCAGCCCGGCCTCGGCGAGCAGGTGGCCGCCGACTTCCGCAACCGCGAATTCACGGTGGTCAAGCCGCCGGCGAACGACAAGCGCCGCGTCGAGGGCGTGGCGGTGCTGCGGTACGGGCCGAAGACCGTCGGCGCGGCTCAGCTGCTGCGGGCGTACTTCCTCGACCAGGCGGAGACCGAGTTCGACATCAAGCGCACCGACGACATCGTGGACGTCGTGATCGGTCAGAAGTACCGCCAGTTGGGCACGGTGACCGAGGTCAACCAGTCCATCGGCCAGCTCGGCGAACCAGAGCTGCCCAAGGGCACCTGCGCGATGGAAGAACCGAACTAGCCCAGAGCCGCGGCGTCGAGGGCTACGAGCGCGTCGTGCAGGGCGTCGTAGATGCCCGCAGGTGCCGCGAGGACGAACGCGGTACCGGGTGCTGCCCCGGACAGACCGGTGACGCGTACGCCCGCCTCCGTGGCGATGAGCCCGCCCGCGGCGTAGTCCCAGTCGTGCAGGCCCTGTTCGAAGTACGCGTCGATGCGCCCCTCCGCGGTCAGGCACAGATCGACGGAGGCCGCGCCGAACCGGCGGATGTCCCGTACCCGCGGCAGCAGCTCGGCGACCACGCGGGCCTGGCGGGCCCGGCGGGCCGGCTCGTAGCTGAACCCCGTGGCCACCAGCGTCTGGCCCAGCTCGGTCACCCCGGAGGCGACCAGCCGCCGCCCGTCGCGCCGGGCGCCGCGGCCGCGGACCGCCGTCCACTCCTGCCCCGACACCACCTCACGAACCACTCCGGCCACGACCGTCCCGCCGACCTCGGCAGCCAGCGAGACCGCGTACGGCGCGAGGTTGTACAGGTAGTTCACCGTCCCGTCGATCGGGTCGAGCAGCCAGCGCACGACCGGCTCCCCGGCCGGACCCGTCGCTCCGTACTCCTCCCCCAGCACCACGTCGTCCGGGCGGGCAGCGCGCAGTGCCTCGACGGCCAGTTTTTCGACCGCCCGGTCGGCCGCCGTGACCACATCCGTCGCACTGGACTTCGTCGCCACCGGATCGACCGCCCGTACCCGCATGGCCGCGGCCGCATCCGCCGCCTCACGGACCACGCCGACCGCGATGTCCAGCAACTCCTCGGCGGCCGGCCGGGCCGGGTGGGAACTCATCACCCCATCCTGGGGTATGCCACACGCCCCCGACCGGCGTGCGCACGAGATGATTTCCGCTGACGGCGCTACAATTCACGCCTGCCCGCGCACAACGGGTCCAGGGTCCTCGAACACATCACCGGTCATGTCGAAGCGGCGCAGTGCTGCTCGGCGCTGCTAGGCACGTTTCATCGCCATGGGAAGGTCGTACGTGACAGAAGCCCGCCACAACGGCGCCGACGTACGCTCGCTGACAGAGATCCTGATTGCTCAGGCCGCCGAGGCGGGCGGGCAGATTACCTCGGCCCAAGTTGCCATGACGGTGGAGGCAGCCGAGGTAACGCCGGTCCAGGCAAAGCGGATCCTGCGCGCACTTGCTGAGGCGGGGGTGACTGTGATGGTGGACGGGTCGGCTAGCACTCGCCGCCGGGTGTCGGCGGCGAGGTCCGCGACGCCGGCGTCGCGGGCGGCTACCGCGAAGGCGACGCCGGCGAAGAAGACGGGCGGCCGCGCACCGGCCGAGTCCGAGAACGGCAGCGCGGTCGTGAAGCCGCTGCGCAAGCCCGCGCCGCGCAAGACAGAGGAGGCTGCCGCGAAGGCGGCGCCCAAGACCCGGGCAGCGGCCAAGCCGGCCGAGGAGGAGCCGGCCACCAAGCCGGCGAAGGCCGCTCCGGCCAAGGCCGCGAAGGCCGCTCCGGCCAAGTCGACCCGGGCTACCAAGGCCAAGCCGGAGATCGTCGCCGACGACGCCGCGGTGCCCGCGCCTCGCAAGGCCGCGAAGAAGGCCACCGGTACACCGGAAGAAAAATCGCCCGATGCGGCCGTAACGGCGCCGGGAGCCGTCGATACGGAAGAGCCCGACCTGACCGACCTCGAGGTCGAGGCGCTCGCGGCCGACATCGAGGAAGTTGTCGTCGAGGAGGCCGCCGAGCTGGCCGAGGCCGCTCAGGCCGACGCGGCCGCCGACGACGACTTCGACTGGGACGACGAGGAGTCCGAGGCCCTCAAGCAGGCCCGGCGGGACGCGGAGCTGACCGCCTCCGCCGACTCGGTCCGGGCGTACCTGAAGCAGATCGGCAAGGTTCCGCTGCTCAACGCGGAGCAGGAGGTGGAGCTCGCCAAGCGCATCGAGGCCGGGCTGTACGCCTCCGAGCGCATCCGCGCCGCCGAGGAGGGCGAGGAGAAGCTCGCCACCCAGATGAACCGCGACCTGCAATGGATCTCGCGGGACGGCGAGCGGGCAAAGAACCACCTGCTGGAAGCCAACCTGCGGCTCGTGGTGTCGCTGGCGAAGCGGTACACCGGACGCGGCATGGCCTTCCTCGACCTCATCCAGGAAGGCAACCTCGGCCTCATCCGCGCCGTCGAAAAGTTCGACTACACCAAGGGCTACAAGTTCTCCACCTACGCCACCTGGTGGATCCGCCAA
>DASRII010000379.1:0-2880 GCA_035650075.1 Micromonosporaceae bacterium | reverse complement strand
CCCGCGCAGGTGCACCCCGCCAATCCACCGGTCGATGCCGTTGAGCGTCACGTGGTCCACCGCGCCGGCGAGCACCCGTGCTCCCGTGTCGGTCAGGCGCAGGCTGGTTTCGCGGTCAACTGGACGCTCCGCCGGCTCGGCGTGAAGGAGCGGAACCAGCGCGTGCGCCATCCGGTCCATCATGGCGAAGGACCAGGTGTCGCCCAAGTACGGGCGCATTTCCCGCGCGGCGGCGCGGACGAACGCTGTGCCCGCCGCAGTTGGGCCGTCGGCGATTGCGGCCAGGATCCGCCGTTCGGTCAGCGACAACCCGTCGCGGGTCGACGGGTACTCCCGGCTGAGCCGGTCGAACGCCTCACCCAGGAACCGCAGCTCACTCGAGCGACTGCCGGCGATGGCCGGCAGGCCGTCTGGCGTCGGCGCCCGGAAGGCGGCCCACGCATCGGTAGCCAGCTGGAGTGCAGCGGGACTCAGCCGGGCGCACGCGTTCGTGGCGGGCAGTTCGCGCAATTGCTCGGCCGTCAGCTCGCCGAGACCGCCGAAACGGGCGACGCCGGGATGTTCACCTATGCAGATCAAAGTGATGCGCTGCGCCGGCACGCCGAGGTCGGCAAGGCGAGCCAGGATCTGGATGATCTGGAGCTGGTCGTACAGGTCCGCCTCAAACCACAGCACGTACTCGCCGTCGCGGTTGGCCGCCAGCATCCGGTCCCGCTCAGCGAACATGTCGGAACCCTCCGCGCGGTCGTCCACCCGCGCCCCGACCAGAAACGCGGCCCGGAGCTGGCGGAGCTCCTCAGGACCCACCGCCGGCACCGGCCCCTCATGGAGCGAGTCGCGCCAGTACAACACCCGGGACGCGAGCCCGGTCCCGGGCAGATCCGTGCAATCGCCGTTGCTCACGTGCAGCGCCGCCAGCATCGCCCGGTCTGCCGGCACCGGCAGGCCCGGCTGTTCGACAAGGATGTGGCTGCGGGCGGTCGCGTAGGACTCGCCGGTCTTGGCCATCCGGGCGCGCACGCGCCGTTTGAAGTCGGCCTGCTTGGTCATCATCCGTCTCCCGCGGCCCGTCGCAGATCCCCCAGCGACCGGCGCGGCGGACGCACGATCGACAACGAATACCCGGCCGAGAGGTGGACCTCCCTTTGCCTCCTCGGGTGAACCCGGCTGGGGCGGGTCGCCGGAGGTTGGGCGCGGACGGACGCCCTCGACCAGGATACCCGCCGCTCGCAGGACGCCCGGGTCGCGGCAGATCCGGTCGCCTTACGCGGCTGTCCTGTGGGCGGACTCGCTTCACTCGCCGAGCCGTATCGGTGATGTTGAACATGGGAACGCCCGCGTCGCGGCCAGATGCGGACGTGGAGCGGCCGAGCGACCTCGGCAGCTTCTTGTGAGGGATTCGTCAGCTCTTGGCAGCATTCCGGATGGCAGAGGCCAACTGCTGATGATCGACGGGTCCGGTCGCGTGCCGCTCGACCCATCCGATGCCCACGGACTTCCACTGTTGCTCCCGGATGACCGTGCCGCTGACCACCCAGAACTGCCAGTGCGCGAGGTTGAGCATGTCGTACTGATCCGGGTCCCGCTGGGTCTGCACCGCGAAGACGAACACTTCGGCCCGGACCTGCTGTTCCAGGCTGAGTTCGTTGGTCTCCGGATTCCAGGAGCGTGCCCGCAGTCGTGCGAAGTTCAGCCGGGAGTGCGTCCGTTGCGGCCAGCTCTGCAGGAATGCGGAGCACTTGACCTCGATCGTGGTTCCGTCGGTCGCTTTGACGTCGAAGTTGTCCCAGCTGATACGCAGACCTCGGCTATCCCCAGTAGCCTTAGCTACGAGATACTCGGCCAGGATGCCTCTGGTGGTGTTCTCGCGCAGGTCACTGAACGCCCATCGCCAGAAGTCGAGCACGTTCGCGTCCATCCCCACGAACCGCTCGCTGCCACTCAGGCGTTCTGGCTGACGCGGGATCATCCAAGTCGACGCTTCCGCGACCTTGGACTCCTCACCGGCGCCGCGCTCCTTCTCCACCATAGCTACCGATCATTCCTCAGACCTACGGAAGCTGGTACCCGGCTCACGCACAGACCGGCATGATCGTGCGCCGCGCACAGCGGTAGATGTGCTCGTTCTCTGGGAGGCAACGCTACTGTGAACCTCGCGTACCTCGCCCACCGACGTCTTCCTGTCGGAGCGATTCGATAATTTTGTTAAGGCTTGATACCGCCAAGCAGTATGCATGATAGCGCGGGTTGTCCTGCCGCTTAGGTTCGCATTGACCGCGAAGACGTCGAAGATCGTCAACCATGACCACAAGCCGCTGAATGTCGATGACCATGTAGTTGAGGATGAATGTAAACAGTGGGGTTCTGTCTAGTACCAATGGACTGTCGGATCAACGACATGTTCATCGTCGCGGTGGGCCACCGGGTGACAGGGCAAACTATGTCGACACGCCGATCAGCTTGCGCTGCAGCGTCGATCGTCAGAAGACCCACAGCAGGACCGCATCCACCCTTCCCTGCGTGCTACTTTGGCCGGTTGGTGCGATCGGCTGCCTGCGCCGCATGCGCACGGGTCGGAGTCTAATGTGTGCAGCCGCGTCTCGTCGCCGTAGCGGCCCAAGTAGGGCGGACCACCGCGGCGCGCAGGACGAGCTGATGGCACATGCCAAGCCGGTACCGGGGAAGACAGCCAAACATCACCGTATGTCACCAGCGGCGATGAACGTCAGCACGCCGGACGCGGCAGATGTGTGCGGTTGAGCGATCGTGATCAGCTCGGAGTCGATCGGGTGGATCTGGTCGGTGCCGGATCCGGAGTGAAGGCTGCGATGGCCTGGCGGGCGGCTTGGAAGACGTGATGTGGTGGGCTGGTGTCGGCGT
>DASRII010000378.1:0-4489 GCA_035650075.1 Micromonosporaceae bacterium | reverse complement strand
CCCGAATGATCGTCTTCGCGCATGTGTGAACCTTATGGCGATCCGACGAGTTCTGCCGTCAGAGGTGAGGACAACGCGGCAGCCCGCACAGCGGTCAGGAGTCGCCGAGAGCGATCGCACCGCGTACTATAGTTAGCAATGGTGATCGGCGGCTCTCGTGCCCGACGGTCGCGACGTAGTGGTGTCGCCCTTGCCCCCGGTGACGCAGTCCGGTTAACCCGACCAGTGCGAAACACCCGGAGGTTTGATGTCGGCCGTCTCGATCCCCATCCACACCGGATCCACGTCCGAGTTCCAGGGCCGCCAGGTCGTCGTCCACGACCGCCGGGTCACCGTCGACGTAACCATTCACCATCCGGCCGCGGTTGATCGTCGGCGTGTCGATCCCGCCGCTGTGATCGCGGAGCCCTGATCATGTCGTCTCGTGCCCGGGCTGGAAGACGCGTCGCGCGAGGAGTTGCTCGCGCTGGTCGTCGAGCAGGCCCGGATGATCGAGCAGCTCACGGCGCGGGTTGCGGAGTTGGAACGGCGGCTGGCCCGCAATTCGCGGAACTCGTCGCAGCCGCCGTCGGCGGACGGCCCGGCGGTGCCGTCGCACCGGTCGCGGCGGGGTTCGGGGCGTAAGCCGGGCAAGCAGCCGGGTTCGCCGGGCCACACCTTGACGTTGGTCGACGACCCGGACGAGATCGTCGAACATGTGCCGGGGTGCTGCCGGAACTGCGGTGCTGGCCTGGCCGACGGCGAGCCGGCCGGTGCCGTGCGTCGGCAGGTGCACGACATTCCGCCGGTGCGCCCGGTGATCGTCGAGCATCGGCTGCACCGGCGGCGGTGCGGTTGCGGTCAGGTGACCGTCGCCGACGCGCCGGCCGGGGTGAGCGCCCCGGTGCAGTACGGGCCGAGTCTGCGGGCGCTGGCGGTGTACCTGCTGGTGTTCCAGCACGTCCCGGTGGCCCGAACCGCGCAGCTGATCGCCGACCTGACCGGGGCCCGCCCGTCGACCGGCTGGGTGATCAGCGCGTTGGGCGAGGCGGCAGCCGCGCTGGCCGATGTCGAGAAGCTGATCAAGTCAATGCTCGTGCTGGCGCACGTGCTGCACGTCGACGAGACCTCGGTCCGCATCAACGGCACCCGCTGGTGGCTGCACGTCGCCGGCACCGACACGCTCACCGCCTACCACCTGCACTCCTCTCGCGGACGCCAAGCGGTGACCGAGTTCGGGGTGCTCCCGGACTATCGCGGCGTCGCGGTGCACGACGCGCTGTCGGTCTATGACGCCTACCCCGACGCCACCCACGCCCTGTGCGGGGCGCACCTGGTCCGGGAGCTGACCGCCGCCACCGAGGCCCACCCCGACGAGATCTGGCCCGACCAGGCCCTCGCCGCGTTGCTGAGTCTCAACACCGCTGCCCACCACGCCCGGGACCAGGGCTTGAGCCAGATCCCGGCCGCGGTCGCCGACCCGCTCCACGACCGGTGGCGACACGCGATCTTGTGCGGGCTCGCCAGCCACCGCCCGGTACCCGGGCGCAAACAGAGCAAGACCCGCAACCTGCTCGTCCGGCTCCGCGACCGCGACGAGCAGGTCCTCCGGTACGCCCGCGACCTGACCGTGCCGTTCACCAACAACCAGGCCGAGCGCGACCTGCGCCCGGCCAAGACCCAACTCAAGATTTCCGGCTGCCACCGTTCCGAGGCCGGCGCCCGTGCCTGGGTCCGCGTCCGCGGCTACATCTCCACCGTCCGCAAGCACGGCGACAACGTCCTCACCGCACTCCGCGACGCCATCACCGGAAACCCTTGGACGCCACCGCAGCCTGCGTGAGCTGAATGGTTACCCGTCGACGGGATCACAGCTCAGTACCTGGAGGCCGGTTCCGGGCCGACACTCCTGCTTCTGCATGTACACGAGCAGAGCGCGACGAGCTGGCGATGGGTCATTCCCGCCCCTACCCGCACTCACCGCGTACTGGCGTTGAGCCTGCCCGGCCGTGGCGGCCATCCCCCGAAAGCGTGTAGACCTCTGATTGGTGGATCTTGGTCCTGGGTCCGTTCTTCGAGCCTGGTTCCGGCGGCGGTTCGAGGGTGCCGCCCGCAGCCGGGGTCAACGCTGGCCGCAGGCCACCCGTAGGGCTTGGCGTTGACTCCGGCGAGGACGGTGCCACGCTGGGTAGCCGGAAGCGGGCCGATCATGCCGCTTCCTCCGGTGGCTCATCGGGGGTGTTACCGCTGCGCTCGTAGGCGATCGGGGAGAGCATGCCCAGCGCCGAGTGGCGTCGGTCGTGGTTGTACTCCTCGATCCAGGCGGCGACCTTCGCCCGCGCCTCGGCCTTGGTGGCGAAGCGTTCCAGGCGGCGCAGCTCGAACTCCACGGTGGAGTGCCAGGACTCGATCACGGCGTTGTCCAGCGCGGACCCGGGTCGGCCCATCGACTGGGTGATGCCGCATCGTGTGCAGGCGGCGCGGAACGACCGGGCGGTGTACTCGCTGCCCTGGTCGGTGTGCAGCACCACACCGGCGATCACCTCCCGGCCGCCGCGGACCGCGACCGCCATCGCCAGCGCCGCGTAGGCCAGCGCGGCGTCGTGGTGTTCGGACAGGGCGAACCCGACGATCCGCCGCGAGCCCATGTCCAACACCGAGGCCAGGTGCAGCTTGCCCTCGCCGGTGGCGATCTCGGTGCCGTCGCCGTACCAGCGGCGGTTGAGCCCGTCGGCGGCGAACCGGCGCCCGACCAGGTCCGGCGCCCGCCACCGGCCCCGGCCGGGGCGGGTGGTGTGCCGGCACCGCCGCGGCGGCCGGGCCCGCAGACCCTGCTCGCGCATCAGCGCAGCGACGGTGTTCTCGCTGACCCGCCAGCCGGCCGCGCGCAGCTCGGCGGTGATCCGCGGCGAGCCGTAGCGGCCGTGGTGCGCGGCGAACAGCCGGGCCACCTGCGCGGCCAGCGCCGCCCGCCGGGCCCGCCGGGGCGAGGGGTCCCCGTCGCGCCACTTGTAGTACCAGGCCGGGCTGACCCCCAACGCCCGGCACGCGGTCGCCGCCGGCACCCGATGTTGTGCCCTCTGGGCGGTGATGAACGCGGCCACCGCTACCGGCCGCCCATCGCCTCGCGCACCCAGAGGGCCACCGAGCGCTTGAGCACATCACGCTGCATCGCCAGCTCGGCGTTCTCCCGCCGCAACCGCTCCAGCTCCGCGCGCTCGTCCTCGCTCAACGGCCCGTTCCCGGCCCCGCGAGCCCGCCGCTCCCGCGCACACCAGTTACCCAGCGTGCCCTCGTTGATCCCCAGCTCACGGGCCACCTGCGCGATCGGCTTCCCGGTCTCCCGCACGATCCGCACCGCGCCCGCCTTGAAGTCCTCATCGAACTTCCGTCGCGTCCCTGCCATCGCCCCTCCCTTATGAGCGATGTCTCCACGCTACGAGGGGAAGCCCACCAGCGCGTCTCCCTCGTAATGCGTAGGTCTGGGGTTCGACTCCCCAAGGCGGCTCCACCATCCCGCGGAATCAGGGCTTCTTCCGCTACGTCGTATTCAGCAGGCTCAGGGACGTGGCGTGGATGAGGTCGAGCGCTTGGGTGACGAGCGGGTGACCGGCACCTCCCTGGCGAGTGACAGCCAGGATCCGCCGAGCAGGCACCGGTTCGCCGGAAAGCCGGATACGCGTGACGCGCCATTCTGCGCTGATACGCCCGAGACGCGGGACGAGCATGACTCCCAGTCCCTGAGCCGCTATCGCCGCGCCGGTTTCCCACTCATCCGCCAGATGGACCATGTCGGGGGCGAACCCGGCGGCCACGCACGCGGTGATCGCGAGCTGGTGGTACGCACCTCCCGGGGTGCCCATGATCCACGGCTCCCGAGCCGCGTCCGCCAGCGTGACCGTCTCGCGCGCGGCCAGCGGATGCTCCGCCTGCACCACCAGGTCCAACGGATCATCCAGCAACAACTGCTGGTCGAAGCGGCCATCACTCAACGACGGTGAGTCAGCGGTCACCATCACCAACGCCAGATCGGCTTCCTCGGCCGCGAGCAGCTCGAAACACCGGGCCGGCTCGGCCTCCACCACGCGGACACGCAACCGCGGATGGCGATCGCGCAACGTGGCTGCTGCAAACGGCAACAGATGCGTCGCAGCGGTCGAGAAGCCACACAACGTGAAGAGGCCCGAAGGCTCACTGATCGTCGCGGCGAGCTCGGTGCGTGCCTGCTCCCACTGCGCCTGCATCACGGCGGTGTGCCGAAGCAACGTACGCGCTGCGGCCGTCAGCTTGATGCCCCGGCCGGCAGGTTCGATCAGCTTCACGCCGAGCTGCTCGGCCAACTGGCGCAGTTGGTAGGAGACCGCCGAGGGCGTGTAGCTCATGGCTGCTGCGGCAGCCGTGACGCTCCCGTGGCGATCGACCATCTGCAGGACCTTGAGCTTGCCGTCAATCATGGGACTGCCGTACTCATGGCAGCGACAGTAGGCGGGGACACCAGGCCTGCGCATCC
>DASRII010000377.1:0-13402 GCA_035650075.1 Micromonosporaceae bacterium | reverse complement strand
CGAAGCCGGTACCGGGTTGTTGTTCGACCAGGATCCGTTGAAGCCGAACGACACTGTCCCGTTGGTGGCTATGACCGCGTTGTAGCTCACGTTGGTCGCGGTCACGATGTCTGCCGGCTGGGTGTGGGTGGCGTTCCAGATCTGGGTGATCCGCTGTCCGGATGTGAATGTCCACACCAGACTCCAGCCGTTGAGCGGGTCGCCGAGGTTGGTGACTTCCACGTTGGCGGTGAACCCGCCGGGCCACTGGGCGGTAACGGCGTAGTTGACCCGACAGCCCGCCGCGGCGTACGCGTCGGCGGTGGTGATCAGGCCGCCGGCCATGGTCGCGGTGGCGATGCCCGCGGCCAGTGCGAGTCTCCAGCGGGCGGAGTGCAGTGCTCTGGTCATCTGATCCTCGCTTGGTGAGGTCGGGACTTCCCGCCTCCCGCGCCCGGAGCGGATGCGGCGGCTCACTCCGGCGGCACTGCCCAGCGACCGAAGTTTCGGAAACTTTCGCGGCCTCGGCTCCGATAGTTTCTCGCGCTGCCGAGGCTATCGAGCCCAGTGGTAGACGTCAATGGGTCCGGCGGAGCTGGGTGACGTGATCCGGGGTCAGCTCCGCGATGTGGTTGACGCCGAGCAGGCGCATGGTGCGGCGGATCTGGTCGGCGAGGATCTCGATCGTACGGTCGACACCCCGGCGGCCGCCGGCCATCAGGCCGTACAGGTAGGCGCGTCCGATGAGGGTGAAGCGGGCGCCGAGGGCGATCGAGGCGACGATGTCGGCGCCGTGCATGATGCCGGTGTCGAGGTGGATCTCGAGGTCGGTACCGATTTCGCGGACGACGTCGGGCAGCAGGTGGAACGGGACGGGTGCCCGGTCGAGTTGCCGGCCGCCGTGGTTGGACAGCACGATCGCGTCGACACCGGCGTCGGCCAGTCGCTTGGCGTCCTCGAGGGTCTGTACGCCCTTGACGACGAGCCGGCCGCCCCACTGCTGCCGGATCCAGGTGAGGTCGTCGAACGTGACGCTGGGGTCGAACATGGTGTCGAGCAGTTCCGCGATGGTGCCGGGCCAGCGGTCGAACGAGCCGAAGGACAGCGGCTCGGTGGTCAGCAGATCGATCCACCAGCGGGGCCGCCAGGCGGCGTCGAGCACGGTCCGTGGAGTCAATGTCGGAGGGACGGTCAGCCCGTTGCGGACATCGCGCAGGCGTAGGCCGGCGACGGGGGCGTCGACGGTGACGAGCAGGGCGTCGTAGCCGGCGGCCTTGGCCCGGTCGATGAGGGCGACCGAGCGGGCCCGGTCCTTCCACATGTAGAGCTGGAACCAGTTGCGGCCGGTGGGGTTGGCTTCGGCGACGTCTTCGATGGCGGTGGTGCCCAGAGTGGACAGCGCGAACGGGATGCCGGCGGCACCGGCCGCGGCGGCTCCGGCACGTTCGCCCTCGGTCTGCATCAGCCGGGTGAAGCCGGTGGGGGCGATCCCGAACGGCAACGCCGACGGTCCGCCGAGCACCTCGACACTGGTGTCTACTGTGGACACGTCGCGGAGGATGCTGGGGTTGAACTCGATGTCGCGGAAGGCTTGGCGGGCGCGGGCCAGCGACAGTTCCTCGTCGGCGGCGCCGTCGGTGTAGTCGAACGCGGCCCGTGGGGTGCGGCGTTTGGCGATGCGGCGCAGGTCCTCGATGGTCAATGCGGCGGCCAACCGTCGGGCGGTCGGGTTCCACTGCGGACGTTTGAACCGCAGCAGCGGGCCGAAGTCGCGGGGGCGGGGCAGGTGGCGGCGCATCAGGGGACGCTATCGCAGCCGGGCCGCCGCGGCAGCGGCGGCGGTCCGGTCGCCGGTGGGCTCGTACCGCCGGATCGGCTGGGTGGCGCGCACCAGCGACCGCAGCGCGGGGAGGGCGGCTCCGACGGCCCGGGCCTGGACGAGGGCGTTGCCGATCGCGGTCGCTTCGACCGGTCCTGCCTCGACCGGTAGGCCGCAGGCGTCGGCGGTGAGTTGGCAGAGCAACTCGTTGTGGGCGCCGCCGCCGACGATGTGGATGACGTCGACCGCACGGCCGGACAGCCGTTGAACGTCGTCGATGGCCTGGCGATGGGCCAGGGCGAGGCTGTCCAGGATGCAGCGGGCCATCCGAGAGGGTTCGGAGGGGACCGGCTGGTCGAGGCGGCGGCAGGCGTCGGCGATGCGGGTGGGCATGTCGCCGGGGGGCAGGAAGGCCGGGTCGTCGGGGTCGACGACGGCGGCGAAGGCGGGCGCCTGTGCGGCTTCGGCGAGCAGGGTAGCCAGGTCGGGGTGGCCCCAGGTGCGCAGGCACTCCTGGAGCAGCCACAGGCCCATGATGTTACGCAGGTACCGGATTCTGCCGTCGACGCCGACCTCGTTGGTGAAGTTGGCGGCCCGGCTCTCGTCGGACAGCACGGGGCGGTCGAGCTCCACGCCGACCAGCGACCACGTACCGCAGGAAATGTAGGCGAACTTCTCGGCGGCGGCCGGTACGGCGGCGACGGCCGATGCGGTGTCGTGCGAACCGACCGCGATCACCCGCGCCTCGTGACCGAGGGCGACGGCGGTCGAGGGTTGCAGACTGCCCACAGTGGACCCCGGTTCCCGCAGCGGGGGGAACAGCGCCGGGGGCAGGTCGAGCCGGTCGATGACCGGCGTGGCCCAGGCTCCGGTGGACACGTCGAGCAGCCCGGTGGTGGAGGCGTTGGTGCGCTCGGCGCCGATCTGGCCGGTGAGCCAGTAGGTGATCAGATCGGGGATCAGCAGCATCGTCCGCGCCGCCGCGAACTGGCCGCCGGCCTGAGCCGCGACGAGCTGGAAGACCGTGTTGAACGGCAGGAACTGGATGCCGGTGGCCCGGTAGAGGTCGGCCGGTGCGATATCGGCGAGCACGCGGGCCATGACGCCGTCGGTACGGCGGTCGCGGTAGTGCACCGGGTTGCCCAGCAACCGACCGTCGGCATCGAGCAGTCCGAAGTCGACACCCCAGGCGTCGACGCCGATCGAATCGACCGGCCCGGCGGCGCGCAGCCCGTCGAGAATGGCCCGGTAGAGGGCGAGGATGTCCCAGTGCAGGGTGTCACCGATCTGGACCGGCTCGTTGGCGAACCGGGCCACCTCGGTCAGCCGCAGCGCGTCCGGGGTGACCTCGGCCCGGATGACCCGGCCGCTGGCGGCGCCGAGGTCGACCGCGGCGACCGTGGTCATTGCTGGCCTCGCTGCGCGGCGCGCCTTGTGCGCCGCCTTCCCTCGTCGCTGCGCTCCTCAGTCCAGGCGCCGCGGCGCTCCGCTACGCTCATCGCAGGAAGGCGGCGGCGACGCCGGCGTCGACCGGGATACACAGCCCGGTGGTGTGGGACAGGTCGCCGGCCACCAACGCGTAGACGGCGCCCGCGACGTGGTCCGGCAGGACCTCCTTCTTCAGCAGGGTTCGTTGGGCGTAGAAGGCGCCCAGCTCCTCCTCTGGTACGCCGTAGACCGCGGCGCGCTGCTTGCCCCAGCCGGAGGCGAAGATGCCCGAGCCCCGGACCACGGCATCGGGGTGGACACCGTTGACCCGGATGCCGTGCGGGCCGAGTTCGGCGGCCAGCAGCCGTACCTGGTGGGCCTGGTCGGCCTTTGCCGCGCCGTACGCCACGTTGTCCGGCCCGGCGAAGACCGCGTTCTTGCTGACGACGTACACGATGTCCCCGTCGAGACCCTGCTCGACCATCACCCGGGTGGCCTCCCGCGAGACGAGGAACGACCCGCGCGCCATGACGTCGTGCTGGAGATCCCAGTCCTCTGTGGAGGTTTCCAGCAGGGGTTTGGAGATGGACAGGCCGGCGTTGTTCACCACCAGGTCCACGCCGCCGAAGGCGAGCACCGTGGCATCGATGGCGGCCCGCACCGCCTCCTCGTCAGTGACGTCCACTATGGACGGTACGGCCACGTCGGCATCGCCAAGCTCGCCGGCTACCCGCTCCGCGGCCGAGGCGTCCCGGTCGGCCACCACCACGCAGGCGCCCCCGCCGGCCAGCCGGTGCGCGATCGCCCGGCCGATACCGGAACCGGCGCCCGTGACGAGCGCGATCCGCCCCGCGAGCGCGCGAGGCGCCGGCGCCCGGCGCAGCTTGGCCTCCTCCAACGCCCAGTACTCGATGCGGAATTTCTCCGCCTCGTCGATCGGCTCGTAGCGGGACACCGCCTCGGCGCCGCGCATCGCGTTGATGGCGTTGACGTAGAACTCGCCGGCCACCCGGGCGGTCTGCTTGTCCCGGCCGTAGCTGAGCATGCCCACCCCGGGCACCAGCACGATCGCCGGATCCGCGCCGCGCATCGGCGGCGAGTCCGCCCCGGCGTGCCGGGCGTAGTACGCGGCGTACTCCTCCCGGTAGGCGGCGTGCAGCTCGCGCAGCCGGGCTACCGCGTCGGCCACGCCAACCGCCGGCGGAAGGTCCAGCAGCAGCGGGCGTACCTTCGTCCGCAGGAAATGGTCCGGACACGACGTGCCCAACGCCGCCAACCGAGGATGCTCGGAGTGGGCCAGGAAGTCCAACACCACATCACTGTCGTCGAAGTGCCCGACCACTCGCTGATCCGTCGACACCAACCCCCGGATCACCGGTGCCAGCGCGGCCGCCCTCGCCCGCCGCTCGGCGTCCGGCAGCGGCGCGTTGGCCGGCACGAGAGGCCCGAACGGTTCGGCCCGACCGCGCGTGTCGAGGAACGCCTGCGCGGTACGGATGATCTCCAGGGAACGGGCCTCGCATTCGTCGCTGGTCGAGCCCCAGGCGGTGATGCCGTGCCCACCCAGAATCACACCGATCGCCTCCGGATGCGCCCGGTGGACCGCCGCGATATCCAAGCCGAGCTGGAACCCCGGTCGCCGCCACGGCACCCACACCACCCGGTCACCGAAGCACTCCTTGGTGAACGCGGCACCGTCCGCCGCCGTGGCCAGGGCGATGCCCGCGTCCGGATGCAGATGGTCGACATGGACCGCGTCCACCAGCCCGTGCATCGCCGTGTCGATCGACGGGGCGGCGCCCCCACGCCCGTGCCGGCAGAAGTCGAACGCCGCCACCATCTCGTCCTCGCGCTCCACCCCGGGATACACCCCGGTCAGCGCGCGCAACCGATCCAGCCGCAACACCGCCAGACCCTGCGGCGTCAGCGTGCCCAGGTCACCGCCGGAACCTTTCACCCACAGCACCTCGACACCGTCGCCGGTCACCGGGTCGACATCGGTTCCCTTGGCCGACGTGTTACCGCCCGCGTAGTTCGTGTTCCGCCGATCCGCGCCCAGCCGCCGGGACCGGGCCACCAGATCGTCCACAATGGACATCAGGCGCCCCACCCGGCCGCCTGCCCGGAGGCCCGGTCCTCGCGGACCTTCTCGAAGTACCCCGACCGGGCGTACGCGCCCAGCGGGTCCGGATCCAGTCCCATGTCCTCGCGCAGCTCGCGCAGCAGCGGCCGCACATCGGTGTGGTACGCGTCCATCAGCACCTCGTTGGCCCCGAGTACGTCACCGGCCCGTTGCGCCGCGGTCAGCGCGTCGTGGTCGACCAGCAGCGCCTTGGCCGTAGCCTCCTGCACGTTCATCACCGACCGGATCACCGCCGGTATCTTCGGTTCGATGTTATGACACTGGTCGAGCATGAACGCGATTCCGGACTCCGGCCCGACCGCGTCGGCCAGCACGATCTCGTGCATGATGCGGAACAGCTGGAACGGGTCGGCGGCACCCACCATCAGATCGTCGTCGGCGTAGAACCGGGAATTGAAGTCGAACCCGCCGAGCTTTCCTTCCCGCAGCAGAAACGCCACGATGAACTCGATGTTGGTACCGGGTGCGTGGTGTCCGGTGTCGATGACGACGGCCGCCTGGGACCCCAGCCGGAGGCAGTGCGCGTACGCGGTACCCCAGTCCGGCACGTCCGTCATGTAGAAGGCCGGCTCGAACAGCTTGTACTCCAACAGCATCCGCTGCTCGCCAGCCAACCGGTCGTACACCTCGCTGAGCGCCGCCGCCAGCCGGTCCTGCCGGCTGCGCACATCGTCCTGACCGGGGTAGTTGGTGCCATCGGAGAACCACAGCTTCAGATCCCGCGAGCCGGTGGAGTCCATGACGTCGACGCACTCCAGCAGGTGCCCGATCGCCTTGCGGCGTATGCCCTCGTCGGGGTTGGTCACGCTGCCGAGCCGGTAGTCGTTGTCCTGGAAAACGTTGGAGTTGATGGTTCCGAGCTCGATGCCCAGCCCGCCGGCGAACTCCTTCAGTTCGCCGTAGTCGTCGACCCGGTCCCACGGAATGTGCAGTGCCACGCTCGGCGCTACCCCGGTGAACCGGTGCACCGTCGCCGCGTCGGCCACCTTCTCGTACGGGTTGCGCGGCACGCCCTCCTGGGGGAACACCTTGAACCGGGTACCGGAGATGCCGTACGCCCAAGACGCCGTCTCGATCCGCTGCGTACGAAGCACCCCCATCAGGCGGGAGCGGGTCACGATCGTATGCCTTTCGTTCGGTCCCGACGTGGCGGCGCCATGAGAAATGCGCCGCCACGCCTTCAGTGGGGTCAGAAGTTGAACTGGTCGATGTTGCCGGCGTTGAAGGCGAACGGGTCGCCGAGCAGAACCGTGGCGTTGGCGCCGACGGTGAACTCGCCGAGCTTGCCGGCCTTGAACTTGTCGCCCTCCTTGCCGGTGATGATTCCGGACGCGAGCGCGCCGGCCGCGTACGCCGCCAGGTAGCCCAGGTCGGCCGGGTTCCACAACGCGAAGGCCTTGACCGTGCCGTCCTTGACGTACGCCCGCATCTGGTTCGGGGTGCCCAGCCCGGTCAACTGCACCTTGCCCTTGTAGCTGGAGCCGGACAGGTACCGGGCGGCCGCGGCGACGCCGACCGTGGTCGGCGAGATGATGCCCTTCAGGTTGGGGTACTTGGCGAGCAGTCCCTGCGCCTCGGCGAAGGACTTCTGGTCGTTGTCGTCGCCGTAGACGGTGGCGACCAGCTTCAGCTTCGCGTTCTCCGGCTTGGCCAGCTCGGTCTTCATCATCTCGATCCAGGCGTTCTGGTTGGTGGCGTTGGCCGTCGCCGACAGGATCGCGATCTCTCCGCCATCCGGACCGATCGCCTCGGAGATGAGTTTGATCTGCGACTTGGCGATGCCCTCGGCAGTCGCCTGGTTGATGAACAGGTCGCGGCACGACGGGTTGGTGTCGGAGTCGTAGGTGACCACCTTCGCCCCGCCCTGCCGGGCCTCGTTGAGCGCGCCGCAGATGGCGTCCTTGTCGTTGGCGGAGACCACGATCACGTCGACCTGTTGCTGCGAGAGCGTGTTGATGTAGCTGACCTGCGCCGAGGCGCCGGTGTCGGACGGCCCGGTCTGGGCATAGACGCCCTTGAACTCCTCGACGGCGACCTTGCCGCCCTTGTTGTCGGAGGTGTCGAAGTACGGGTTGTTCACCTGCTTGGGCAGGAACGTGATCTTCAGGCCTTCCTTGATGGTGGTGGCGCCGGCGGAGGGGGCCGCGCCGCCGCCGGTGGTGCCCTCGTCGGTGCACGCCGTCGTGGCGAGGGTCAGCGCCGCGAGGGCTGCGAGAACGACCGCGCGGACGCTACGAGTCCCGGCTCTCATAGTGGTTCCTCTCGGGTGCGGCAGCCGGTCAGCCGGCCGCCGATTCAGTGGTGGAGGTGGTGGAGCGCCGTCGGCGTAGCCGTTCGCGGACCGCGGCGGCGACGTTGGGTCCGACGACCGAGACGATCAGCAGAGACCCAGTGATGATCGTGAGTGTGTTGGCTGGCACGTAGGCCAGCTGCAGGGTGTTGCGCAGCGTGGCGAGGTGGGCGACGGCTCCGAGTACACCGACCAGGCCGCCCCGGCCGCCGAAGATGGAGACGCCGCCGAGCAGGACCGCGGCCACTACGGCGAGTTCCAAACCGGTGCCGTTGTCGGCCCGGGCGCTGGCGAACCGCAGCGTCCAGAACACGCCGGCGAGCGCCGACATCGCGCCGGTCGCTACGAAGATCCAGAATTTGGTACGCCGGACCGATACGCCACTGAACCGAGCGGCGTCGGCGTTGTTGCCCATCGCGTAGATGCCGCGCCCGATGGGGGTGGCGTGCAGGACGATGCCGAAGACCATGGCGAGGACGCCCACGACGAGGACCGTCCAGGGGATCGTGGTACCGGGGATCGGCCGGATCGCGCCGGTGGTCCACTGTGGAGGATAGTTCGCCACGGCTCGGTCGCCGAGCACCACGTACGCCAGCCCTCGGTAGAGCGCCAGGGTGCCGATGGTCACGGCGAGCGAGGGCAACCCGAAGCCGGTGACGAACAGGCCGTTGACGGCGCCGAGTACCGCACCGAGCAGCAGGCACAGGGCGAGCAACGCCGGCAGTGACGTGACGCCCCAGGCCCACATCTGGCCGAACGCGGTACAGGTCAGGCCGAGGACGCTGGCCACCGACAGGTCGATCTCGCCGGTGATGATGACGAGCGTCATCGGCAGCGCGATGAGCGCGATCGGAATGACTTCGAGGATGACGAAGCGCCAGAAGCGGGGAGTCGCGGCGCCGTCGACGGTTGCGGCCCCGATCAGGATCACGAGTACCAGACCGACGAGTACGACGGTGTCCCAGGAGCCGAGCACCGATCGGGTTCGTTCACGCACGGCGACCCCCTCGGCGAGTGCGGAGGCGCCTGGCCAGCCGGGCCGACAGCGCACGATCCAGGCCGATGGCGGCGAGGATCAGCGCACCGACCGCGGCCCGCTGCCAGAACGGGTCGACGCCGAGTACGGGCAGCGCGCTGCCAATGGTGGTCAGCAGTACGGCACCGACCGCCGCGCCGTACACGGATCCGCTGCCGCCGAAGATCGCCACGCCGCCGACCACGACCGCGGCGATGACATCCAGCTCGTTGCCGAGGCCGGCGTTGGCGTCCAGCGTGCCGAACCTGGCCGCGTGCAGGACCCCGGCGAGGCCGGCCAGGGCGCCGCTGACGACGAACGCGGCGAACACGCGTCGGCCGACCGGGATCCCGGCCAGATGCGCGGCGGACGGGTTCGAGCCGATCGCGTACAGGTCGCGCCCGCTGGAGTACCAGGACAGGTAGAGCCCGGCTACCACCAGCACGACGACCGCGAACAGCGCCAGGTACGGTACCGCCCCGAGGATCGCCGTCGAACCCATCCGCAGGAAGCCGGCCGGCATGTTGGCGGCGTTGATCTGCCGGCCGCCGGCCCAGGAGTAGTCGATGCCGCGGAACACGTACAGGGTGCCGAGCGTGACCACCAGGGCGGGCACCCGGGCGGCCGCCACCAGCGCGCCGTTGACCGCCCCGCAGGCGGCGCCGAGCAGCACGCCGGCCAGCAGCACGACCGGTATCGGCAGGTTCGGCGACGCGACGAACAGGCTGCCGGTGGCGAACGCGGCCAGTCCGAGCACCGACCCGACCGACAGATCCACGTTGCGGCTGACTACGACGATCGTCTGGCCCACCGCGAGGATGGCCAGAATCGTCGAACCCAGCAGCAGGTCCTTGATGCTCTGCGCGCTCAGGAACCGCGGGTTGACGGCGGCGGTCACCACGACCAGCAGCGCGAGGGCGAGCACGATGCCGAGTTCGCGTACCACGAACGCACGGCGGACGATCCGGGCGCCGGCCGTGGACCTGGCAGGGGTGGCCGGTTCGGTCCGCAGGGCCGTCTGCGCCGCCATAGGCGCCTGGACCTTCGGTCGGCGCAGATCCAGCCCAAGAAACCTCACGACGCGTTCCCTTGGCCGGTCGCGGCGAGCATCACCGACTCCTCGTCCGCACGGGCGCGAGGTATGTCGGCCATCAGCCGGCCTTCGTGCATGACGAGGACGCGATCGGCCATGCCGAGTACCTCGGGCAGCTCGCTGGAGACCATCAGCACCGCGACCCCGTCCGCCGCGAGCTGCGAGAGCAGGCCGTGTACCTCCGCCTTGGTGGCGACGTCGATGCCGCGGGTCGGCTCGTCGACCATGAGCACGCCGGGCCGCGTGGACAGCCACTTGGCGAGGACCACCTTCTGCTGGTTGCCCCCGGACAGCGTCGACACCGGATTGGTCAGCCGGCCCGCCTTGACCCGCAGCCGGTCGGCCCAGGTGCGCGCCGATCGGTTCTCGGCGCCGCCGAGCAGCAGCCCGAGCCGGCTGAGCGACCAACGGCGGGGCAGCGTGAGGTTCCGGGCCACGGACACCTCCATGACCAGGCCCTGTTCACGGCGGTCCTCCGGTACCAACGCCAACCCGGCCGATATCGCGGCAGTCGTGTCGCCCGGGGGTAGACGTCGCCCGTCGACGAGTACCTCGCCCGCGTCGAAGCGGTCCACTCCGAACACGGCTCGGATGACCTCGGTACGTCCCGCGCCGACCAGTCCGGCGAGAGCCACGATCTCTCCACTGTGGATGGTGAAGCTGACGTCGGAGAAGGAGCCGTGCCGGGTCAGCCCGCGTACCTCGAGCCGGGCTTTGCCGACGGTGGCGTCGGTCTTGGGGTACATCGAGGAGATGTCGCGACCGACCATCCGGCGGACGAGCTGCTCGATGGTCACCGCGTCGGTCTGGTCCGTGGAGATCCAGCGGCCGTCCCGTAGCACCGTGATGCGCTGGCACAACGCGAAGATCTCGTCGAACCGGTGCGAGATGAACAGGACGGCGGCGCCGGCGTCCCGCAGCGTGCGGGCCACCGAGAACAGCCGTTCCACCTCGGCACCGGACAGCGCCGAGGTCGGCTCGTCCATGACGACAATGCGCGCGTCGAAGGACAGCGCCTTGGCGATCTCGACCAGTTGCTGGTCGGCGATGGACAATCCGCGCGCCGGACGGTCGGGGTCCAGCTGGACACCCAACCGCGCGAAGAGATCCCGGGTCCGCGCACGCATCGCCCCGGTGTCGATGCGACGCAGCACGCCCAACGGCTGGCGGCCGATGAAGATGTTCTCCGCCACCGACAGGTCGGGGAACAGGGTCGGTTCCTGATAGATGACCGCGATGCCGGCCGCTCGGGCGCTGGCGGGTCCGTTCAGCACGAGCTCGCTGCCGTCCAGCGCCAGCGTCCCCTGGTCGGGGGCGTGCACTCCGGCCAGAATCTTGACCAATGTGGACTTGCCCGCGCCGTTCTCGCCCACGAGGCCATGGATCTCGGCGCGGTGCAGGTCGAGGTGGACATCGCGCAGGGCAGCCACGGCCCCGAAGGACTTGCTGACCCCGGTGAGCTCGAGCAACGGTGCCACCCTAGAGAGTGAAACGTTTCATCAGGTCGTGTAACCTGAACGCTAGGGCGGATCAGGGGACCGAGTCAAGGTTTTCCGTGGGGTTACTCGATTGTTACGGTGGCCAACCGAGCGCCTGACGGAGCCAGGTTATTGACACGATTCAACATTTGCGTGCTTCGAGGGGACATGACCACCGCGAACATCCGTGACGTTGCCCGGCGGGCAGGCGTGTCCATCGCCACCGTGAGCAACGTGCTCAACCGTCCCGAGCAGGTCGCGTCGACCACCCGCAAGCGCGTGCTCGACGCGATCGCCGCGCTGGGCTACATCCGCAACGACTCGGCCCGCCAGTTGCGTGCCGGGCGCAGCAGGCAGCTCGCGATCGTCGTCCTCGATCTGGCCAACCCGTTCTTCACGGATGTCGTCAGCGGGACCGAGAGCGCGGTCGAGGACCGCGACGTCATGGTGATCGTCTGCAACAGCGGAGCGGACGCCGGCCGCGAGCGCCGTCACCTGGAACTCCTGGCGGAGCAGCGGGTCGGCGGCGTGCTGATCACTCCGGTGGACGACGGCCCGGGCTCCGGGCTGGACCAGCTCGTGCGGCGCGGTACGCCGGTTGTCCTGGTCGACCGCCGCTCCGACCGGTCCAACCAATGTTCGGTGTCGGTCGACGACGTCCTCGGCGGGCGACTGGCCGGCGCCCATCTGGGCGAACAGGGTCATGCGCGGATCGCGTTCGTGGGCGGCCCGTTCTCGGTCGCCCAGGTGGTCGACCGACACACCGGCTTCCGTGCCGCACTCGAGGGCATTTCGACCGTGACCGTTGTCGAGACGTCGACGATGAGCATCGCGGCCGGGCAGAGTGCCGCCGGGCAGATCGCCGAGCTGCCTGCCCGCACCCGGCCGAGCGCCGTGTTCTGCGGCAACGACCTGCTCGCCCTGGGCATGCTGCAGGAGCTGACCCGACGAGGTGTGCGCATACCGGAAGACCTGGCGATCGTCGGGTACGACGACATCGCCTTCGCGGCCGCCGCTGTCGTCCCGCTGTCCTCGGTCCGGCAACCGCGCGAGCAGCTGGGCCGCGCCGCGGCCCAACTGCTCCTCGAGGAGCTGGAGACCGGCGCCGGCCACGAGCATCGGCACATCCTGTTCAAGCCCGAGCTGGTGGTACGCGAGTCGTCCAGTCGTCGCTAATCACGCGGGGGAGCGGTGGTACGTCGGACGACCAGCGTCGGGGAGAGCCTGACCTGGGCGGTTGGCCGCTGCCGGTCGGCGATGCGATCCAGCAGCAGTCGCCCCGCGTCGGCGCCGATCTCGCGGCCGGCCTGATCGACGCTGGTCAGTGAGATCGGGCCGAAGGCGGCGAAGGTGGTGTTGTCGTAACCCGCGACGGAGATGTCCTCGGGTACCGACAGGCCGGCCTCGGCCAGCGCATCGAGGACACCCATCGCGACGATGTCGGCTCCGGCGAAGATGGCGGTGGGCCGGCGAGGTCGGGCGAGCAGTTGCGCGGCGCCGAGGTACCCGCCCTCCTGGGTGTAGGTGGTGGAGACGATGTCGATGTCGTCGGCGAGGCCGTGGGCTCGCATCGCTCGCCGGTAGCCCTCCGCGCGCACCGCGTTGGGCATCTCCGCGATGTGGTCGGGATCGGTCTCGTAGTGCTCGATGTGGGCGATGCGGCGGTGCCCGAGGTCGGCGAGGTGCCCGACGACGAGCGCGGCGCCGGCGATGTCGTCGTCGGTCACCGTGTCGTAAGCGGAGGAGTGGCCGTGCCTTCCCACGACCACGGTCGGCACGGTGCGGGCGACGTGCTCGAGGTGGGACCGCGGCGAGACCGGGGCGATCAGGACCAGGCCGTCCATGCCGCGGTCGATCATCGCCTCGGTGACCCGGGCCTCGGCGTCCTCGCCGTTGCAGCCCGGACCCAGCAGCACCTGGTAGTCGGTCGCACCGAGCCGTTCGGTCAGCCCGTCGATGATCTCGGGAAAGAACGGGTTGCGGATGTTGGGCAGCATCACGCCGATGGTGTAGGTCCGGCCACGCATTCCGCGGGCCGCGGCGTAGGGCCGGTAGCCCAGCTCGGCGATCGCCTCCAACACCTTCGCCCGCATGGCAGGGCTCGCGCCGTACGCGTTGCGCAACACCTTCGACACCGCGGTCGTCGATACCTTGGCG
>DASRII010000376.1:0-3018 GCA_035650075.1 Micromonosporaceae bacterium | reverse complement strand
CCTAACCCCGGAGCGTGTCGACGAATCGGCCGATGCGTTGCAGTGCCTCTTCCAGCAGCGGTAGCGCCGTGGCGTAGCAGCAGCGGATGTGGCCTTCGCCGGAGGGTCCGAAGACGCTGCCGGGCACGACGGCGACTCGTTGGGTTCGCAGGAGTTCTTCGGCGAAGGTTTCGGAGTTCAGGCCGGTGGTGGTGATGGAGGGGAAGGCGTAGAAGGCGCCGCCGGGTTCGGGGCAGGCCAGGCCGATGTGGTGGAGTCCTTTGACGAATAGTCGGCGTCGGCGGTCGTAGTCGGCGACCATGTCGGCCACGTCGTCGTCGCCGGAGCGTAGTGCTTCCAGGGCGGCGAGTTGGGAGACGTGGGGGGCGCAGAGCATCGTGTACTGGTGGATGCGGTAGACCAGTTCGATGATCGGGGCGGGGGCGCAGATGTAGCCGACCCGCCAGCCGGTCATGGCGTGGGCCTTGGAGAAGCCGCCCAGCAGCACGGTGCGTTCGTACGCGGCGGGTAGGGAGGGTAGGCAGGTGTGGGGGGTGGTGTAGCTGAGTCGTTCGTAGATTTCGTCGGAGATCAGGTAGAGGTCGTGGCGGGCGGCCAGCGCGACGAGCGCGGTGAGGTCGTCGCGGGTTTGCACGGCGCCGGTGGGGTTGGCCGGGGAGGCGATCAGGATGGCCTTGGTGCGGGCGGTCACGGCGGCGGCGACCCGGTCGATGTGCAGCCGGAAGCCGTCGGCGCCGTCGGTGGGGACGGGTACGGGGGTGCCGCCGGCGAAGCTGACGCAGGGCCCGTAGGCGACGTAGCAGGGTTCCGGGATGATCACCTCGTCGCCGGGGGCGAGCAGGACCCGTAGCGTGACGTCGAGGCCTTCGGAGACGCCGGCGGTGATCAGGCACTCGTCGCCCGGCTGGTAGGACACGGTGTGCCGGGTGGCCAGGTCGGCGCAGATCGCCTGGCGTAGTTCGAGCAGGCCGGCGTTGGAGGTGTAGGTGGTGTAGCCGCGTTCCAGGGCGTAGATGCCGGCTTCCCGGGCGGGCCACGGGGTCACGAAGTCGGGCTCGCCGACGCCCAGGGAGATGACGTTGTCCATGCTGGCGGCGATGTCGAAGAACCGCCGGATCCCCGAGGGTGGGCAGGCGGCGATGATCGGGTTCAGCGGTTTCACGGCGCGACCCGCAGCCGCCGATCGGGTTCGGTCTCGATGAACAACTCGTCGTCGTCCTTGTACGTCTTCAACACGAAATGCGTCGCGGTGGCGGTGACCCGCTCGATCGTGGACAGCTTCTTGGCCACGAAGTCCGCGATGTCGTGCATGCTGGCGCCGGTCACCACGCACCGCAGGTCCTGCGCGCCGGAGACCAGGAACACCGAGCGGACCTCCCGGAACCGCGCGATCCGGGCGGCGATGTCATCGAACCCCAACCCCCGCGCCGGCGTCACCGACACGTCGATCAACGCGATGATCAGATCAATCCCGGTGACCTCCCGCAACCGGTCAACATCCACCACCGCCTTGTAACGACGGATCAGACCCGCCCGCTCCCACGCCCCGATCTGCGCCCGCACCTCATCGGCATCCAAACCGGTCAACGTCGCGATCCGCTCCGGCGTAGCGTGCCCGTCCGCGCGCAGAACGTCCAGGATTTCTCGCACCCATCCAACCTAGCTCAGTGACGATGTGGTTGTTTGCCCATCGCGCAGTCAGATCCCGCATCCGGGTGTCAGTTCCTCGACATAGTCGCCATTGGATACAGAGGACTGGCGCGCAGGACGCCTGGCTCACCCCACAGTTCCGGTGACCCGCCGGCTCAGTGGGCGAAGTCCCAGCGGGTGGCGCCGTGGGGCTCGGCGCCGGCCACGCCGACGGCGGTGTGCAGCGTGAGGCGGTACAGGTGCCAGGGCGGGGGGCCCGCGCTGGGCGCGCTGTACGGGGCCGTGAGCGCATCGCCCTCCGCCGAAGCCGGCCAGCCGCCCGTGCGGTACACGCTCGCCACACGTTCCAGGGTGGATGCGTCGGTGATCCGGTGGGCTTCGCCCTCCAGCACCAGGTCGAGGCCGCGCAAGCGAACCGACACGCTGCACGCCGGATTCGCGGCCAGGTTGCGCGACCTGCGCGTGCCTGGTCCACCCACGAAGTACAGCGCGTCGTCCACCCACACGGCTCCGACGCCCGCCGAGTGCGGCCGCCCGTCGGGCCGCACGGTCGCCACGAAGAACGTCAGGTCGGCCGTGGGTGTGTCGCTGGCCAGGATGTCGCGCGGGCGGCTCCACGGCAGCTCGGCGGACCCGTATCGGTCGAGATTGCGCGTCGAGATCGGCTCGGTCATGGTGTCAGTCATACCCGTAGAACGAACGGGCGGACCGCACATCGACACTCGAATCCGCGGAGATTTCGCCGGGACTCGGGGCAGACCTCAGCGCTACGGCGGTGGGATGAACGGAACAACGAACGTCACCGGCTGGCTTGCCCTTGACTCGTTCCCGGCCCGGTCCACGCCGACCACGGCCACCGTGTGGGCGGGGCCGCCCGGCAGCGTCAGCGTCACGGTCGTCGTCGAGCTGGTGGCCAGCACGGTGGCGCCCTCGTAGAGCCGGTAGCTCACGGCCGGGTCGGCGCTGGGTGGCTGTGTCCACTGCAGGGTCACCACGCCGGTGGTGCCGTTGACCGGTCGGGTGGTGACCCGTACGTCGGTTGGTGCCAACGGGCGGGCGCCTGGCCCGGCCAGCGTCGTCGCGGTCGCCTGCGCGCTGGGCCCGCTCGAACCGCAGCCGGCAAGCTGCGCAACCACCGAGAACCGGTTCGTAGACGCCGAGGGCAGACCGGTGATCATGGCAGCGTTCGTCGCCACGGTGGCCACCGGCACGGTCGGCTGCGGGTACCCGGACGTGCGGAACACCGTGAACGACAGCGCGTCGGCGATCTGCACCCAGCCGACCCGTACTGACGACGGTGACACGGCGGTCGCGGTGACCTGCGTGGGTACGGTGAACCGGCCGTCGCATGGCTGTGTGGTCGCCCGG
>DASRII010000375.1:0-18340 GCA_035650075.1 Micromonosporaceae bacterium | reverse complement strand
CGCCAACCGAATTGTGAGTGCCTCGAAGGAGTTAGCCGGGACGGATGCATGTGCGGCTACCCGCGGATGTCAAAGGCATCTCAATGGGCGATTCGGACCAAAAGCCTGGATGGGACAGTTAACGCGTAGCACCCCTGCGGTAAGGAGAAATGTGAAACGCATGCGTTTTCTGGCTCTCGTGGGAACGGCCGCCGCCACGATTGCCGTTGGTTTCTGGGCTGCGCCAGCATCGGCTGCCACGATAAGTGTGAGTGGCACCGTGTCGTGCGACGGCGGAAATGCCGTTGTGGGGGTCTGGATCCAGTCCAGCGGTGGGGGAAGCGGATTCGCAGCCTGGACTCGACTACCGAATAGAGTGAACGTTGCCAGCTACAGCAAGACTTTGAGTACCGCTCTGCCAACGAACATCTCACTCCATGTGGGCTGCGGTGGCACGTCATCGAGCTGGTGGGGCGACAACTGGACACCCAACAAGGCCATCGGAGGTTCGGCGACGCTCAACGCCCGATGCTCGGAAGGCCCGGGAACGGCGGTCCGTTGCGCGTGGCCGGCAACGGGCGCGAGTAGGTCTTACAACGGTTTTGCCGGCGGCTACTGTACGTGGGGCGCCGCGGAGAAATGGAAGCAGAACACCGGCGCGTATCCCGGCTGGAATGGAGACGCCATGTACTGGGATACGAATGCACGCAGTGCCGGTTGGACGGTGGTATCGACACCCCGCGCACGGGCCGTGGTCGTGATGGAGCCCGGAGCCACTACGTCTTCGGTGGGGCATGTGGCCTGGGTGAATTCGTACCGCATTTCGGGGAGCACGATCTATCTGAACATCACTGACATGAACAGATACAGCTTGGGCGTGTGGAGCACCTACGAGCGCGTCTATCAACCCGGTCAGATGTCGTTCATCATGGCTCCGTAATCCAAGAGCGTTGGGGGCCTGCGTCCATCGCAGGCCCCCTTTGCCCACCCACCCCCCAAGGTGTAGGACCGGCGAGCGATAGCTTGATCCCATGTCGCTCACACCCGTCCCGACCCGCGGGTCACGGCTCGGGTCGTACGGGCCGGTGCTGCGCCAACCCGTGCTGCGCCGGATCCTGCCCGGGATGCTGGCCTCGGCGCTGGGCGACGGGATGAGCATGGTGGCGGTCGCCTGGCTCGCCGTGCAGATCGCCCCGCCGGGCCAGACGGGGGTGTGGACCGGGCTGGCGGTCGCGGCGTACGCGTTGCCCGCGACGATCGGAGCGGGGCTGCTGGGCCGGCTCGTGCGCGGCCTGAGCGGCGCGGGGCTGGTAGCGGTGGACGCGTCCCTGCGGGCCGTGGCGCTCGGCACGATCGCGGTGCTCGCCGTGGCCGGTGTGCTGACTCCGGGCGTCTACGTGGCGTTGCTCGCGGTGTCGTCGCTGATGCACGCCTGGGGCAGCGCGGGGACGTACACGCTGATCGCCGAGCTGCTGCCCGAAGAGGACCGGATCGCGGGCAACGCACTGGTATCGACGTTCGCCCTGGGAGCGACCGTGATCGGCCCGGCCCTGGCCGGTGCAATGACCACTGTGGTCGGTCCCGGTTGGGTGATCGGGCTGGACGCGGTGAGCTTCGCGATCCTGGCGGCGAGTTGCTGGCTGTCACCGGCCCGGGCCGCCGTCCATAAACCGGTCGGAACCGCGCCGGCGGGAACCGCGCCGGTGGGCGTGGCGACGAGCGGCTGGCGCACGATCCTCGGCCAGCCACGGCTGCTCGGCCTGCTCGTGACCACGTGCGTCTTCTTCTTCCTGTACGGCCCGGTCGAGGTCGCACTGCCGATCCATGTCGCCCGGGACCTGGACGGCTCACCGAGCCTGCTCGGCGCGTTCTGGGCGGTGTTCGGCGTCGGCGCGATAGCCGGCGGCCTCGGAGCGGGTCTGCTGCGTAACCGTCCACTGTGGGCGGTCGTCGTAGGCATCATCGTCGGCTGGGGCGCGGCTCTGCTGCCGGTAGCGCTGACCGACGCGATCGTGCCGGGGCTGATCGGGTTCGGCATCGGTGGCCTGATCTACGGCCCGTACATCGCGATCTGCACGACCCTGTTCCAGCGCCTCAGCCCGCCGGAGGTACTCAGCCGAGTGCTCGCGACCCGTACCGCGTTGACGATCCCGTCCACGGCGCTCGGCGCGCTGCTCGGCGGTCCGGTCGTCGGCGCGATCGGCGCTCAGCCCACACTCCTGGCTTCGGGGCTGCTCACCATCGCACTCGGTCTCGTGGTAGCCGTCATCGTCGGCGTCGGGGTCGCGCGGGCCCGCTGACTGGAGCCTCTGGCCCCCGGGGCCATTCGCTTCTGGCCCCTCCCTGGGCACGTACCCGCTTCATACGGTCCCCACATGCCCTCCACTCTGCACGAGGCACTGATCGAGATGTTCCGGCTCCGGCCTTCGCTCGCCGCGGAGCTGCTCACGGACGCACTCGGGATCAGCCTTCCCGAGTACCACCAGGTTCGCCTGGAGTCGGGCGACTTCCCGAACCTCGTTCCCACCGAGTACCGGGCAGACGCGGTAGTGGTGCTGACACAAGGCCAGAACTCCGTACTGGCGGTCGTGATCGAGGTACAGCTGCGTCGAGACCGGACCAAACGGTGGACCTGGCCGGTCTACCTCACGACCCTGCGTGCGCGTCTGCGCTGCCCATCCCTGCTTTTGGTGGTCTGCGCTGACATGTCCACCGCTACCTGGTGCGCCCAGCCGATCGGCCTCGGCCACCCCGGCTGGGCGCTGTCCCCGCTGGTCCTCGGACCGGATCAGGTGCCTCTGGTGACCGATGTAGACCAGGCCAGCCAGGTACCCGAGCTGGCGGCGTTGTCCGTGATGGCACACGCCACCCACCCTGACCTGAACAACGTCCTGACGACACTGCTCGACGCACTCGCCACCCTCGATGAGGACCGCAACACCTTGTACTATGATGTTATCGCATCCGCACTGCCGGCGGCAGCGCGGGAGTCTCTGGAGGCACTAATGGCCAGCCGTAGGTACGAATACAAGACTGACTTCGCGCGCCACTACGTCTTCCAAGGCCGTGCCGCGGGACGGATCGAAGCGGGCGTCGAAGCGGTGCTCACGGTCCTCAAAGTGCGCGGCATCGACGTCCCCGAGGAGGCGCGCGCCCGCATTACGTCGTGCACCAGCCTCGACTACCTCCGCGCATGGGTCCAAGACGCGGTCACCGCCGACTCGATCGACGACCTGTTCGTCGGACCGCCGCCACCTCCCGGCCTCGACCCATGAGCGTCGCCTAGGCTGGTCCGGTGCGTCTGGTGATCGCTCGCTGCACGGTCGACTACATCGGCCGGCTGACGGCCCATCTTCCGCTGGCGGTCCGGCTCGTGATGGTGAAGGCGGACGGGTCGGTTTCCATCCACGCCGACGACCGGGCATACAAGCCGCTCAACTGGATGAGCCCCCCGTGCCGGATCGAGGAGGCACCGGGTGTCTGGCGGGTGGTGAACAAGTCCGGTGAGGAGCTGCGCATCACGCTCGAGGAGATCTTCGCCGACTCGTCACACGACCTCGGTGTCGATCCCGGGCTGGTGAAGGACGGCGTCGAGGCGCACCTGCAGGAGCTGCTCGCGGCGACGCCGTCGGTACTGGGGGAGGGGATGACGCTCATCCGCCGCGAGTATCCGACCGCGATCGGGCCGGTCGATCTGCTCTGCCGGTGTCCAGAAGGGACGATCGCGGTCGAGGTCAAGCGGCGCGGCGAGATCGACGGCGTGGAGCAGTTGACGCGGTACCTCGAACTGTTGAACCGGGATCCCATTCTGGCTCCGGTGACGGGCATCTTCGCCGCGCAGGAGATCAAGCCGCAGGCTCGGGTACTCGCCGAGGACCGCGGAATCCGTTGTGTGGTCGTGGACTACGACGAACTACGTGGCATCGAGCGCGACGACCTGATGCTGTTCTGACCACGACTCAGGGGCAGGACGCCGAACCGGGATCGGCAGCTCGGTCGACGGCGATCGGGCCGGCGACCCGGACGGCGTTCGGCGGCAGAACCCGTGACCACCACTCCGCTTGCGGGTTCCGATTGGTCAGGTACTCGTCGACGGCGCGGTCGACCAGGACGACATGAATGGTGTATCCCGGTCCGGTGGTGTGCTCCTGCCCGACGGATACGCGGACGGTCCATCGTTTCTCCGTCGTCGGATGTGCTTTCTGTACCAGATAGAAGGTGGGTCGACCGTCGTCTGACTGTGCACCCACGAGTGCCCACAAGCCATGCCCGGCCGGAATATCACCGGTGCCCTCGACCGAAATGCACACGGGTACCGAATCGCCGGGCTCAGGTTCGGTGATCACGATGTTGTGGGTAAACGGTGTGGGCGAGGCTGACGCGGTGACGACCACCGCGGGCGGCCGGACGACATCGGGTTTCACCAGCAACACCGCGCCCGCCGCCAACAGGACGAGGCCTACGGTGGCCGCGATCGGCTTGGCCCATGGTCGTGCTCCGAACGTCACGGATACGACGAGGCCGCCCGCGACAAACAGAGCGAAGGGAACCAGCTTCGGCGGCTCTACGATCGTGAGGGAGAAGATGAGGCTCCCTGCGGCGAGTACGGTGGCCGCCACGCTGCTGACAAGTTGTATGTTCGATTTTGACGTCTGATTACCAGAAGTGTCGGGCACGGCAACTGAGCGTATCGGCTCGCGGTGATCCTTCAGGCCGACCGATCGGCCACCAACAAATACACCATCGACTTACCGCTTACGGCCGTGCAGCAGACGCAGGGCTTTCTTGATGAGCTCCACGTGACGAGGCGTACGGTCGAACGTCGTCGACGGCAGCAGGGACGGGCCGCGGCGCTTGGTGATCGCCTTGGCTCGGGCGAACTCGCGCAGTCCATCGTCGCCGTGGATGCGGCCGAAGCCGGAGTCGCCCACGCCCCCGAACGGCAGCGTGGACATGCCGGCGAACGTGAGCGTCGCGTTCACCGACGTCATCCCGGAGCGCAGCCGGCGGGCGATCGCCATCGCGCGCCGCTTGCCGAAGACGGCGCTGCCGAGGCCGTACCGCACCGCGTTGGCGCGGGCGATCGCATCATCCACAGTGGACACTTTGGCCACGGTGAGCGTCGGTCCGAACGTTTCCTCGCGGACCGCGGCCGAGTCCTCCGGCACGTCGACGAGGATCGTCGGCTGGACGTACGGCGGCTGTACCGCGTCCGGCCCACCCAGCACCGCACGACCGCCACGGTCGAGGGCGTCGGAGATGTGTCGGCGGATGACGTCCACTTGGGACGGCATCGTGATCGGGCCAATGTCCGCGTCGTCGCCCACGCCGACCTTCAGCTTCCCGGCCCGCTCCACGAGGCGATCGAGGAAGGGCTGGTACACGCTCTCCAGCACGTACACCCGCTCGATGCCCACGCACGTCTGCCCGGCGTTGGTGAGCCCGCCCCAGGTGCAGGCGCTGGCCGCCGCGTCGAGGTCCGCGTCCTCGTCCACGATCATCGCGTCCTTGCCGCCTCACTCGACGAGTACCGGCGTGAGCGACTCTGCGCACGCCGCCATCACCTTCTTGCCGGTCGCGGTCGAGCCCGTGAACGCCACTTTGTCCACAGTGGAGCGACAGAGCGCGGCGCCCACGTCCCCGAGCCCGTGCACGACCTGGAAGACCGGCCGCTCCGGCACCACCTCGGCGAAGGTGTCGGCGAGCCACTGGCCCACCGCCGGGGTGTACTCGCTCGGCTTGAAGACCACCGCGTTGCCCGCCGCGAGCGCGCAGCCGATCGAGCCCATCGGGGTGAAGATCGGGTAGTTCCAGGGGCCGATGACGCCGATGACTCCGTACGGCTGATATTCCAACCAGGCCGAGTGCTCCGCCAGCATGACCGTCGAACGGACCTTGCGCGGTCCCAGTACCCGTTTGGCGTTCTTGGCCTGCCACGCGACGTGGTCGAGCGCGCCCACGGTCTCGACCACCGCCTCCGCGACGGGCTTGCCGCCCTCGTCGTGGATCAGCCCGGTGATCTCGTCGATCCGCGCCGTGACCAGCGCGACCCACGCCAGCAGGCGCTCCTTGCGTGCGGCCTGACCGAGGCCGGCCCACCAGCCGGCGGCGTCGCGCGCCCGATCCACCGCGGCGGTCACCGCCGCGGGATCCGCGACCGGAAAACGCCCGACCTCCGCGCCCGTCGCCGGGTTGGTGGAGACGAGGTGGCCGTCCTCGACGGCGGGCATACCAGGGGTACGGGTGGCCGTCATACGAGAAATTGTTCCATGATCTTACGGGCCACGTCAGTGGGGTCCGGTAGCTCACCATGCTCGTGCATGGCCACGAAACGGGCGCGGTCGGCGAAACTGGCCTTGCGGATCGCCGCCTGCATGCCGGTGTCCATCACGCCCGGGTTGACCTTGTGCACGACAAGTCGCGGATCCTGGGCCGCGACCGCGTCGAAGAACAGCTCGCCGCCGGCCTTCGTCGCGCGGTAGATCGACCATCCGTCGATCTCGTGCCGCACCGCACCGGTTGACACGAACAGGATCGTGGCCCGCTTCCGCGCGGCCACGAGCGCGTTGGTGAGCACCATGGGCGCGGTCAGGTTGACCGTGACGGCGGCCGCGATCTGGTCGGCCGGCAGCGCGCCGACCGCGCCGATCGGTTCGACGACGGCGGCATTGTGCACGAGTACGACGGCAGCGCTGCCCTTGGTCTCCCGAGCGAACTCCGCCTTGTCGGGCAACGAGGAAAGGTCGGTCAGGTCGGCTTTGCGCAAGGTCACCCGGCGCGGCTCGTCGGCCGCGAGTGCCTGTTGCGCCTCGGTGAAGGTACGGCCGATCGCCAGGATCCGGTCACCGTGCTCGTAAACGAGGTCGAACAGCGCCGCGCCCAGACCCCGGGACACCCCGGTGATGATGACCGATCGCATGCGTAGACCCTAGGTGATCTGTCAATCCCGCTAGCGTGTCCGCATGACGAATGTGGTTCAGCTTTCCGACGAGCTGTTGGGTAACCTGATCGCCGCTTGGCCCGTGCGCGCGACGATGATCGGGTTGCCCGGTCGGGACGACCGGCTGCCCGACTTCACCGAAGCCGGCGAGGCCGCGGTGAGTGACCGGCTCACCGACATCGCCGCACGTGCCGAGGCGGTCGACCCGACGCCGCTGAGCGAGACCGATCGGCTGACCAGAGCGGTCGTGGTGGAGTTGGGCGGATCGCTCGCGGACGTCCTCGGCAGCCGGGGTGTCGAGTACACGATCATCGACTCCGACTTCGGGCCGGTGACGGACCTGCTGACGCTGCTGCCACTGATCGACATCACCGATTCCGCACGCGCCGAGGGGCACCTGGCCCGGCTGGCAGGATTGCCCGACCTGCTCGCTGTGGTTGCCGAGCGCCATCGGATGGGCATCTCCGCCGGGCGTGCGCCGGTGCGCCGGCACGTCGAGGCGATGGTCGGCTACCTCGACCGGTACCTGGCCGAGGGCGGCGAGCCGCTGCGCCGGTCCGAGGGGCCGGAATCCTTCGGCGCCGACCGGGACCGGCTCGTGGACGAGGCAGTGTGCCCCGCGCTGGAGAAGTACCGCGAGGTGCTGGCTACCGAGGTCGTGCCGCACGGTCGGCCCGACGACCGCGGCGGGCTGTGCTGGCTGCCCGACGGCGATGCGCTCTACGGCCGGCTGGTGCGGGCGCAGACGACCACCAGCCGTACCCCGGACGAGCTGCACGACACCGGCCTGGCGGTCATCGCCAAGCTGGCCGAGGAGTACGCCGAGATCGGGTCGCCGGTCTTCGGTACCACGGACCTGGCCCAGATCTTCGCCCGGCTCCGCGGCGACCCCGAGCTGCGCTGGCGCGACGGCGATGAACTGCTGGCCGCCGCGCGGGACACCATCACCCGGGCGCAGGAGGTCGCGCCGCGGTGGTTCGGCCGGCTGCCGTCCCAACAGTGCACAGTGGAGCCGATCCCGGCCGAGATGGCACCCGCCGCGGCCGGTGCGTCGTACATGCCACCGTCGCTGGACGGCAGCCGGCCCGGCATCTACAAGGCCAACACGTACCGGGCGGAGGAGCGCGACCGGTTCACCTCCGAGGCCACCGCCTTCCACGAGGCCGTACCGGGGCACCACTTCCAGCTCACCATCGCCCTCGAGCTGACCGACCTGCCGATGCTGCGCCGGCTCCCGTTGGTCGACGCGTACCTCGAGGGTTGGGGCCTGTACGCCGAACGGCTGGCCGACGAGATGGGCCTCTACACCGGCCCCATCGACCGGCTCGGCATGCTCACCCTGGACTCGTTGCGGGCCGCCCGGCTTGTGGTCGACACCGGCCTGCACGCCAAGGGTTGGAGCCGGCAGCAGGCGGTGGACTACATGAACGCGAACACTCCGGTCGCCCCGATCGAGATCGAGTCCGAAGTGGATCGCTACATCGCCGCACCCGGGCAGGCGCTGGCGTATATGGTCGGGCGCCTGGAGATCGAACGCATCCGGGCGGAGGCCGAACGGGCTCTCGGCGACCGGTTCGACATCCGCGGGTTCCACGACACCGTGCTCGGCAGCGGACCGCTGCCGTTGGTGGTCCTCGACGAGCTGGTGCGGTCGTGGGTGGACAGCCGGCAGTCGATACGGTGAACCAATGGAACGGTTCACCGACCAGGAGTGGGGGCTGCTCGTCGGCCTGCCGCAGGCCATCGTCGTAGCGGCCAGCGCCGCCCAGGAGGACGGAGTACGCGCGACTCTGTCCGAGAGCGAGGCGGGCCTGTCCGCGATCGCGGAGGGACGCGAGTCCGGCATCGGCCTGGTCGAGCAGATCGCCCGGGAGATCGTGGCGCTGATGGGTGACCCGGACGAGGGCGCCGTTCCGCCGGTGTTCGAGTTCACCGATCGCGAGGCCGGCGTCGCGGATGCGCTCGACCGGGCCCGGCAGGCGGTCGAGATCCTGGCGCGGGGAGCCGAGGAGGGTGAAGCCGCTGCGTACCGGCACTGGCTGGTGACGATCGCGGAGCAGGTCGTCACGGCCGCGACCTCCGGCGGTGTGCTCGGCGTCGGTGGGGAGCTGGTGACCGAGTCCGAGCAGTGGTTCGTCGACCGGCTCACGGCGATCCTGCGGGACTAGGCGGCAGCTCCGGCCGCCTGGTGGCAGACTCGCCTTCATGGCAACGGCGCGGGAGTTCACATCGGTCGGTGTTGTCGGTCTGGGCACGATGGGTGCCGGCATCGTGGAGGTCCTGGCGCGCAACGGGATCGACACGATCGCGGTGGAGGTCGATCAGACCGCGCTCGACCGCGGCCGGTCGACGTTGACGGGCTCCACCGACCGGGCCGTGGCCAAGGGCAAGCTGAGCGCGGAGGACCGGGACGCGCTGCTCGACCGGGTCACGTTCGCCGTCGGGCTGGACGCCCTGCGCGATGTGGATCTGGTGATCGAGGCGGTACCGGAGCACCTCGACCTCAAACAGCGGATCTTCACGGACCTGGATCGGATCTGCAAGCCCGAGGCGATCCTCGCCACGAACACGAGCTCGCTGAGCGTCACCGAGATCTCTGTCGCGACCCACCGACCCAACCAGGTGGTCGGACTGCACTTCTTCAACCCGGCGCCCATCATGAAGCTCGTCGAGGTGATCAAGACGGTGGTCACCGAGGACGGCGTCGTCGACGACATCGAGGCGCTGTGCGCCCGGCTCGGCAAGGTGGACGTCACGATCAGCGACCGGGCCGGGTTCATCGCGAACGCGCTGCTGTTCGGGTACCTCAACCACGCCGTGTCCATGGTCGAGGGGAAGTACGCCAGCCGCGAGGACATCGACGCGGCGATGAGGCTGGGCTGCGGGCTACCGATGGGTCCGCTCGCGCTGATGGACCTCGTCGGCATCGATACGGCGTACGAGATCCTCGACACCCTGTACCGCCGGGGCGGGCGGGATCGCCGGCATGCTCCGGTACCGCTGATCAAGCAGATGGTCACGGCGGGGTTGCTGGGACGCAAGTCCGGCAAGGGCTTCTACACGTACGAGGGGCCGGGCTCGCCGGTCGTCGTACCCGATGAGCAGACCCCGCAGGCGGCCGGCGCCGACGCCATCGACGGCGCGCGACCGGTTGCCAAGGTCGGTGTGGTGGGATCGGGCGTGATGGCCGCCGGCATCATCGAGGTCTTCGCCCGGGCCGGGTACGACGTGATGTCCGTGACCCGCGGACTGGAGAAGTCGGCGAAGCTGTCCGAGACGGTACGGGCCTCGCTCGACAAGGGCGTGGTCCGCGGCAAACTGTCCGATGTGGACCGTGATGCCGCGGTGGACCGGATCCGGTGGTCGTCGACGCTCGACGATCTGTCCGATGTGGACCTGGTGGTCGAGGCGGTAGTCGAGGAGCTGAGCGTCAAGAAGGCGCTGTTCGCCAACCTCGACGAGATCTGCAAGCCGGGCGTGGTACTGGCCACGACCACCTCGAGCCTGCCAGTGATCGAGTGCGCGATGGCCAGCGGCCGGCCAGCGGACGTCGTTGGAATGCATTTTTTCAACCCGCCAACGCACATGCCGCTCGTCGAGGTGGTCCGCACGATCCGCACGTCGCCCGAGGCGGTGGCGACCGCGCGGGCGGTGTGCACGGCGCTGGGCAAGGCTGGTCCGCCAAGACATCCGGTGGTGTGCGCCGACCGGTCCGGATTTATTGTCAACGCGCTGCTGTTCCCGTACCTCAACGACGCGGTCCGGATGCTGGAGGCGTCCTATTCGAACGCCGACGACATCGACTACGCGATGAAGCTCGGCTGCGGCTACCCGATGGGACCGTTCGAACTGCTCGACGTCGTCGGGTTGGATGTCGCACTGGCGATCCAGCGAGAGCTGTACCTCGAACTGCGCGAACCCGGCTTCGCCCCCGCGCCGCTGCTCGAGCATCTGGTCACCGCCGGCTTCCTCGGCCGCAAGGCGGGGCGCGGGTTCCGTGACTACCGGGCCCTCTGAGTCAACAGACCGCGGCGCTCGCGGCGTCTGACGGGTGTGACCTTCGAGGAGTACGTCGCCACGCGCGGTGCGGCGTTGGTGCGGTTCGCCCGGCTGATCACCGGGGACGATCACCGCGCCGAGGATCTCGTGCAGGACATCCTGTCGCGGGCGTACCCGCGCTGGCGGCGCATCCAGCGCACCGACCGCCCCGACGTGTACGTCCGCCGGATGCTCGTCAACGCCAACAACTCGTGGTGGCGTCGCTTGGCCAACCGTGAGGTACCCATGCATCGCCCGGCCGACCGGCCGGCAGCCGGCGACGTGGGCGCCGAGGCGGCGGAACGGGACGCGATGTGGCGGGCCATCGTCACGCTGCCACCCCGGCAGCGCGCGGTGATCGTGTTGCGCTACTACGAAGACCTTGACGACGCGACGATCGCGGAGATCCTCGACTGCTCGGCGGTCACCGTCCGCACCCACGCGATGCGGGCGCTGGCCACGCTGCGGGCGCGATACGCCGTGCCCTTGATGAGGAGCGAACTATGAGTACGGACATAGAAGACGTCATCGTACGAAGTCTGCGGGCGCGGGCCGGTGCGGACGTGAACGCGGCGGAGCTGGCCGCCCGGACGGCCGCGCGCGGGCGCTCCCGGGTTCTGCGCCAACGTGTCGGGATAGCCTGTGCGGCTCTACTGGCGGTCGGTGGCGCGGTCGCCGTACCGTCCCTTGTGGACCGTCCCTCGGTCGGTGGCGGACCGATGGCCAATGGTGTTCCGACCCTGCCGTCCGATGTGGACGCTCCACCGCTGACGCAGCGGCCGGAGCTGGTCGGTACCGATCCGGCCCTGATGCACTTCACCGCCGACGCGCTGACCGGAGTGGCCCGGGGAGCCCGGTGGACCTCGGGCACCGGCTTCGAGCGGCTGGCCGTGACAACCGCGGACGACAACGACATCTGGATCGAACTCGGCCGGGACAAGGCGGCGCTCGAAGGGCTGCCCAGGCGCACGAGTGACCTCCTGCTCGACGGCGACTCGTCCAGCTCCAACGTGCTCGTCGGCGATCGACCGGGTGTTCTGGAACGGGCGACCGGAGCCAGGTTGGCGACTCCGGTGTGGGTGCTGACCTGGCAACCGGTCGACGGAGTCTGGGCGCGGGCCGAGGTACTGGCCGCGACCGACGCGGTGATCCGATCGGCCGCCGAGGCGGTACGGGTCGACGAGGTGCGCCGCTGCGCCGCACCGTTCCAGCTGACCGCTTTGCCGACCGGCGCGAGAGTGTTGGCGTGCGAGGTCAACCTCGCCGGCGAGCCGGATCAGCCCTTCGTCGACGCGTCGTTAGCGGTCGGTACTGACCCCAGCCGGGTCGTGCATGTCCGGGCCGAGGCCGGGGGTATCGGCGGACTCACGATCAGCACCACTCGGACCGGTTACGCCGAGGCGGACGCCCGCCTCGTGCTCGGCGGAGTGCGGGTGAGCGAGACGCCCCAGGATCTCAACACGTGGCCGACGACCCTGGTCGCGGGCTAGTTACGCTGGGAATGTGAGTCCGCGTCGCAACTACCGCCGTCCCGACGCCGCGGCCGGCCTGGATCCGGACCGGGTCCGCCGCGGCGTCGACTCGGTGCAAAAGTGGTCTCCGGCCGGAAGGCATAGGCCGGAGGAGCAGTGGGCGGACGGCGACTGGCGGGTGCGGGCCATTCCGGGTGGGGCGGCGACCAAGGTGTACCGCTGCCCGGGCTGCGATCAGGAGATCGGCGTGGGAGTCGCGCACGTCGTCGCGTGGCCGATCGATCGCCAGGGCGACGAGGCCGACCGCCGGCACTGGCACTCCGCGTGCTGGCGGGCGCGCAGTCGGCGGTACCCTACTCGACGGTCATGAGCGACATCCGCGCCAACTCGGTCCTGCCCGCCCGCCGCGAGGACATCGAGCTGCATACCGCCGACGGGCTGACCCTGGTGGGCGAGCTGGCCCTGCCTCTCGAACGGCCGCCCGTCGCGACGCTGGTTTGCCTGCATCCGCTGCCCACCCACGGCGGCATGATGGACAGTCACATCCTGCGCAAGGCGGCCTGGCGGCTGCCGGCCCTGGCCGACCTCGCGGTGCTGCGCTTCAACACCCGTGGCACGTCCAGCCCTCGCGGCACCAGCGACGGCTCGTTCTCCGGCGGCGACGAGGAACGGTACGACGTCGCGGCCGCCATCGAGTACGCCGAGTTCGCCGAGCTGCCCTCGATCTGGCTCCTGGGTTGGTCGTTCGGCACCGATCTGGCGCTGCGGTACGGCTGCGATCCCACGGTCGTCGGTACGATCCTGCTGTCGCCGCCGCTCCGGTCGTCCACTGTGGACGACCTGGAGACCTGGGCGCGGTCCGGCAAGCCGGTGGTGGCGCTCGTGCCGGAGTTCGACGACTACCTGCGGCCGGACGAGGCGCGCGAGCGGTTCGCGGTCATCCCGACGGTCGAGGTCGTCGGCATTCCCGGTGCCAAGCATCTCTGGGTCGGCGACGCGGAAGTCGCGTTGGACGAAATCGTCCGGCGGGTGAACCCGGCGGTGGCGGTACCGCTGCCGTCCACCTGGGACGGTCCGATGTCCATCGCCGACGTCTAGCCGGCGGGATCGAACCCGCGTTGATCGAGCGGGTGGGCGGCGCCCCAGGCGGGAGTCGAACCCGCTACTGGCCGCTTTAGAGGCGGCTGCCCGGCCGTCGGGCACCTGGGGCCCTACCATTGGCGCCGGCCTCCGCCGGCGCGAGCTGATGACGGGGTGGGCGGCAGTGCCACCCACCCCTCACTGATGACGCTCGTCAGGCCGCCTCGGGTTCCCCGATCCGGTCACGCAATTGCGCGTCCGTGATCCGGTTCCGGGCGACCCCGTACTCGTCAGCGGTCAGGGACCGGCCGAGTTCGTCGAGCGTACGCAGCACGAACCGCTGGCTGACGACCCTGCGGTTCAGTACGTCGAGCGCAGCGGCCTGCCGCCAGACCTTGCGTTGCAACCAACGCGTGGCCCTCGGCAGATCCCCGTCCAACTGCGCGCGCAGGGCGTCTCGCTCCGCGACCAGCTCGACGAGCTCGGAGCGTTCCGTCGAATCCGTCATCTTTCACCTCCCCTCGTACGAAGCGCGAGTGGGAGGTGAGCGACCAGCCGGTACGCGGCCGGTTCCAGGGCGGCGGCGGTCAGCGCGCCACCGAGATCGGGCTCGTGGAATCTGACGACGCGGTAGCCGGCCACCGCCGCGTCCGTACACAGCCAGCCGAGCGCCAGCTCGTCCACAGTGGACAGCAGAACGAGGGTGTCGGCGACGAGGTCGGGGTGTGCTGCGGCGAAGGTCAGCGCCGCGTGAACCGCCTGACAGGCCTGCGTACCCGGAGGGAGATCGTCACGGGTGACCAGGTACAGGCGCGGGGGAGAAACCTAACGGTGTGGCACGAGGACCAATGTACCAAACGTTCTCCACCCAGCCGACCAGCCGAACGGCGGCCACGAGCATCGCGACCGCGACCGCGAAGTAGCCGAGTTCGCCGAATCGCCACACCTGCAGCGCGTCACCGACCGCGAAGCAGACCGCGATCGCCGGGTTGTGCCACAGGTAGATGGTGACCGCGCGGGCGTTGACGGTCCGGAGGCACCAGTCGAGTGCCGGTCGCCGCCGGAGCCAGTCGAGCGTGACCGGCAGCCGCATCACCAACAGCACGAACCCGAGGCTGTACAGGGCCTGTCCCACCGGAATCTCGTTGAGGTCGGGCGTCGAGTGGCTCACCGCCCAACCGGTACCGAGTCCGAGGCAGACGCCGGCCAGCAGCACCAGGAGACCGGTAGACATGCGCCGGAGTGCGCCGTCGCGGTGTGCGAAGCCGGCCACCCAGCAGGCGCCGAACGTGGCCACGTTCGTCAGCACACCGTCGAAGGACACCAGCTCCGCCACGCCGAGCACGGCGAGCGGGACGAGCGCGGTCCGCACCGGCCAGCGCCGGTACGCCCACAGCGCCAACGGCGACAGCACGACCAGCCACAGGTATGTCACGAGGTACCAGAGCACCTCGGTCGCCGGCGCAACCCACTCGCTGCCGGGTGGGTCGGCGAAGGGGACGAGCCAGGTGAGCCACCACACCGGCCCGGGATGGTCGAGTTCGCCTTCTATCAACATGGCCGCCAGCACGACGATGCCGAACAGCCAGTACGCCGGCAGCAGCCGGCGCAGCCGGTTGCCGATCACCGTCCCGGCCGGGGCGTTGTCCAGCGATCTGGCGACCAGCGAGCCGCCCACCGCGAACATCACGCCCATGGCGGGGAACGCGAAGCTGAGCCAGGCGAGGCCGAACATGTGGTAGACGATGACCCGGGCGAGAGCGGCGGCTCTCAGTACGTCCAGGAAGCGCTCACGCTGACCGGTCACACCGCGACACGCTAGGCAGCCGCGTGGGGGCGGCGGACGGTTATCGACGAAGTCGGCATTGTCGGCTAGGCGACGTCAGCGGGTCTCCTGACGCGGGATCACCACCTCGCGCACGATGAGCTGGATCGCCGCTACCGCGGGGATCGCGATGAGCGCCCCCACGACTCCCAGCAGCGCGGCACCGAGCAACGCGGCAACGATGGCGGCGAGGTCGGTGACCCGTACCGTCCGGGACATCACCCGCGGATAGATCAGCCAGTTCTCGAGCTGCTGGTAGAGGATGAAGAACACGACGCAGGTGATGCCGATCGGCACCGATACCGCGAAGCCGACGATGCTCACCGAGACCGCGCCGAGCATCGCGCCGATCTGGGGCACGAGGTCGAAGAGCGCGACGATCGCGGCCAGCGCGATGGCGTACGGCACCCCGATGATCAGCAGGAAGGCCGCCGTGGTCACACCGGCGATCAGCGCGATGAGCAGGGCGCCGGTGATGTAGGCGCCGACCTTCGTGAGCACCTCGTCGCCGAGCGCCTGCACCCGTTCCCGCCGCGAGGCCGGCACCAGCCGGTACGCCCCCCGCTTGATGCGGTCGAACGCGGCGAGGAAGTAGATCGTGAGAATGACCACCGTCAATATATTGAAGATCGTGCCGAACACGAGCCCGATGCCGCCGAGCAGCCCGCCCGCGGCCAACGTGAGGCTGCCCGGCGTCACCGCGGTCTTCATCCGCTCGATGACGTGGTACCGCGTGTCGAGCTCGCGCAGGGTCGTATTGCGGTTCAGGTCGTCCAGGTACGCGGGGAGCCTGTCGAAGAACGCATCCGCCTGCCCGACGATCGGCGGCACGAGCGCGACAAGGCCGCCGCAGAAGAAGAGGAAGACGCCGAGCACGACGATCGCCACCGCCAGGCCGCGCGGCACCTTCCAGCGCTGCAGCCGGACGACCGCGGGGTTCAGGCCGACCGCCAGGAACAGCGCGATGAAGACCAGGATGAGTATGTTGAGCGCGCCGCGGATCGCCGCCACGCCGTAGTACGCGGTGAGCGCTCCGAGGCCGCCCAGAAAGCCGATGACGAACGGCGACCGCGCGAGTGGTCGACCGAGCTTGCCGAAGCCGGACCCGGTGTCGATCTCCACGCGCTCCGGCGCGACGGGCTGCTGCTGCTCGGGTGGCTGCTGCTCCTCCTCCGGCATGCGGGGAGGGTAGCGCCTCAGTCGGCGTCCGCGCCGACCTTGGCTTCGGCGGAGACGTCGTCGGCTTCGGCCGCCGGCTCGTCGTCCGGCTTCGCGCTGGCCTCCTCGGCCTTGCGCAACGCCTGCTCGGCCTTGCGCAGCGCCTCCTCGGTCTTGCGCTGAGCCTCGGCCGTCCGGCGCTGGGCCTCCGCGAGGATCTGGTCCGCCTTGGCCCGGGCCGCGGACACGATCCGGTCCGCGTCGGCACGAGCGGCCTCCACGGTACGCCGGCCAGTCTCCTCGGCCTCCGCATGCGCGGCGGCGATGTGCTGCTCGGTCTGCGTACGAAGGTTGGCCGCGTGCGCCTCGGTGTCAGCCAGGAACCGCTGGGCCTCCTCGATGCGCAGGGCGGCACCGCGGGTCTGCTCCTCGGCTCGCACGCGCACCTGTTCCGCGTACTGCTCGGACTGTTGCCGCAACGCGGCCAGCCCCTGCTCGGCGTTGGCTCGGCCCTGCTCGGCTTGTGTGGAGACGTTGGCGAGCATGGCGTCCGCCTCGGCGCGAAGGCGGTCGGCGTACTGGTGCGCCTCGACCCGTACCGTCTCCGCCTGCTGCTCGACCTCGGCGCGAACGCGAGCGGCGAACTCGTGCGCGGCCGCGACCTCGGCCTTGGCCAGCTCGCGCTGCTCCGCATCGATCTTGTTTTCCTCGGCCCGGCGGGCCGCGAGCGCGATTTCGAAGTCCCGCAACGCCTCGGCCGCCTGGGCGCGCGCGTCGCCGATGATCCGGTCGGCCTGGCCACGCTGGTCGGCGACCTCCCGAACCGCGCTGGCCTTGATGACCTCGGCCTGGTCCTCGGCGAGCGCGAGGATCTGCTCGACCTTCGGACCGAGATGGCGGAACGTGGTCGGGCCGGTAGTGGCGACCCGCTGCCGCAGGTCGGTCAGCTCCAGTTGGAGCTGCTCCACCTGGCCGGCGAGGGCGTGGATCTGGGCGTACGCCTGTTCCCTTTCGGCCGCTAGCGCGGCGACCTCCGCCTCGACCTGAGTGACGTACCGGTTTACCTGTTTCCGGTCGTATCCCCTGATGGCGACTTCGAAACTGGGCTCCGTGGCCACACCATCACCGAGCGCGAACAGATCTCCGCCTTGCGACATGGTTCCATCCTCACACGCATCGTCCCGTCACGCGGGGATACACACCGTCGTGACGGGACGAGCGCTACTCCTGATCAATGGTCGGCTTTGTCTGGTGGTACCCCGTGCCGCAGCAGCTGACGTGCGCTAACTACGAACCCGCTCCCACGCGGTCGTCGCTCGACTTGTCGGTCTTCTTGTCCTTGCCCTGGCCGGGCAGGCCCGGCACGATACCGGCCAGGCCGGAGAGCATCTGGCCCAGCTGCGCGGTGACCGCGTCCTTCTGCCGGGTGAGCTCCTCGACCTCGCGGCGCGCCGACTGGGTTGTCATCTCGGCCTCGTTGCGGGCGTCGGTGACCATGCGGTGCGCCTCGGAACGTGCCTCGTTGAGACCCTTGTCGGCCAGCGCCTTCGCCTTCTCGATCGTGTCGGTGGCGTGCCGCTCGGACTCGATGCGGCGAGCCTCGGCCCGCTGCTCGATCTCCTTCGCCCGTTCCTCGGCCGCGCGGGCGCGCTCCTCGGCCTCGGCGACGAGCTTCTGCGTCGCGGCGACCGCGCCGGCGTGCCGGGCCGACTCTTCGCGCTCGGTCTTCTCCCGCCGCTCGGCGAGCTCGAGAGCGAGGGTCTGCAGGTCCTTGTCCCGCTTGTCCCGAGCATCGGTCAGCATCTTGGTCGCTTCGGCGCGCTTCTCCTCTGCCTCGCGGGCAGCCTT
>DASRII010000374.1:0-10677 GCA_035650075.1 Micromonosporaceae bacterium | reverse complement strand
CACCTGCAGTTCGGCGATGCGTACCTGGTCCCGGATCGGGGCCGCGGTGGCGCAGTCGGTCGCGTTGTTCGGGTCGTCGTCCCGCTCACCGGCGTAGTCCGGGTTGCCGGTGCACTGGCTCGTGAGCACCTTCAGCCGGATGTGCGTGAGCGGTACCGGGAACGTGTGGAACGAGCGCAGGTTGATGTCCGGCATGAACGGCCGGAACGGGCTGCCGTCGAACGCGTCCGGCTGGCTGACGAAGAACTTGAAGTACTGCGAGTCCTGCGTGCAGTCGATGAACGCTACCGCCAGGCAGCCCCACAGCTCGAACGACCGCAGCGCCGTCATGCTGCCCTGGGCGTCCGGGTCGACGTCGCCGGCGATCGGAGGCCGCAGCATCGCGCTGACGTTGACCTCGCTGACGAGGTGGATCCCGCCGGCCAGGTCCACGGTGAGCTGCTTGCCGGCCACGCCGTCGAGCGAGGCCCAGTTCGTGCTCTCGGTCTCGTCGACGAGCTTGTCGAGGTTGAGGCCGTCACCGGTGACGGTCGCCCCGCTGGTACCCGACGCGTGGTTGCGCGGCAGGTTCAGCTTGAGCTCCTGGGTCCGGCCGGGCAGGAACAGCGTGCTGAACTTGCGCGCGCCGAACCCGCTACCGACCACCATGAGGTTGAACTTCTTCGACGGGACGATCTGGAAGCTGTCCGGCAGCGCGGTCTCCGGGTCGGTGTCCGCGACCGGGGTCACCCGTGCCTCGTGGTCGCCGACGTAGAGCCGCACGACCGCACCGGTCGACTCACCCAGCGGGCGCAGGACGACCGTGGCGTTGTTGGCGTACGGCGACGCGAAGCTCGGTACCGGCTCGGTGTCGGCCGGCCCGCTGGTCGCGTCCTGGCCCATGCCGCCCTCGGCGAAGCCTTGCCACAGGATGTCCTGGTTCGCCCCGCCGAACCGGACCAGGTCGGCGGCCAGCATGTTGTCCCGCAGGTCCAGCATGCTCATCTGGCTGGACGCCTGCAGCAGGAACGAGTCGAACAGCAGCTGCGCCCACCGCCGGTTGCCCGGGCAGGAATTGACGTTGATCATGCCGTCCGCGCACTGCTGCTGCACGCTCGGAGTGGCCAGGCCGTACCGGGCGGTGAAGTAGTTCCGGATGCGCATGTTGGTCGCGCTCCAGATCTCGCCGTCCGCGTGCACACCCGGGCCGGTCCGGTCGTAGCCCACATCCGAGTAGTTCAGCGGGCTCTTCGTCATGTCGTAGTTGCGGATGCCGTCCGGGTTGCCGGTCACGTATGCGCCGGTGCTGAACGCGGTGCTGCCCGGGTTCGGGATGCCGTACTCGAACATGTACTCGCCGGCGAGCATGTCGCTCCACGACTCGCCCATGGCGCCGCCCTGGAACGACTGGATGCCGCTGTTCGGCCCGGCGATCATCCGGTTGCTGATCGCATGGGTGTACTCGTGCCCGATGACCGTCATGTCGTAGTCACCGTCGACGCACGGCGGGTATGCCGAGCCGGCGACCGGCTGCCAGAGGAACATGTTGGTGGTCGGGTTGAGCCCGTCGCGCGGCGTGCCCTGGTTGGCGTTGTTGCGGCTGCCCGAGCGCGCCCCGGCCTGCGCCCGACCCTGCTCGGCGTCGTTGCCGAGGCCATCCGGGGTCATGTTGACGACCTGCATGTTCCAGGCCGCTTCGGTGAAGCCGAGGTTGAAGGCCCAGTCGTGCATCCGGTTGTGCATCGCGAACAGGTTGTAGATCGCCGCGTCGATGTTGTTGCGTGTTGCCGACTCGTACACGGTCGGGTTGCACCGGGCGGCGTGCCACTGGTCGGTGAACGGGAACGTGTACTCGCGGGTCGGGCTCGCGGTTCCGTTGACCACCGGGTTGCCGGCACCCCAGTTGACGACCGTGTTGGCCGCGTTGCCTCGGGAGGTGTTCGTAGGCAGGCCGGTCGCGAGGTCGACGTCCCAGGCCTGGTGGGAGTTGGGATCACTGACCGCGCGTACGCAGCCGGTCGTCAGCGTGAGGCACCAGATCTGCCGGGTGTCCGCACCGCTGAGCGGCGCGGTGGCCGGGAACACCGCCCACTCCGGGTTGTCCGTGTCGAAGTCGACGAGGTCCTCACGGACCAGCACACCGGACGTAAGACCGTCCACATAGGTCGTATAGGCCACCGGCGGGCTGACGTCGGTACCGATCAGGGTGACCGCGTACGCGGCCCGTGGCCCCTCGGTCGGTGTCGGTACCGCGACCAGCCGCACATCGCTGCTCGCGATCTGATCGGCGGTCAGGCCGGCGTCGGCCAGTGCGGCGGCGTACGCGTCGTCCGCGGACAGCGTCGGGGCCTCGGGAGCCCGGGTGTCGCGGGACAGCGACGAGCTGACGTGCACGACATTGCCGTTGTGCACGAGGATCGAGACCAGGCCGTCGTTGCCGGCCGGCAGGTCGCCGAAGCGCTGCTGCAGCGTCACCACGGTGCCCGCCCCGAGAGGCGCGACGAGCACCCGGTCCATCGCCGCCACGGCCGCCTCGTCGAGGCCGAACAGGTCCTGATTGGCCACCAGATACTGGCGGGCGGCGGCCTCCGGGTCGGCCGACAGCCCGGCGGCCAGCGCCTTGCCCTTGGCGTCGGCGGAGAGCGCGTGCGGTGTGCCGAAGCGGTTCCACTGGACGCCGCCCAAAGCCCCGGCCACCGACAGTTGGCGGCCGTTCGGTGCGACGGTACCCGTGCGGTTGTCCTTGTCTCTGGGCGCGGCTGAGTCGAAGAAGCTGCCGGCCGCGGCCTGAGCCGGCGCTGTCGGTGGTGCCGCACCTGTCCTGGTCGGCACCCCGACGAGCGCGGTGACGGTCATGATGGCGACCGCCACTTTCCAACGTGTCGAGCGCACTGGAGCCTCCTCGATCCTCGCGTTCGCGTTCGGGGGAAAAATCACAGTTGCGAATGTCTGAATAGCAGACTGGAGGCGGTCGACACAACGGGCCTGGCACCCTCGCGGTGGCCGAGGCCTCCGGGCGGAAGGCATAGCCCGGAAAAGGCAGTAGCGTGTGGTCATGGGCGAGGAGGTCGAGCGGCGGGTCTTCACGCGGGAGGACCGGACCAAGTACCGGCAGAAGGTGCGCCGGTGCCTGGATGTCTTCGCGGAGATGTTGCGCGAGTCGCGGTTCGACTTCGATCGGCCGCTGACGGGGCTGGAGATCGAGCTCAACCTGGTGGACGAGGACGCCGAGCCGGCGATGCGCAACGCCGAGGCGCTCGCCGCGATCGCGGATCCCGCGTTTCAGACCGAACTTGGCCAGTTCAACATCGAGGTCAATGTCCCCCCGAAGGCTCTGACCGAAGGTGGATTGACCGATTTTGAACAACACGTACGCGCCAGCCTGAACGCCGCCGAGGACCAGGCGCGGACGGTTGGCGCGCACATGGTGATGATCGGCATCCTGCCGACGCTACGTGAGGAGCACCTCACGCTCGAGTCGCTGTCGGCCAATCCTCGGTACGCCTTGCTCAACGAGCAGATCTTCGCGGCCCGCGGCGAGGACCTGCACATCAGCATCGACGGGATCGAGCGGCTGGCCATCACGGCCGACACCGTCGCGCCCGAGGCCGCCTGCACGAGCGTCCAGTTCCACCTGCAGGTGAGTCCGGAGCAGTTCGCGGAGTACTGGAACGCCGCCCAGGCCATCGCGGGGGTCCAGGTGGCTCTGGGAGCGAACTCGCCGTTCCTGCTCGGCCGCGAGCTCTGGCGGGAGACCCGCATCCCGCTGTTCGAGCAGGCGACCGACACCAGGTCGGAAGAGATCAAGACCCAGGGGGTACGCCCGCGGGTCTGGTTCGGCGAACGGTGGATCACGTCGGTGTTCGACCTCTTCGAGGAGAACGTCCGGTATTTCTCCGCGCTGCTGCCCGTGGAGAGCGAAGAGGACCCGGAGGCCACGCTCGCCGGCGGCGCTACCCCGGCCCTCGGCGAGCTGCGGCTGCACAACGGCACCGTCTACCGCTGGAACCGGCCCATCTACGACGTGGTGGACGGCCGCCCGCACCTGCGCGTGGAGAACCGCGTGCTGCCGGCCGGACCCACCGTGGTCGACATCATCGCCAACGGCGCGTTCTACTTTGGACTCGTCCGTACCCTCGCCGAAGCGGACCGACCGGTGTGGTCCCAGATGTCGTTCAGCGCGGCCGAGGAGAACTTCCACAGCGCGGCCCGGCACGGCCTGTCCGCCACGCTGTTCTGGCCCGGGCTGGGCTACCTGCCCGCCACCGAGCTGGTGCTGCGACGGCTGCTGCCGATGGCGTACCAGGGCCTCGACCGGTGGGGTGTCGAGCCGGCGGAGCGGGACCGGCTGTTGAAGGTCGTCGAACAGCGCTGCCTGATCGAGCGCAACGGCGCGCAGTGGCAGGTGGCGGCGCTGCGCAGGTTCGAGCGCGGCGCCACGGACCGGCACACGGCCCTGCGCGACGTCCTCCGCGAGTACATCGGGCACATGCACGGCAATGTGCCGGTACACGAGTGGCCGAGCGACTAACCTGATCTCCATGGAGCTGGAGCGGTTGTACGGACGCAGCGTGGGACGCTTCGCCGAGCTGGTGCGCGGGGTGCCCGCGGACGGCTGGGCGAGGCCGACCCCCTGTACCGACTGGGACGTACGCGCGCTCGTCAACCACGTCGTCGGCGAGCAGCGCTGGTCCGTGCCGCTGTTCGAGGGCGCCACCATCGCCGACGTGGGCGACCGGCTCGACGGCGATCTGCTGGGCGGGGATCCGGTCGGCAGCGCGGGCGACGCCGCCGCGGAGACGGCCGCCGTGGTGTCGGCGCCGGGCGCACTCGACCGCACCGTACATCTGTCCTTTGGGGACACTCCGGCGACGGAGTACGTGAACCAGCTACTCGCCGACCACCTCGTCCACGGTTGGGACCTGGCGGTGGCCTCGGGTGCCGACCGCTCGCTGGATCCGGAGATCGTGCGGTACTGCGCTGCGTGGTTCGCGGACGTGGAGGAGATGTACCGCAAAGCCGGCTTCATCGGCCCGCGCACTTCGGTGGGCGCGGGCGCCTCCGACCAGGACCGCCTGCTCGCCGCGTTCGGCCGCGACCCGGACTGGTCGCCGGCCTAAGATGCGAGCGGTCCGGTTCCACGGCACGGGCGACGTTCGCGTGGAATCGGTACCGGATCCTGTCGTCGATCCAGGCGAAGTCCTGCTCGAGCCGCTGGCCGCCGGCGTCTGCGGTACCGATCTGCACATTGTGGACGGTGAGTTTCCGGCCGCGGCACCGGTGATCCTCGGGCACGAGGTGGCCGGTCGCGTGGTGGCCGTCGGTGCCGCGGTGAACGGGCTCCGGGTCGGCGATCTGGTAGCGGTCCAGCCGAATGTCTCTTGTGGACTTTGCGCTTCTTGTCGACTGGGTCGCGAGCACCTGTGCACGGCACGGCGGGCGTACGGCGTCGACCTCGACGGCGGGATGGCATCACTGATGGCGGTACCGGCGCGGTTCGCGTACCTCCTGCCGCCGCACGTCGACCCGGCGATCGGTGCGTTGACCGAACCGCTGGCGTGCTGCGTCCACGCGATGGATCGGTTGGCGCCGCGGTCCGGACTGCCGTTGCTCGTGATGGGATGCGGTCCGGCGGGTGCGTTGCTCGTCGCCCTGGCCCGGCACCTCGGACTCCACCCGATCGTCGCCGCCGACCCACGTCCCGACCGCCGGGACCTCGCTCTGCGGATGGGCGCGGACTCCGCGGTCGAGCCGTCCGAGCTCGAGCCCGGCTTCGCCTACCTCATCGACGCGGTCGGCTCGGCGCCCGTGTTGCGGGAGTGCCTGCGGCTCGCCGCTCCCGGCGCGACCGTGCTCGTGTTCGGCGTCGCCACACCTTCTGCCGTGCTCGATGTGCGCCCGTACGAGGTGTACGCCAAGGAGCTGACGCTGCTCGGTACCGCCGTCAACCCGTTCACCCAATCCCGGGCGGTCGAGCTGCTCGACCGGCTGCCACTGGCTCGATTGCGGGTCACCACGTACCCGTTGGACAGCGCTCTCGACGCCCTGGACGCGGCGCGGCGCGGCGACGTGGAGAAGGTGCAGATCGCCCGCTAACCCCTGGTGGGCTTGTGAACTCAACCTGGTTGAAGTGACAATACTTCCCACGGCAAGAGATCGGCATTTTCGAATGTATTGAGTCTGCCGGTCGTCCGCCGCCCGTAACGACACGTCATCCTACGGACGTGTCCAACCCCCCGGGAGGCTCGTGTGAGACTCACAAAGTCCTCACTCCGAGGCGCCGCGTTCGCCGGCCTGGTAGCAGGGCTACTGGTCGGTGCGCTGTTCGCGCCGTCACCCGCGCAGAGCGCACTGCGGTTGAGTGCCAACGCCGATACGGCCTTGGCACAGCTGGGTTCCGCTCGTTCGGCTGGCACGTACTACGACGCCAACAGTGGCGCAATGGTGGTCAACGTGACCGATGCCGCGGCCGCGGACGCGGTCCGCTCCGCCGGCCTCGTTGCGAAGCTGGTCGCCCGCAGCGACGCTCAGCTGGCCGTGGTCACGGCCAACCTGGACGCCGCGGCCCGCATCGCCGGCACCGCGTGGTCCGTAGACCCGATGTCCAACCAGGTTCTCGTCGAAGTGGATAGCACCGTGACCGGCGCGAAGCTGGCGGCGGTGAGAGCTATCGCGCAGAAGTACGGCGCCGCGGTGCGGATCGAGTCGATGCCCGGCACGCTCAGCCTGAACATCTCGGGCGGCCAGGCCATCTACACCAGCTCCGCACGGTGCTCGCTCGGCTTCAACGCCCGCAACTCGGCCGGCGTGCGGCACTTCGTGACCGCCGGCCACTGCACGAACATCGGCTCGACGTGGTACTCCAACTCCAGCCGTACGACCGTATTGGGCACCCGGATCGGTAGCAGCTTCCCGGGCAACGACTACGGAGCCGTTCGGTACACCAACACGTCGATCTCGAACCCGGGCAACGTGTACCTCTGGCCCGGCACGCAGGACATCACGAACTCCCGCAACGCCACCGTGAACGAGACCGTGTTCCGCAGCGGTAGCACTACCGGTCTCCACAGTGGACGGGTGCTCGCGAACAACGCCACCGTCAACTACCCGCAGGGCACGGTGACCGGTCTGATCCGTACCAACGTCTGCGCCGAGCCCGGTGACAGCGGCGGTTCGCTCTACTCCGGCAACTCCGCGATCGGCCTCACCTCCGGCGGCAGCGGCAACTGCTCGTCCGGCGGTACGACGTTCTTCCAGCCCGTGGTCGAGGCGCTCAACGCCTTCGGCCTTCAGGTCTACTGATCTACCGAATCCCCTGAACCGCTGGCCCGCCGGACACCCCCCATCCGGCGGGCCAGCATGATGGTGCGGTGCGAACGCTCGGCATCGACCTCGCCGCCCAGCCGGACTCGACCGGCGCCTGCGTGGTGACCTGGACCGCCACCGCCGCGGTAGCCACGCTGGCGTCGCCGCCGCTCGGCGACGACGAGCTGCTGCGGTTGGCCGCCGACGTGGACGTGGTGGCGATCGACGCGCCGCTCGGCTGGCCGGACTCCTTCATCACCGCCGTCGCTGCCCACCACAGTGGACAGTCATGGCCGGCGACGGATCCACTGGCCCTGCGCTACCGGTGCACCGATCTGGAAGTGGCGCTGCGTACCGGCGTACGGCCGCTGTCCGCATCCAGCGACCTGCTCGCGGTGTGCGCGTTCCGCGCGGCACGGTTGCAGGGTGCGTTGGGGGTGGCCGCGCGCGACGGCACTGACCGGCTGTTCGAGGCGTACCCGGCAGGTGCGCTGCGGGTGTGGGGATTGCCGGCGACGGGCTACAAGCGCACGCGCGGAGCACCGGTGCGTACGGCGATCGTCGACTCGCTGCTCGCGCTGTGCCCGTGGCTGACCGTCGACGCGGCTCTGTTGCGGCGGCGCGATCACGACCTCGACGCGTTGCTGTGCGCGTTGGTAGCGCGGGCGGCCGCTACCGGCCGGACCGTGCTGCCCACGCCCCAGCAGGCGTCGTTGGCGGCGCGCGAAGGCTGGATCCATTTGCCCACAAGCCCACCCGGAGAGTTGCTGTAGCTCGTCGTACGCCTGTGCCAGAATGCTCGAGGACCGATTCCTCACGGGGGAGGAACGACATGGACGACGCACGGGAACACCACGAGTTCGCCCGGATCGAGCTGCACCAAAAGATCGAGAGAGCTCGAATCTTCATCGGCCAGTACGAGGACGGATTGGCGGACTACCGCAAGAAACTCGAAGATCATCAGTACGAGCTCGGCAGACTCGACGAAAGATTGGAGACCGGAACATGACATTCGACTCCGACCAGCAGCTGCGCGCGCTCACTCAGCTCGTCCTCGCCTCCATCGACGAACACATCGCCGAGTCGCAGGAGATGGCCGATGAGGCAGCGGCTCAGGGCAGGGAGCTGACCCTGCAGTACTACCTCGAGTCGATCGAGGAGTCGAAGGCTCGCCGTCGCGAGGTCGAAGCCAGAATGCCGAGCGACTGAACGCCCGGTGTGACTGTCGGCACCCGCCGACGGCTAGGCGCGCCGGGGGATCGCACCCGGCACCGGGAGCTGGCCGATCAGGTTGGTGAGCGTGGCGGTGGCCTTGGCGAACGACGTACCGCTGGGGTGTTGGGTCAGCACGGCGACGATCGACCGGTCGTCCGGACCGACGGTCCCGGTGGTGTGCAGAACCCGGCCGTCGAGGATGCCGACTACTTCGTACCGCGCCTGCGTGGTGCCCGTGCACGGAATCGCCGGGACATCACCGAAACCGGACCAGCCCTGCTTCACCGCCCACGGCTTCTCGAACGCGCTCGGGATACCGAACGACTGGTCGTAGCGGTCCGTCCCGCAACGGGTGGACTGGCGGAGGTTGCCCATGACGAAGTCGCGTACCGGTGCGGCTGCGTCGTCCAGGACGTACCGGTAGATGCGGACGATGTCGGCGGCGCTCAGGGCCGTGTACCCCCAGGCCTTCGGTCGGGCAGCGGGCGGCGGCGCCGTGTCGCGGAGGGTGAGGCGCGCGGACATCCGGGTGACGATCTCGCCCTGCCCGTTGCGGCTCCAGTAGTAGGTCGCGGCGCTGTCGTCGCTGCTGCGCAGCATCAGCTGCAGCCGGTCGCGGTCGGCCGCCGGTACCGCGTAGCCCGGCCCGCGGTCCCACAGGTAGTCCAGCGCGATGAGCAACTTGACCAGCGACGCCGAGCGGAAACGCATGGTGGCGTTGTGCTGCATCGTGAACGAGCCGGTCTGGCGGTCGAACACTGCGATGCCCACGTTGACACCGCTCGGCACGGCGGGGGGCCGGGGCGGTGGAGTGGGCGAGGAGGACGCGGGCGGGATGGACGGAGACGGTGACGGCGTGGTCCGCGCCGACCAGGTGACCGGCTGCGGCGCGCTGCCGCACGCGGTCGCGGTGAGCAGTAGGCACAGCACGACAACGCGAGGGGCGTTCACATGGGAACGGTAGCGTCTACACGTCCTCGACGCGTTGCGGCAGCAGGCCCTCGGCGTGCTCGCGGGTCATGAACAGGTCGAGCCAGACCTGGTCGCGCCGCCCGTCGGGAGTATCCAGACCGCCCGCGGCCCAGGAGAAGACGCCCATGAGGATCTCCCGCCGGCCGTCGGGTGGCAGCGCGCCCAATGCGAACGGCAGGGCCAGACCGGCGCGGGTGACCACGATGCGCTCCTCGTCGTCGGCCAGCTGCCGGCCGCCTGTCAGGAAGACCGGCTCCTCGGTCGCTTTGATCCATTCGACCTGCGAGCCCTCGACCTGCTGGTCCAACAGATCCTCGATCGCCGTCCGCACCGCCGCCGGCGGGTCGTCGGGCAGCCAGCCGAGCCAGTGGTCGGACTCCACGAGGCGGGTGAGGTCGTCGCGGATCGATCCGTAGCCGGGGTTGCGCACGAACTCGCCGGTCGGCTTGCCGTCGAGACCGACGGGAAAGACGCCGATGATCGCCTCCGGTGGGACGAACCCGTCCGGGTCGGGCACCAGTTCCGCGTCGATCTCGGCCACGGAACCGCCGGGGTTCGCCGCCGCTTCGGCGACCAGTTGCGCCGGTAGCTCGCGAAGCTCGCGAGGCCAGTCCGTCAATGTATCGCTCACGAGCGCCCAGCGTACGCCGTCCTCAATGGACACGTCGGTAAGACGAGCAAGTTGGTCTATTGCTCGGCGAGGGCCGCGACGGTCGGCGCTATGACATCGAGGTGGTAGTCGACGCTGTTGGCGATGTCGCCGGCCAGGCCGCGGATGCGAAGTTCGTGGGAGCCAGGTGGCAAGGGCAGGAGCCACACCCACAGTCCACAGCCGTAAGCCTCCAGCTCGGCGAGGCCGGCGGCCACCTCCATGAAAGAGACGCAGAAGTCAATGAAGCTGTGCTGGTAGTTGATCACGGGAAAGACGATCGGCCGCCCAGCGGGCACAGAACACCGTCGCTCCGCGTGGCCACCGAACATGGTGGCCAGGAACCACACGCCTCTGGACCGTATCGGCGGGGTCGGACGATTCGCTGGGCGCCAGGAGGCCGCATCCGGCCATGACGCCGACGACCACAGAAGAACGAGCAACCGACGTAGCACGCAGGCACACTAGCTACCCTGTGGCGAGGCGTCCGTCCTTTCCTGGACGCTAAACTCCGTCGATGCGGACGATCGAGGCGCGGACACCGGAGGGTATCGAGT